>JAXHTH010000111.1:0-7358 GCA_034211115.1 Planctomycetota bacterium | reverse complement strand
AGTCCAGTCGTCCCAGACATCCTCTTCCAGGAGTTGCCACCGGTCGGAGTAGTGCATGAGTCTCTGCTGGTCCGGGCCGCCGGTGCCATCGGTGTCGGCCTGCTTCAGTATACGCCAGTTCAGGCCGTTGTACACGTAGGCAGCCCGGACGGTCTGGCCGTATTCCACCCCCACGAGGCGGTTCCAGGCGTCGTGGGTGTAGGTGATCGTGGTGGCGGAGGTGTCCTGGGTGACGATGTTGCCCACCTTGTCGTACTCCAGATCGAGGCCGGTGCCGGCATTGCGGTTGGTGAACTCGTTGACATCATTGTGGTCGCGGTCCTCGTCGATGTCCGAGCCGTCGCCATCGGGGCCGTCATACACGTTCGCCTCGGCCTCATCGGTGATGACGTTTCCCCAGTTGCCGAGCGTATCGAGATCCCAGTCGCCTCGGCACGGCGGCGGCGAAGGCGGCGCCGCGTTGCTCGTAGTTCTCGAACTGGTCCCAGCTTGCGCAGCCGGGGCTGAGGAGGAGAATGTGGCCGGGCTGCATTCGATCGACGGCCGCGGCCACGGCGCGGTCGAGCGTTTCACACCAGATCGCCTTGTCGGCGCGCCCCGCCGCCGCTGCGAGGCTGCGGCCGGTCGCGCCGATCGTGTACAGACCGGCCAGCCGGTCGGCCAGATCGGCGATGGGCGTCAGGTCGATCTGCTTGTCGTAGCCGCCCGCGATCAGATGCACGCGCTGCGGCTGCGGAAATGAACGGACCGCCAGCACGGTCGCCTCCGGCGTCGTCGCCTTGGAATCGTCATAGAAACGCAGGCCATCATGTTCGGCGACGAGGCGCAACCGATGCGGCAGGCCGGCGAAGTCCGCCAGCAGGGGGGCGGCCTCTTCGGCGGTCATCCCGATCGCACGCTCGACGGCCGCGATGGCGATCGCGGCGTTGCGCTGATTGTGCGGCCCCGGGACCTTCAGGTCGATCGGCGCGGCCGGATCAGGCACCTCATCGCCAACAACTGCGTGGTCACCTTCCGTTTGAAAAGCGAAGATGTTCCGCTTCGATTGCGCGTAATGCTCGAAGGAGCCGTGCCAGTCCAGGTGATTGGGCGCCAGATTGGTGAGGACGGCGACGTGCGGCGAGATTCCTGCCGCGTCCTCATAGCCCACGCCCGCCCCCAGCCAGTACAGCATCGCGCTGGACAGCTCCAGCACTACGCGGTCATTCCCGTGAATCTCGTCGAGCCGATTCAGCAGGGACCCGCCGATATTGCCGCCGAGGTGGGATCGATGCCCCGCGCGGGTCAGAACATGGTGAATCATGGCCGCGGTGGTGGACTTGCCCGCCGTGCCGGTGATGCCGATGACGCGGCGGCGATCGAGCCGTTCCAGAAGGAGGCGGATCTCGGTGGTGATCGGCGCGCCCGCCTCGCGCGCGGTTCGCAGGTACGCATTCTCCCAGGGCCGGGGGACGGCCGGATTGGCGACGACCAGATCACAGCCGGCGAAGTCGGCCTCCTCGTGCCCGCCCAGACGAAGGGTGATCGATCCGCAGTCGATCAGATCGGCCAGCTCGCCCAGAGGGCCGGCGAGGATCTCGCGCGAGGCGAGATCGGTGACACGCACCCGCGCGCCGCGTTCGGCCAGCCAGCGGGCGGCCCCCGCGCCGCCGCCGAAGCGGCCCAGGCCCATCACCGTGATCCGCGCGCCGGTCATCTCGTCGAGCATCGGTTCAGTCTATCCTGTGCGTCCGGCCGGGCGTCGAGCGCGGCCGCCTCTGAGCACCCGTCGCGAGGATCGTCAGCGCGTGAGCGGCAATCCCTGCCAGTCTCCGGATCGGCCGCGAGAAGACGGCCGCGACAAGGGGCCGGTGAGCAAGCTGGCCGTCGCGGGGCTGATCATCGCGGTGATCCCGCTGTGCCCCTTCACGAGCCTGCTGGGGGCCCTGCTGGGCATCTTCGCCCTTCGCCGGATTCGCCTCGCCGAGGGCCGGCTGACCGGCCGGGGCCTGGCGCTGGCGGCGGTGGTGGTCGGCGTCAGCCTCGCCTTCGTCTGGTCCGCCCTGCTCGATTACGTCGCCGAGCGGCAGCGGGAGGCGCAGGAGGCGATGATGATCGACACGGTGGGGCAGCTCATGCGGCCGCCGGCCGGCGCCGACCCGGCCCGGACGCTGCAGCTCTGGTCGGGCACCGATCCCCGGCGGCCGTCGATCGAGGAGATCGAGCAGTTCAGGGCGGACGCGATCGATCGCTACGGCGTTTTCGACCGGTTCATGGCGATCTCGGTCTCGCCGGACGGGTCGATTCTGCGGCCGATCGTGGAGATGGGCGGGGTGTTCCACTTCGCCGATGCGTCGCCGTTCGGCTCCGCGTCGTTCGAGGCGCAGGTGCCGCCGGGGAAGCTGGTGCCGGTGTTCCGGCTCAGGTCGCTGATGATCGAGGATCGCGGGCGCGGCGATCTCACGCTGGGCGTGGAGGAGGAGGCTCCGACGCCGCCGGCCGGGCCGTGAGTTCGCCAAACAGGCCCGCAATCTCTACTATGGCCGCACCAACCATACGAGGAGACGCCGAGCATGAGCCAGTATCAGAGCCCGTTCGAGCAACAGACGATGGAAGAGCGACCGAAGACCAGCGGGCTGGCGATCACCGCGCTTGTAATGAGCCTGGTGGCGATCATTCCGTGTCTGGGCCTGCTTCTGGCCCCGATCGCGGTCATTCTCGGGCTCATCGGCGCGATCACGGTGAGCGGGAATCCGGCACGCAAGGGAACGGGGCTGGCCGTGGCCGGCATCCTGATCGGTGCGCTCGTGTTCGCGGGCCAGGTCTGGGGCATCTACGCCTTCTGGGACCGGTTCGCCGGACCGGTCATGCGCGGCCCGGATGCCGCGCTCGAAGCGGGCTTTAACGGCGACGCCGGGGGATTCAAGAGCGAGTTCCATGGCCCCGGCGCCACCGCCGATGATGCCACCGTCATCGCCTTCGTCGATGCCCTGCGTTCCCGCTACGGGGAGTATCAGTCCTGCGCGCTCGATCAGGCGGCATCGACTCAGCCCTCGACCGGGCAACCGTCACAGGTCTTCCCGTACGTGCTTCAGTTCGAGAGCGGACCGGTCAGCGCGGAGGCGGAAATGATCTTCGCCGATCAGAACACCGGCACCATCCTCATGAAGTGGACGTACATTGAGATCTTGGATTCGGAACAGGGGACTCTGATCTATCCGCCGGAGGAAGCGGTCGGAGAGCAGCCGGCCGGCGAAGACGAAGGGGAGACGACGGGAGACGCGGCGGGCGATGGCGGCTGACCGTGCGTGCGTCGGCGGCCCGACCCGGCGGCGGCGGACGAGCCCCTGGGCCGTCGCGTCCCTGCTCTGCTCGCTGGCGCTCTGCCCGCCGCTGTGCGTGATCGGGCCCGTCCTCGGCGTGGCCGGACTGGTGCGGATCCGGCGCAGCCCCACCCTGGGCGGGGGGAGAATGGCCCTCATCGGCATCGCCCTGGGCTCGGTGCTGACCATCGTCTGGACCGCCGGCGGGCTGTGGCTCCACCAGCGGAACTTCCGCCCGCTGCGCTACGGCCCGGTGACCGCGCTGGAGAAGGGGTTTGCCGGCGACATTTCGGGCTTCAAGGCCGAGTTCACGGGCGAGGCGGCGAAGCGCCCCGACGCCGAGGCCGCGGCCTTCATCGACACCCTGCGACGACGCTACGGCGCCTTCCGCGCCTCCCGCCAGGATCGGGCCGCCATCGATCCGGAATCGGCGATCGATCCCGCCCGCCCGCGGATCCCCTACGTCTTCGAGTTCGACCGCGGGTTCGTCGAGGCCGAGGCGGTCTTCGTCCGCTTCGACGAGGCGACGGGGCGGCCGGTGTTCCGGTTCGACTCGATCGTCATCCGCGACGCGGAGGGCGGCGATTTCGCCTATCCTGTAGCCGCCCTGGAGGGGGAGGAAGGCGAGCCGCATCCCGAGGGGGCCGCGACGCCCACTGCGACCGATGACTGAACACGAACCGATCATTGAAGTCCGCAACCTGATCAAGCGCTTCGGCGAGCAGACGGTGCTGGACGGGGTGAATCTCGGGATCTACCCCGGGGAGACGATGGTCATCATGGGCGGCTCCGGCTCGGGCAAGAGCACGATTCTCCGCCACATGATCGGATCGCTGCTGCCCGATGAGGGCTACGTGAAGATCTTCGGCCGGAACATCTCCGAGCTGGACGAG
Organism: Planctomycetota bacterium; assembly: GCA_034211115.1. Taxonomy (GTDB): domain Bacteria; phylum Planctomycetota; class Phycisphaerae; order Phycisphaerales; family SM1A02; genus JAXHTH01. Next base: position 3,163 of record JAXHTH010000111.1, on the reverse strand, counting down.
GAGGGGCTGAACGAGGTGCGCAAGAAGTTCGGCATCCTCTTCCAGTCCGGGGCGCTGTTCAACTCGATGACGGTGGCGGAGAACGTGGCCCTGCCCCTCCAGGAGCACACCACCCTCGCGAGCAACATCATCGAGATCCAGGTCAAGATCAAGCTCGAACTCGTCGGCTTGCGCGAGCACGCAGACAAGTATCCCGCCCAGATCTCGGGCGGCATGAAGAAACGGGCCGGCCTCGCCCGCGCCCTGTCGCTCGATCCGAAGATCCTCTTCTACGACGAGCCGTCCGCGGGTCTGGATCCCGTCACCAGCGCCGAGATCGACCGGCTCATCATCGACCTGACGAAGAAGATCGGCGTCACCAGCGTGGTGGTCACCCACGAGATGGACTCCGCGTTCACCATCGCCGACCGGATGGCCATGCTCGACAAGGGCCGGATGCTGATGGTCGCCGAACGGGAGGCGTACGAGCGGCTGCGCGATCATCCCACGGACCGGCTGGGCGAACTCAGCGAGGAGGATCAGCTCATCCGCCAGTTCCTGCGGGGCGATCCGGAGGGGCCGATCACGAAGCGGAAGGCCGAAACCAGCTACGCCGAGGATCTGCTGGGGACCGCCGAACCGATGTTCGGCGAGGCGCCCGCCGTCGAGTCGACGCGGGTGGTGAAATGAGCTGAGGGGGGCGGCGCGTGGTGGCCGGCCCCGCCGGAAGGGATTCTTCTCAGGAGTATGCCGCATGCCGAGCCCGCTTGAACGGAGACGAAACGACGTCCGCACCGGCGTGTTCGTGAGCGTGACGCTCATCCTCGCGCTGGTCATCATCATCACCTTGTCCGGCGTGTGGCGCACGTTCACGCTGGCCGCCCGGGAATACACCGTCAATTATCCGGTGGGGGCGGGCGTGAGCAATCTCAAGGAGGGGGCCGACGTCCGCGTCGGCGGAATGTCGATGGGGCAGGTGACCGATGTGCGGGCGGTATTCGACGAGACGGCGCCCTTCAAGACCATCGCCGTCGACTTCACCCTCGATGAGCGTGTGCGGCTCTACTCCAACGCGAAGATCTTCGTGACCGCGCCGCTCATCGGGTCCGACGCGTGGCTGGACATCACCGCGGTGGGCGGCATGCCCGATGACGCCGGGGAGATGGACGAGTCCGAAGACGCCGCCGACAGCGGCGAGACGGAGCCGGCGAGCGAAGACGCCCCGGGCGACGCGGTCGGCGATGACGAAGAAGCCGAAACGCAGGTCTCCGAAGTCGTTCTCATCGAACACGGCGGGACGATCGAGGGATCCGTCGCCGTCGGCATGCTCAGCTCACTCGTCGGCGCCGACAACGCCGACCGCACCACCAAGATCCTCGAGAACGTCAAGGACTTCAGCGGCTTCTTGCGCGACGTGCCCGAGCAATACGACACGCGCATTGTCCCCATCCTCGAGAATGCCGACCGGACGATGGAGGATGCCAGCGCGACGGTGGCGCAGGTCCGCGAGGATTATGCGCGATGGCGGGAGACAGTGGACGAGGTGATGGACAACGTCAACGGCGCCGCCGAGAACCTCGATGTGATCATGGCCGATGCGCGCCGGATGATCGAGGACAACCGCGAGGGGGTCGATACCTTCGTCGCCAACATGCAGGGGTTCAGCGAGGATGCGAAGGCGATTTCCGCGCGCGTCGAGGACGAAACGATCGACAAGGTTCATCAGCTTCTCGAGCGGGGGCAGGAGGGCATCGACACCTTCGCCTCCATCATGGAGGACGTGCAGGTCGAGTTCGATGCGGAGCTGCCCAACGTGCGGGAGATGCTCGCCAACGCCCGGCTCGCGTCCCAGCAGCTCAAGCTGACCATGATCGAGGTTCGGCGAAGCCCGTGGAAGGTGCTCTATCGTCCCTCGCCCACGGAGCTGGAGCACGAACTGCTTTACGAGGCGGCGCGGTCGTTCGCCGTCGCGGCCGGCGATCTGAAGGCCGCCTCCGACGCGATGCGACGCGTGATGGATCGGCACGGCGACGAGCTCATGGAGGACCGCGAGGCCTTCGAGCTGCTCAGCGAAAACCTGCAGGAGAGCTTCCGGAAATACGAACAGGCCCAGCAGGCGTTGTTCGGCGTGCTGCTCGAGAATAGTCCGCAGTGATCGGAGGGGAGATGATGCGATGAGCCCCCGGAACCCCCGGCGCCCCCGGAACCTGACGTTCGCCGTCCTGCTCGCGATCCTGTGCGCGCCGATTGCATGGATTGGGCGCGCAGACGAAGAGACGCCGGCGGCGCTGTATCTCGAACTCACCCTCGACGGGGGCAAGGTGGACGTGCGCGCGATGCTGCGCGGCGCGTACGCCGCCCTCCAGCTCGAGCCGCCGGAGGAGCTCGATGACCTGGACTGGAGGATCGACGCCGACTCCGCGCTGGGAAAGGCGAGGCTCGAATCGATCCGCCGGCGGACCGACGGTCTCATTTCGGCGACGGTCGAGGATGACGCGCTGAAGGTGCGCCTCCAGTATGCCGGGCACGATGAAACCACGGACGAGAGCCGCGCGGCGATCGAGTCGCGCCTCGACCGGCTCGTCCGCGCGCTGGTGCTCCAGCGGCAGCCGGCGTACGGCGTCTTCTTCCCGAGGCCGCACGATGTACCGTTGAGGCCGGCCCGTTACGCGGAGGAGCGCGAGACGGTGCCGCGGCGCATCGTCCTGCTCGTGCACGGCCTGGATGATCCGGGCTGGCTGTGGGACGATGTCATCGAGGCGCTGCGGAAGGAAGGCCATGTCGTGGCCCGCCTGGAATATCCCAACGACGGGCCGATCGTCGATGCCGCCGATCTGCTCATGCAGAGTCTGCTTGAACTTCATGCGCTGGGCGTGCGGCGCGTGGACGTCGTCGCCCACTCGATGGGCGGGCTCGTCACGCGCGATGTGCTCACGCGCCCGGCGTACTACGGCGGAGACGGCGAAGGCGACGACGCCGGCCCCGCGATCGATCGGCTCATCATGTGCGGCACGCCGAACCAGGGTTCGAGCATCGCCCGCCTGCGCGCGGTGGCGGGTATCGGCGAACAGCTCTCCCGTCTCTTCTCGGATCGCCGCCGCACGATGGATCTGACCGGCCTGGCCGACGGGGCGGGCGAGGCGGCGATCGATCTCTCGCCCGGCTCGGCGTTTCTCACCCAACT
>JAXHTH010000110.1:0-6007 GCA_034211115.1 Planctomycetota bacterium | reverse complement strand
CACAGAGACAAGAGAGGTTGGTCCAAGCTCCCGACTCAAACCCCTCCAAGCCTCCAGGTCTCCAGGTCTTCAGGCCCCAAGCCTCACGACTCAAGACTCACGACTCAAGACTCCCTTCTGTTTGTAGAAAAGCGAACGGAACCACAGCCATGACCACCGCAACCGCCACTGCCACGCGTATCTTCAACTTCGCGCCCGGTCCCGCCGTCCTCCCGGAGGACTGCCTCAAGGAGGCGCAACAGGACATCTGGAACATCGCCGACAGCGGGATCGGCGTGCTGGAACACAGCCACCGCGGGAAGGTGATCAAGGCCGTGTTCGAGGAGACGGAGGCGGACTGCCGGAAGATCGCCGGCATCGGCGACGACTACGCCGTCCTCTTCCAGCAGGGCGGCTCGACCCTCCAGTTCGCCATGTGCCCCATGTGCTTCCTCGGCCGGGGAAAAACCGCCGACTATCTCCACACCGGCGCGTGGACGAAGAAGGCCATCCGCGAGGCGAAGCTGTTCGGCGACGTCCATCTCGCCTACGACGGCGAGAAGGACAACTTCGATCACATCCCCGCCGCGGATGAGATCAACTACAGCGCCAACCCCGAGTACGTCTATTACTGCGACAACAACACGATCTTCGGCACGGAATGGAAGGCCCCGCCGGCCACCGATCGCCCGCTCGTGTCGGACATGTGCTCGAACATGTTCAGCCGGCCCATCGACATGAACCGGCACGCCCTGGTCTTCGCCAGCGGGCAGAAGAACCTCGGACCCGCGGGCGGGACGCTGGTCATCATCCGCAAGGACTTCATGGAGCGCATCGAGGGCGAGCTGCCGGTGATGCTCGATTACCGCGTCCAGGCGGACAAGGGCTCGATGCTCAACACCCCGCCCGTCTTCGCGACCTACTTCATGGGACGCGTGTTCAAGTGGATCCTCAACAACGGCGGGCTCGAGGGCATCGCGAAGCGCAACGACGAGAAGGCGAAACTCATCTACGACACGATCGACACCCTGGACTTCTACAAGCCGGTGGCGCGTCCGGACAGCCGCTCGCGGATGAACGTCACCTTCCGCACCCCCAGCGAGGATCTGGACGGGAAGTTCGTGTCCGAGGCTTTGGAGCACGACATGTCGGGCCTGAAGGGTCACCGCTCGGTGGGCGGCCTCCGCGCCTCGCTCTACAACGCCCTGCCCCTCGACGCGTGCACCACGCTCGTGCAATTCATGAAGGACTTCGCGCAGAAGAACGGATGAGCACGAAGCTCCTCGCGGCAAGATCAATCAAGACGCCCGCACCGATCCCGGTGCGGGCGTCTTTGCGTTTGATGCCCAGGACGCGGCGCCGCCCCGCACGCGGGTGTCTCTCAGATCGCCAGCCTTTGCACGCGGCGTTCGATGAGGGCCAGCGAGACGCCGTTGATGAGGAACGGCGCGGCGCAGAGGGCGAAAGCGGTGATGAGGAACTGCAGCCGCTGCTGGGAGATCCCCTGATGCTGCTCGAAGGCGAGGATCACCCCCGCCGCGCCCGACACGAGCACGAGCAGCAGGATGTTGAACTTGATCGTCGACTGGCGCGAGAGGCTCGGCCGCTTGCCCACGTAGAGGCAGGAGAGGCTCGCCAGCCCCGCCGCGATCACCGTGCTGCACAGCAGCAGGCCGATCAGGTCGACCTGGTAGGGCGAGAGCATCCGGTAGGCGGCGCAGGATCCGATGAGGATCTGCAGGCTGGATGAGATCATCACGAGCAAACGAAGAACCGACATTGCAGCCCTCCCGTGCCTCCAATCGCCTCCGCATCGCCACCCTTGCCCCGGCCGCACACCGCCGCCTGACATCCCAGATTCCAATACATCGCCGGCGCGGGCAACTTTCTGCGGCCGACAACCGGCGGAGAAGAGGGTATGCGGACGTCGCCGGCGCGCCTTGGACGCCGATAACCGCGCGAGGCGCATCAGACCTCGCGACCGGCGATCAGCAGCCGAGGGTCCCGACCAGGCTCATCGCCTGGCCGGCGTAGCCGCGTCCGAAGATGTTCACGTGGTTCAGCACGTGATAGAGCTGATACACGACGATCCGCGATTCGACGCGATCGTGATCATCCACCGCCCGGGCGTAGGCGTCGAAGCATGAAGGCGGGAATCCGCCGAAGAGCTTCATCATGGCGATGTCCGCCCAGCCGTCACCGATGGACGTCGCGGGATCGATAACCGCGATGCGTGCCTCGCCTTCTTCGTCGACGGTGGGCAGGGCGTTGCCGGACCAGAGATCACCGTGCAGGAGGGCCGGCTTCGGCGATGCGGGGATGAACTCCCCCAGCCGATCGATCAGCATCTCGAGCCGGCGCGCTTCGTCCCTGCCGATCAGGCCGTTCTGACGACCCAACTCGACCTGAAACCCGAGGCGGTAGCGGGCGTTGAAATCGACCCAGTCATCGCAGAAGGTGTTGGGCTGGAAGGTGCTGCCGAGGTGATTGTCGGCGTGGAAGCCGTAGCGCCGGCCGACATCGACGGCGTGGAGGGCGGCCAGCTCTTCTCCCAATGACCTCCACGCCCGGTCCGTGGCCGTTCCGGGGGCGGGGGCGAGGGCGGTCATGAGCAGGATCGCCGTGTCGCCGTGCGCGCCGACGCTCAGCGGCCGGGGCACGAGGACCGTGTTCGTCTCGGCCAGCGCGGTCAGCCCCGCCGCCTCTTCCCGGAAGATAAGCACCTGATCAGCGCGATTCATCTTGGCGACGATGCGTGAATCATCATCGAGCGTCACCTCGCACACCCGATGAATGCAGCCCCCGGAGAGCTCGCGGAGACTCCTGATCGACGTCGGCAAGCCGGCGTCGGCCAGGGCGCGTTCAATGGCCGCCTCGCCGCTCATGTCCGCTTCGTTCCCCCCGACGGGTGCTCATCGAGCAGCTCGTCGAGCACCGCGTCGCAGGCGGAATCGACGAGGCGCCAGACAAGATCGAACCCGTCCTCGCCGCCGAAGTAGGGATCGGGCACCTCGACCATCGGCGCTCTCGGGTCACATTCCAGGAGGAGTCGGACCTTCCCGGCCGGCGCGCCCATCTCCAGCAACGCCTCGCGATTGTCCTCGTCCATGCAGAAGATGTGATCGAAGCGCTTGAAATCGCCTCGCTTGACCTGCCGGGCGGCGCTGTCCAGCCACACGCCGTTGCGGGCGGCGACGTGCTGCACGCGCTCGTCCGGCGCTTCGCCGACGTGCCAGTCGCCGGTGCCTGCGGAATCGACGAGGAAGCGCTCGGCCACACCGCGCGTGGCGGCGCGATGGCGAAAGATCGCCTCCGCCAGCGGGCTGCGGCAGATGTTGCCCATGCAGACGAAGAGGACGCGCGTGGGGGGCGGGCGATCGGTCATGGCCGCTGATTGTGGCGGAAAACCCGCGCACGGCAAGGGCGCGGCGCCGATTCGGGACCGCTAGGGCCGGGCGGGGCCGCCCCCGCGCCGCGCCGGCGACTTCGCCGCCTCCCGCTGCTGGGTCCGCGCCGCCTTCACCGCCACCACCCCGATGAAACTGAACAGCACCAATGCGATGGTGTAGATCACGCGAACGCGGAGGCCGGTCTGCATCACCAGTCCCGCCAGCGTCACCCCCAGCGCGGCGAAGAGGAAGCTGATGCCGTACAGCGACAACACCGCCCGCTTCACCCCGCCCAGCGCGTGAAGCAACTGGTGATGGATGTGATGACGATCGGGGACGGACAGCGGCGTGCCCGCCAGCCAGCGCCGGATGATGGCCAGCGTGGTGTCCATGATGGGCAGCGAGAAGACGATCAGGCCGGCGAAGACCAGGTGTGTCTCCCCCCGATCGCCCAGCATGAGAATGATCACGGCGCACATGTACCCCAGCAGAAGACTGCCGCAGTCTCCCAGGAAGATGCTGGCGGGATTGAAATTGTGAGGCAGGAAGCCGAGGACCGCGCCCAGCAGGGCCATGCACAGCACGATCCGCGCCCCCCCCAGGAGCCGGCCGTCCACGGCCACCCGCCCGTAGCGCGGGCCGTAGAGCAGGGTCCAGCCCTGCGGCATCGCAGTCTCCTCGCGCTGCAGCGTGCCGGCGTCGACGAGCTCCGTCACCGTCTTCGGGTACGTTCCCGTCTCTTCGTGATATTGCACGACATGCTGCTGAACGAGGTCGGCGACGTCCCGGGCCTGGTTCATCCCCGCGCTGTCGGAGGGGATCATGAGCAGGCAGATGGCGAGCAGGCCGATGGCGACCACGCCCACCACCCCGCTGAGCAGTCCGTCCAGCCCGTCCAGCAGGTTGGCGGCGTTGCAACCGCCGAGCACGAAGACGGCGATGAGGGCGGTCCCCGTCCAGTAGAACACGTGTCCGCTGAGCAAGTCGAAGCCCCCGATCGAGAGCAGCACCACGCCCGGTCCGCTTTCGCCCATCACCTGAAGCACGACGGGATTGAGCAGGCCCTCGGCGACGCGCACGCCGACATCCTCGATGGCGAGGGCGGCGGCCGCGACGAGCTGGCCGGCGATCTTCAGACGCGGATCCCAGCCCCACACGTCGTCGGCGAGGCCGGTGAAGGTGATCGCCACCATCCCCACCACCACCGCCAGCGGCACGCCGGCGTACTCCGTCGTGTAGTCATCGCCCGAGAAGTAGCTCACGGCGATGGCGACGATGAGCCCGATGAACACGGCCAGGCCGCCCAGGTACGGCACGGGGTAGTCGTGCATCTTCCGCCTCGCATCCGGCCGATCGACGACCCCGCCCGCCAGGGCCAGGCGCCGAACGAGCGGCGTGAACAGCAGCGTCACCACGAAGGCGACGACGAGCACGTGCGCGTAGCTGTTGAGCAGGTTCATCGCCCCGACCACGACCGGCTCGCCCGCGTCCGCCAGATCCAGCTCATGCGGGGCCGGAGGCGTGATCTGGTCCGGAAACAGCTCGAGATCGCGATGGGCGGGCGGTGGGGTCATGACACCTTCGGCGGGGCGGCCACGCCACGCGGCTCGGCCAGCACGCGGGCCAGATCCCGGATCGTCTGCGCCAGAGGAATCCTGGGTGAGAAACCGGTCGCCTCACGAAGCCGCGTCAGGTCGGGACGCCGGTCGCGCAGATCATCGAATCCGGCGCCGAAGGCTTCATCGTACGGCACGTACACGATGGACGAGCGGCTGGAGAGCGTGTCGATGACGAGCCGGGCCAGCGCGCCGATCTCGAGCGGCTGATCGTCGCCGACGTTGAGGACACGCCCCAGGCACCTCGGGTTCGAGGGCATCCTGCTCAGCACGTCCACCACGTCGCGAACGTCACAGAAGCACCGCGTCTGTCGGCCGTCCCCGTACACCTCCAGCGGCTCGCCGGCCAGGGCGGCGGCGACGAACCGCGGCAGGACCATCCCGTACCGCCCCACCTGGCGCGGGCCCACCGTGTTGAACAGCCGCGCGATCGTCACGGGCAGGCCGTGCTCCCGATGACTGGCCAGGGCGAGAAACTCGTCGATCGCCTTCGAGCAGCCGTAGGACCATCGATGCAGGATCGTCGGGCCGTAGACGACGTCGTCATCTTCGGCGAAGGGCATCTTCGTCGACTTGCCGTACACCTCCGACGTGGACGCGATGAGCACCGGCGTCCGGGCCCGGAGCGCGAAGCGGAGGATCTCCCCCGTCTCCAGCACGTTCGTCTCGATCGTCTGAACCGGCTGCTCGATGACAAGCCGCACGCCGACGGCGGCGGCGAGGTGGTAGATCTCGTGAAAGTCACCGGCCTTCAGATCGCCGATCGCCTCCGAGACCCGGGCCGTGATCACCTCGACGCGCTCGGAGGGGAGATGAACGAGATTCTCGCGCCGACCGGTGGAGAAATCGTCGATGACCACCACCCGGTCGCCGCGGTCGACCAGGCGCCGGACCAGATGCGAGCCGATGAAACCGCCCCCGCCCGTGACGAGAGTGATGCGTTCGGCGGGCGTCGGGTTCATCGCGGCTTCTGCTCCGGGCTCCGGCTCAGCCGGGGGACGCGGCGTGGAGGGAGAGGGGATG
>JAXHTH010000109.1:0-2736 GCA_034211115.1 Planctomycetota bacterium | reverse complement strand
CGCGCGAGGTGATGGAGGACGTTCAGGGAAAGAAGATCGTCTTCCGCGACGGCTGGGAGTACGACTCGACCTATCTTCTCCTCAATTACCGCGATGAAGGCGACGGCGGCCTCCTGTTCCGCGACTACCTGCGCGACACCATTCCCGTCGAGGAAGAGAAGATGACGCACGGCCATGCCGATGAGAACAGCATCGTCCTTCTCATGTCGGGCGGGTCCGTCCTTCTCCACGACGGCGGATATCGTGATTACATGCCCAGCGGGCCGTACGGCGCGTACCGACAGGACTACTTTCACAATCGCCTCTGCGTCCGCCCCGAGAAGATCTGGATGGGCCAGGAGGAAGGCGAATACCGCTACAGCATCCGTGATGCCGTGCCCGGCCAGTCCGTCCTCGACTTCCTGCACAATGCCGGCTCCTACCGGTCGGTGCGGACGCAGAAGATCGACTTCCTCACCTTTGTCGATTTCGACTATTCCCGCACGCGGCTCATCGACGACAAGATGGGCTACGAGTGGGATCGCGTCATCGCGTATGTAAAGGACCCCGAGCTGTTCGTCGTGTTCGACGTTTTCAAGTCCCGCATCGAGGAGTACTTCACGCTGGCCAATCTCTGGCACACGCGGCAGATTCTCGAGCGCGGCGAGCACTGGTACGACACCGCCTACGATCGGATCGGCCGGTCGGAACTGCCCGTCGATCGCCGCCTCCTCATCGTGTTCCCGCAGACGCATTACCGGCTCGAAGGCGTCGAAGACGAGCATCGTCATTACCAGGACGAGCGGCTCATCCACCAGACCACCGCGCGGCACTTCGAGCTCGCGGATACGGAAGTGCTCGTTACGGTGCTCATTCCCCACGAGGCGCACGCATCACCCGAGTCGTGGGTCCGCCGGATCGCGTTGGCGGACGTCGCGCCGAACCGCGCCGGGCTGGGCGTGCGTCTGGAGCTTCCCGATCGCGATCTTCTTATTGCGGTCAAGGCGGATCTTCGCATGGGCATTGCCCGCGACTGGCGCCGGCCGCGTTACACCTATGATGCCGGCCGCATCCGCTTCGACGAGCTCGAATCGGACGGTGATTTTGTGTTCGCCTCGAAGCGCGCCGCCCGGCTCGACTTCACGATCGTCAATCTCACCCGGGCCGTGCACGGCGGGCAGGTTCTCTACCAGGCCAAGCCGTCCTACTTCGGCCTCGCCTTCGACGCCAGTCCGGAGACGAAAGGGGTGGGGAAGGTGCGCTACTGGCGGGCGACCGCCGAGCTCGACAATGACAACTGATCCGCACGGGGCCGGGATCCGGCGGCATCGCAGTTCTTCACGTCGATGGATGTGCGCCCATGAAGATCGCCGAGGCGATACAACGAATAGAGCTCATTGTCGTTCCCGACGGGACGACACCCGTTTACCGCACCGCCGCAGAGGAGCTGGCGCGCATCGCCGGCGCGCCGGTTCGCACCGGGCAACCGACTGCGCACGACGAGCGCGCCGGGGTGTTCCGCATCGCGCCCGCGGTCGACCTGACGCCCCCCGGCGGCGCGACATCATCGGCGGTATTCCGGCTCACCCCGGATGGATCGGGATTTCTCACGGCCGATCCGCCGCATCTTCTGTTCGGCTTTCTGACTTATCTGCTCCGGCGCCTCGCTCAGACCGAAATCGAACGCGTCGCAGAGCCGGCGACGTTCCCGGCGACCTTCGCCTGGCAGCGCAGCGTGTACGATTACTTCCTGACCCAGGAGGGTCGCATTCAGCGCGGGCTGCACGCGGAGACGTATGTCAGGCGGCTCGCCGAGTGCGGCTTCACGCATCTGGAGGTCAACGGGCTCGCCTTCCCCATGGGTCTCGAGACCGGCCCGCGGGGCGAGGCGTACCCGATGTTCTACACGTACTGCCCCGCCCTGGATCAGTTCGTCTCGAGCGGGCTCAATCGCGGCCTCTACCCCGACTATTACCTGTCGGCGAATCTGGCGCAACTTAGGTTCAACGCCGCGCTCGCCCGGCGGTACGGGCTCGTCCCGGGCCTGCTGTGCTTCGAGCCGCGATCGGTGCCCGAGGAGTTTTTCGCGCGCTATCCGATGCTGCGGGGAGCGCGGGTCGACCATCCGTTCCGCAGCTTCAAGCCGCGTTATAACATGACGATCGCGCACCCCAGGGTGCGCGAGCATTACGCGGAGATGATGGCGAGGCTCATGGACGAGGTTCCGGAACTCGCGTTCCTCTCGGTCTGGACGAACGACAGCGGCGCGGGCTTCGAGCACACGAGTTCGCTCTACGTGGGCCGCAACGGCGGGGCGTATCTCATCCGGGAATGGCGGGATCACGCCGACATCGCCCGCACGGCCGCGGAGAATGCGCTGTGGTTCCTTCGCGTGCTGCGCGACGCGGGTCGCGCGATCAATCCCGAGTTTCGGGTGATCACGCGCCTGGAGCCCTTTACCGCCGAACGCGAGACGATCTGGGGCGGGCTGCGCGACGGCCTGGAGGCGGAGGCCGCCTCGCTGACCGCGCGCGGGTGGGAGATGCCCTACACGCATCCGCGCTACGCGGACTCGCACGCGATCAACATCGGCTCGATTCACCAGAGCGGGTACGAGAAAGGCGAGGGCGCGCGCGCGCGGGAACTCGAGGCGCGCGGCTCGCGCGCCCACCAGTATCACGCCGCTCGGTGTTCTTCTGATCGGCCCCACCCCACCCCGCATCGTGAGCGCCTTGCACGCACCGGCGCGGGTCAGGG
>JAXHTH010000108.1:0-62497 GCA_034211115.1 Planctomycetota bacterium | reverse complement strand
GCCAGCTCCCACCAGGTGAGCAGATCATCCTCCCGCGGCGGGGCGGGCAGCAGCGCCTCGAGGTCGCGCGGCGCGCAGGATCGCAGCGCCTTCAGCCACGCCAAGATGCGCTCGGGCCCGGTCGCGATCGGCTCTTCTCCCGCCGGGAGGAGGTCGGCGAGCATGCCGGGGGTCATCGTCCGGGGGGGAACGAAGGCCAGCCCCGCCGCTTCGCATCGCTCGGCGAGCAGGGCGAGCAGGATACGGCCGGCGCGACGACCGGGCGTGACGCAGACCAGGTGCTGCATCTCGACGATGCCGTCGGCGGAGCCGGCGCGTTCGATGAGCCACGCCGCCGCGTCCGGAAGCAGCGGCCGGGTCCAGTCCAGCCAGTGGCGTTCGATCGCCGTTGTCGTTTCGCTGCCCGTCATACACACCACCCGCCGGCCATGCCGCGCTTTGCGCATCCATCCTAGCGGGACGGGCACGACGCTGCGGGCCGGGCGGCACGACGCCTCATCACGGGCCGTCCGATTCGGCGGGTCGCGTGCGGCTCGTGATCTCGAGCATTTCTTCGCCGAGCGTGAGCTCGATGAGCTCGACGCGCCGGCCGTCGGAGAGCTCGAGCATCGACGGGATGCCCTCCTCGCCGGCGAGAAGGTCGAGGAAGCGCCGGATCGTCTCATCGCCGACCGCCCCGCCGGGCGCGATGCGCTCGAAGGCGCCGATGAGCTTCTCCGCCGGCTCACCGGAGACGCCGAGGCGTCCCACGCCCGCCTTCTCGAGGTTCAGGCGCAACTGTCCGTCGACGATTCGCGGCGCGAGGCGTGAGACGAGCACGCCGGATCGACCGCCGACCGCGACTTCGATCGCCAGATCGATTCCGGCTTCGTCGATTCGGACCTGCGGGACGCCGAACTCCTCCGGCCAGCCGGCGGATTCATCGGCGACCCATTCGGGCAACCGGGCGGCGAGCCAGGCGTTGATCTGCCGCTGCTCCAGGCGCATCGTCCAGGGCTCGTCCGCCTCGCGGATCTTCTGCATCTGGACCGTCGCGTTGTACTCGATGCGCTCGGCGAGCTCGGTCACGGGCCCGGCCCGCGGGTCCGGCGGGGCGTACCACGCCGGCGCCGAGCGCGCCTCATGCCACAGCCACGCCGCGCCCGCCGCGAAGAGAAACACGACGAGGAGCAGAAGGAGACAACCCCAGCGGCCACGCGATCGCTTCATGACGGCTCGCCAGTGTAGGGAATCCCGCGGTGAATGCTCCCCCGGCCGTAGCGGGTGCGGATCTCGTCGGTCGTCCGATCGAGGGCGCGCCGGCGCTCGTCGCCTTCCCCACCAAACAACTCCATCTGGCGGCCGGCGCGCGACTGAAGCTGGCTGACCGAGACGCCGATGAGCCGCACCGGTCGGAAACCCGTCGCGGCCCACCGGTCGAAGAGGGAGGCGGCGGCGCGCCACAGCTCATCGGTCACATCGCTGCGATTCGGCAGCGTCGCCGAGCGTGTGATCGTCTCGAAATCGCCGTAGCGGATCTTCACGGTCACGGTGCGGCCGCACAGATCGTGGCGACGGAGGCGCATGGCGACGTGCTCCATCTCGCCCAGCAGGACCTGACGCACCTGCTCGGGAAAGGGGATATCCGCGCCGAACGTCTGCTCGTTGCCGATGCTTTTGGCCCGGTGATCGGGCGTGACGGGCCGGTCGTCGAGCCCGCGGGCGAGCTTCCGGAAGTGCTCGCCGGACTGCCCCAGCAGGTTGCGGGCGTCCTCGAGGGCGAGGCGCTGGAGATCGCCGAAGATGGCGATTCCGAACTGTCGCAGTCGGCGCTCCATCGCCGGTCCCACGCCCCACATCTTCCTGATGGGCAGCGCCGCCACGCGGGTGGCGATATCCTCGGGCGTGATGATGGTCAGCCCGTCGGGCTTGTCCCAGTCGGAAGCGAGCTTGGCGAGGAACTTGTTCGGGGCGACCCCGACCGAACCGGTGAGCGAAACCTCATCGCGGATGCGCTGCTTGATGAGGCGGGCGATGGCCGGCGGCTCGCCCAGCAGGTGCACCGACCCGGTGACATCGAGGAACGCCTCGTCGATGCTCAGCGGCTCGACCAGCGGCGTGACATCCTCGAAGATCGTGAAGACGCGGCGGGAGAGTTCGCGGTAGCGCGCCCCGCGCCCCGGGACGATGACCGCCTGGGGGCAGCATCGTTTCGCCTGCGTCATGGGCTGGGCGGAATGGCATCCGAAGGTTCGGGCCTCGTAGGAGGCGGCGGCGACGACGCCCCGCGGGCCGTCGTGCCCCACCAGCACCGGCCGGCCGCGAAGGGCCGGGTTGTCCAACTGCTCCACGGACGCGAAGAACGCGTCCATGTCCACGTGCAGGATGGCGCGCGGCCCGTTCACGGCATCATCATACCGGCGGTGCCGGCGGCGCCCGCGCCGACGCGGCGCGTTCCTACTTCTTCCCGATGGTGTAGGACCGTCCGATGCAGTGATCGACGGCCCAGTAGCCGCCCTCGCCGGCGGCATAGACGAAGGGCCGGAGCTTCTCCACGTCCAGCCGGCCGTGCTTGTCGAGCACGTCGGCGTCGACCTTGGCGTCGAGAATCTCGCCGATGAACTGAGTGTGCACGCCGAGCTCGATCGTGTGCCGCAGCGCGCACTCGAGCACGAGGGGGAACTCGTCGACGTACGGGGCGTGGACGAGTCCGCTGTTCACCGCCGTCAACCCCGGGTCGGCGAACTTGTCCTCATCGCGACCGGAATAGATGCCCACGTAATCGGCCTCGCGCACCTGATCCGCCGAGGGCACGCTGATCGTGAACGCCTCGTGTTTCACGATCCCGGCGAAGGTGTGGCGGTCCTTTCGGACGGAGACGGCCGCGCAGGGCGGCTCGCTGCAGCAGATCCCGCCCCAGGAGGCGGTCATGACGTTCGGCCGATCGTTCTCGTCAAAGCTGCCCACGACGAGAACGGGCAGGGGGCAGAGCACCGTCTTCGCACCCAGCGACTGTTTCATCATCATCCTCCCGCATTGAAGGGCCGCGCATCATAGCACGGCGGCGGGACGGCGAGCCCTTTGCCCCGTCCGGGCCGGCCCCTTCAGTACTCCGGCGAGAGGGGCATGAAGATCCAGAGGATGATGTAGACGATAGTGCCGGGGAACGCGGCGGAGAAGATGGAGATCAGCACGTAGACGACGCGGACAAGCGTGGGGTCCCAGCCCAGCCAGCGGGCAATCCCGCCGCACACCCCGCCGAGGAGCCGATCCTGTCGAGCACGATGAAGCGGCATGGCGCCGTCCTTTCACGAGGTTCTTTGTCAAAGCGGCGACGGTCTTTCAAGCCTCAAAAGCGAGCCCCGGGGCCGGGCCCGGGGCTCGATCGAGCGTCGCGTTCGGTCGGGCTCGGCTTACTGTTTCAGGCCCAGGTGCTCCAGGTAGGCGGTCATCTGCGGCTCGCGGCCGAGGAAGTCCTCGATCATGTTCATCCCGTCCACGGTTCCGCCGCGGGAGAGGACGGCCTTGCGCCAGCGCATCCCCGCTTTCGGGTTCATCAGGCCCATCTCCTTGAACTTCTCGAAACAGTCGCAGGAGTAGACGAGGGACCACTGGTAGCCGTAATAGCTGGCCACGTAGTTGGTGAGGTGGGTGAAGCCGGCCTCGAAGTAGGTGCCCTCCACGCCGTCGTACTGCTCGACCTCGTCCTGCAGGTGCAGGCCGATGGCGGTGGTGTTGATGTCCTCGCCCGCGCGGAGATGGTGATACGCCTGGTCGACGAGGCCGTAGTAGAACTGGCGTTCGGCGAGCATGCCGGAGGCGAACTGGCGGGCGGCGATCATGCCGTCGACCAGCTCGTCCGGGATCGGCTCGCCCGTCTCATAGTGGCGGGCGAACGTGCGAAGCACCTCCGGCTCCCAGCACCAGTTCTCGTAGATCTGCGAGGGGACCTCGACGAAGTCGCGCTCGACGTTCTCGCAGCCCACGGTGGTGGTCTCGGTGAGCACGCTGTGCAGGAAGTGGCCGAACTCGTGGAAGAGGGTGGTCACGTTGTCGTGGGTAAGCAGGGAGGGCTTGTCGGCGGTGGGCTTGGGAAAGTTGCACTGCACGACCGCGCGGGGCTTGGTGAGCGTGCCGTCCGGCCACGCCTTGCGGGGAATGAACCCCCACTGGAACGCTCCGCCGCGCTTGTTGGGGCGGGGGAAGAGGTCGGTGTACAGCTCGCCGAGCATTTCCCCGCTCTGCTTGTCATAGATGCGGAAGAATCGCACGTCGGGATGCCAGAAGTAGATGCCCTCGGCCTTCGCCTGCTCCGTCTCCTCGCGGATCTCGATTCCGAAGAGCGTGCTGGAGATGTCGAACAGGCCGTCCATCACCTGCTGGAGAGGGAAGTACTCCCGCACGAGCTCCTCGTCCACCGCGTACTGCTCGCGCTTGAGCAGGTTGGCGTAGTACCAGTAGTCCCAGGCGTGGAAGCCGGCGTCCGGATCGTTCAGGTCCTCGCGTTTGCGGTCCCGCAGCATGGCGTAGTCCAGGTTGGACTTCTCGCGCACGAGGGGGCGCAGCTCATCGTAAAACGCCTCGACGGTGTCGGCGTCCTTGGTCATGAGGATCTCGGTGCGGTAGTCGGCGGCGTGGTCGTAGCCGAGCATGTCCGCCTCCTTCGCGCGAAGCTCGAGGATCTTCTCGAGCACGCGGACGTTCTTCTCACCCCCCTGTCGCTTGTAGGCGACCCAGACCTTCTTCCGCGCCGTCTCGCTGGGGCAGAGGGTCCAGATCCGCATCACGACGGGGCCGTCGAGGGTGACGATATAGAGGCCCGCGGCCTTGTCGAGCTGGCCCAGGAAGTCCTCGGGCATCCCCTCCAGCTCCTCGGGCGTGAGCAGGACGGTCGTCTCATCCTCCAGGGCGTTCCGGTTGAACTCGATGGACAGATCGGACAGCTCGAGCTGAACCTTCTTCAGTTCCTCGCGCTGCTCGGGCGGAAGCTCCATGCCCGCCCGGCGGTAGTCGCGCATGATGAAGTACAGCAGACGCTTGCGCTCCCCGGTCAGCGGCGGATCGGAGTCGGCATAGGCCTTGATCGCGCGGTACAGGTCCTCGTTGAGGTTGAGCTGAATGAGCCACTCGTTGAGGGCCGCCTCGACCTTGTTGCCGTGCGCCCGCTCCTCGGCGTCCGGCGAGAGCACGGCCAACACCTGGGGGAACTGCAGCTCGATGAGCAGCCGGGCGAGCACGTCATCCAGCGCGCCGACCGTGTTCTGGAAGGTGCGCTGATCGTCGGGGACGTCGATGATCTGCCGGATCTGCCCGTCGGCCCAGCCGAGCCACTCGTCAACGGTCGAGGGTTCGGCGGCGGGGGCGAAGCGGGCGGCGAGAAGAATGGGCACCAGCAGGACCGCGGCGAGCCACGAATGGCCGAACATCGATGAAAGGGAGGTTCTGCGCTGCACGTCTGTCCACTCCTGTCTTGCAGAAAAAGCGGGCCCGGCGCCCCGGGCCCGCAATCATGACACACACATCCACCCGGGGATTCTAGCGCTGATCCTCCCCGCCGGGCTCGCCGGTGGCGTCGTCCTCGTCCTCGGTGACGATCTCGATCAATTCGACGTCGAAGATGAGGGTGGCCTTGGCGGGAATCACCGGCGGACTGCCCCGCTCGCCGTACCCGAGCTCGTAGGGGATGATCAGCTTGCGCCGGCTGCCCACGGTCATGCTGCCCACGCCCTCGGTCCAGCCCTTGATGACCTGGTTGAGGGCGCGCACGAGCGGCTCACCCCGATCGAGGGAGCTGTCGAACTGGGTCCCGTCGTTCAGCCAGCCGGTGTAGTGCACCTTGACGACCGTTTCGTCATCGGGCGGGATCTCACCCTGCTCGTCCACGTGCAGGTCGTAGTACATCAGCCCGCTGTCGGTGACCACCGGCTCGCCGGTGACCGGCTCCCCGGGCAGCTCGTCGGGGACCTCCTCGTAGTCGATGACCTTCAGAAGCTCCATGTCGTAGATGAGCGTGGCGTTGGCAGGCACCACGGGCGGCCGACCCTGCTCGCCGAAGGCGAGATCGGGCGGGATGATCAGCTTGCGCACACCGCCGGCGTTCATCGAGCTGATGCCTTCCGTCCAGCCCGGGATGAACCGGTTGGCGGGGATCTCGACCGGATCGCCGCGATCGTAGGAGCTGTCGAACTTGCTGCCGTCGGTGAGATAACCGGTGTAGTGAAGCTCGACCATCGTGTCGGGCTTCATGGGCCGGGGCCCGTCGCCGACCTCGATGTCGTAGTACTTCAGCCCGGATTCGGTCTCGGTCCACGCGCCGGTCACCGGCTTGCCGGGGAAGCGCGGCACCTCGCTGACCTCCAGCACGTCGCCGTCGCCGGCGTTGACGAGCACGCGGCTGGCGCGTCCCTCGGCGTAGACGACGACCTCGATGGCCATCGGCTCGCGGTCGAGCAGGAGCCGGGCGGAGCGAGCCACGCCGCCCACGGACTGCTGAGCCGTGGCGATCGCTTCCGCCAGGGTGACGGTGCAGGCTCTCACCTGCTGCTCGATTTCAGCCGGCTCGGGCGGCAGAGCCTCGTAGTCCACCTCCTGGGCCGAGACAGAGGCGACCGGCATCAGCGCCAGCACGGCCGCCAACAGCCCGATTCCGCCCGCCGGGCAGGCCTTCGCGTTCATTGAAATCACCTTGTTCCTTCCGAAGAGAGTCGCAGAGTGCCCGCGGCGCCCACCGCGCCGGGACCATGGGATAGGGTAGCCGATTCGGGGAGGATGATCCGGCTTGAGGGTCACTTCCGCCCGGCCTCTGCCGATGGGCATCCCGGCGACCGCTTTGGGGAGCCGTGCCCTGCTCAGCTCGCCGCGGCGGCGGCCATCTCCTCGGCCTTCTTCCGCGCATCATCGAGCGTGCCCACGTACATGAACGCCGACTCGGGCAGGTCGTCCGCCTCCCCGTCGGCGAGACGCTCGAAGGAATCGATCGTGTCCTCCAGCGACGTGTACACGCCGGTGAACCCGGTGAACTGCTCGGCGACGAAGAACGGCTGGGAGAGGAACCGCTCGATCTTCCGCGCCCGCGCCACCGTGAGCTTGTCGTCCTCGCTCAACTCGTCCACGCCGAGAATGGCGATGATGTCCTGAAGATCGCGGTACCGCTGGAGGATGGCCTGCACCTTCCGGGCCACGCCGTAATGCCGCTCGCCCAGCGCGCCC
Organism: Planctomycetota bacterium; assembly: GCA_034211115.1. Classification (GTDB taxonomy): domain Bacteria; phylum Planctomycetota; class Phycisphaerae; order Phycisphaerales; family SM1A02; genus JAXHTH01. The sequence continues at coordinate 55,309 of JAXHTH010000108.1, read as the reverse complement.
GGTTCGAGGATGCGGCTGGTCGAGGCGATGGGATCAACGGCGGGATAGATGCCCTTTTCCGCGATCCCCCGCTCCAGCACCACGAACGCGTCGAGGTGGCTGAACGCGGTCGCCGGGGCCGGGTCGGTCAGGTCGTCGGCGGGGACGTAGATCGCCTGCACCGACGTGATCGCCCCCTTGCTGGTGGAGGTGATCCGCTCCTGAAGCTCGCCCATCTCCGTCGAGAGGGTTGGCTGATAGCCCACCGCCGAGGGCATGCGCCCCAGCAGGGCCGAGACCTCCGAGCCGGCCTGGGTGAAGCGGAAGATGTTGTCGATGAAGACCAGCGTCTCCTTGCCCGAGGAGTCGCGGAACTCCTCGGCCATGGTGAGCCCGGCGAGGGCGACGCGCAGCCGCGCGCCCGGGGGCTCGTTCATCTGCCCGAAGACCATGGCGACCTTGTCCAGCACGCGGGCGGTCTGGCCGTTCTCATCGGTGTATTCGGCCTCCTGCATCTCCAGCCAGAGGTCGTTGCCCTCTCTCGTGCGCTCGCCCACGCCGCAGAAGACGGAGTATCCGCCGAACTCGCGGGCCACGCGCGCGATCATCTCCTGGATGATGACGGTCTTGCCCACGCCGGCCCCGCCGAAGAGGCCGATCTTCCCGCCGCGGACGAACGGGCAGAGCAGGTCGACGACCTTGATTCCCGTCTCGAGGATCTCGACGCGGGGGTTGAGATCGACGAATTCCGGCGGCTCGTGATGGATCGGCCTTCGCTTCTTGGCCGCGCACTCGCCCCGCAGGTCGATCGGCTCGCCGAGGAGGTTGAAGACGCGTCCGAGGACTTCCTCGCCCACGGGGACGGAGACGGGCTCGCCGGTGTCCACGCAGTCATCGCCGCGGCGGAGGCCGTCGGTGCCCGCGAGGGCGACGCAGCGGACCTGCCCGCCCCCCAGGTGCCGGGCCACCTCGCCCACGAGCGGGATCCGCTCGTCGTGGATCTCGATCTCGCACTTGACGGCGTTGTAGATCTCCGGCAGATCGTCTTCGGGGAACTGGGCGTCGAAGGTGGAGCCGATGACTTGGGTGATCGTGCCTGTGCTGGCCATGTTCCTGACCTCTGGCGGGTTCCGAACATTGCGAGGAGGGGGACGGCGGCGCGCGGCCGCGGAAACGACCGTCCTCGGCGCCGCCGTCGGACGGCACAGGGTAGCCCTCGCATCGGCCCCTGCCAAGCGGATCGCGCGCCCGGTGACCGAGCCCGGTTTGCGTCCGCCTGCACGGCTTCCTACGCTCATCGCTGGATTCAAGGCGTGACGGCGGCCGGCGATGAAGTTCAACCTGCTGGACAACGTGGTCGAGCGGAGCCCGGACCGGGTGGTGGCGATCAAGCAGGTCAGCCTCGCCGAGGAGTACCTGGCCGATCATTTCCCGGTCTACCCCGTCCTGCCCGGCGTGCTGATGCTGGAGACGATGGTGCAGGCGGCGCGGCTCATGCTGGCCGATCGCGGCCGCGATCGGCTCGTGCTGGGGGAGGTGAAGGCGATGAAGTACGGGGCGATGGTCCGCCCGGGCGAGGCGCTCGTGGTGGAAGTCACGCTCAGCAAAGAACTTGAGCACGACGGCTTCCTCTGCCGGGGCGCCGGCACCGTCCGCCGATCGGCAAACGAGCACGCCACCGGGGAGACAGCCGTCTCCGGACGGTTTACGATGAGACCGGTTCGGGAAGAACCACGCGCCTGATGGATGGAGTGCAGGACCCCTGACTCCGGATTGTTCGATTCACCCAGGCAGGAGACCCAACACCATGGCCATGAGCCGGGACGAGATCTTCGAGAAGGTCCGGGAGGTGCTGGAGGAGGCCCTCGGGGCCGACGAGGAAGAGATCACCCTCGAGGCGAGCCTCACCGCCGATCTCGAGGCCGAGTCGATCGACTTCCTCGACATCGTCTTCCGCCTCGAGAAGACCTTCTCCACGGACGACAAGCCCTTCAAGGTCGGCCAGGGCGAACTCTTTCCCGAGAACCTCATGGAGAACCCCGAGTGGGTCGTGGACGGCAAGTTCACCGATGCCGGCATGACCATGCTCAAGGAGCGCATGCCCCACGTGGACTTCAGCAAGTTCGAGAACGATCGCGATGTGAACAAGGTCGCCGAACTCATCACCGTCAACTCCATCGTCCAGTTCGTGGAACGCAAGCTCGCCCAGCCCCAGACGACGTCGGCGTGAGGAAGAAGGAGGCGGGGAGGCTTGAAGACCTGAAGGCTTGAAGGCTTGAAGGCCTGAACGGGTGGAGCCTGCCGCGTTTCGGTTTTCCGCGTTCCGCGTTTCAGCTTCCCGCGTTCTGACGTTTTGACATGTGGACGTTTGGACATTTGCCTTGCGCTGGATGTGGATTGACACCATCGTCGAGTACGAGCCGGGCAAGCGCATGGTGGCGGTGAAGAACGTCTCCCTCGCCGAGGAGCACCTGCACGATCACTTCCCGGCCGAGGGGGGGCGCGAGGCACAGCCGCTCATGCCCGCCTCGCTCATGATCGAGGGGATGGCCCAGACCGCGGGCATCCTCGTCGGATCGATCAACCGCTTCCGGGAGAAGGTCATCCTGGCCAAGATCGCGGGGGCGGAGTTCGACGCCGACGTCGCGCCGGGGCAGACGATCCGCTACGAGGCGACGCTGGAGCGGATCGACGAGAAGGGCGCCTCGACCCGCGGGCTCGTGAGCCGGCTCGATCATCGCCGACCCCGGGCCGACGGGGGCTGGGAACCCATCGGCCGCATCGACCTCATGTTCAGCCACGTCGATCGCAACGTCTCCGGTCTCGAGTTCCCGGAGGAGAACTTCGTCTTCTCCGACAACTTCCGGACCATCCTCCGCAGCGCCGGGCTCCACGATCTGGCCGAGGCGTGAAATAAACCGCCCGGGCCGTCGATTCATGGGGCAACCGGGACGCGTTCCGCGTCCCCGGCACGATCCATCAATCCTGCGCTGAAAAGGGAGGACGCATGCCCCGTCTGAACGTGATCGATCCATCGACCGACACCGGCCCCGGCGCCGACGTGCTCAACGGCCCGCTGAAGAACATGCAGATCAACATCTTCAAGGGCATGGCGAACAACGCCGACGTGCTCAAGGCCTTCCTCGGGTTCATGCAGGGCGTGAAGGCCGGCGCGCTCACCGCGGCCGAGCACGAGATCGTCTCTCTCGTCGCCGCCCAGCGCCGCGACTGCCAGTACTGCCTTTCCGCACATGTGCAGCTCGCCAGGGACGCCGGCATCGACGAGGAACTGTCTCTCAAAATCCGCCAGGGCCGCATCGAGAATCCGCGGCACCAGACGCTCATCGACTTCGTGAACGCGATTCTCGACACGGACGGCGATGTGAGCGACAAGCAGCTCGAGGCGTTCCGCGCCGCCGGGTACGACGACGCCGCCATCGTCGAGGTCCTCGGCGCGCTCACCGTGATCACCTTCACGAACTTCTTCAATCATCTCAATCGCACGGAAATCGATTTCCCGGTGGCCGCGGCGGTCTGATCGCCGAACCCTGGCGGCCACGCGGGGAAAGAGAAGGCGGCCCCTGTCCTCGGGCAGGGGCCGCCTGCATTGCCGCGCCTCGCTGACCGTGGAAAAAAGTGGCCCCGACCGGGGAGGCAAACCAGACGGGGCCGATCCAGGGGGCTCGTCACCACCCAATCAACGCAACGATCCAATTCAGCCGCGCCGGGGGCAAACGCCGATCGCCCCGCGTCGCCCGCTTCGGTCCGTCTGTCCGATCTGGGGAAGTTCGCCGGTCGACATGGGGCGAAAACCGTACAATCGTGCCCATGAACGCCTCGCCGACCCGCATGCATCTGGCCCTCTACGCCGGCTCGTTCGATCCCATCACCTACGGCCATCTGGACGTGCTCAGCCGGGCCCGGGCCCTGTTCGACGAGCTGATTCTCGGACTGGGGCACAACCCCGACAAGCCCGCCCTGTTCAGCTTCGAGGAACGGCTGGAGATGGCCCGCACGCTGGTGGATGAGCTCGTCGCCGCACGCCCCCACGGCGCGCCGGTGCGCGTCGAACACTACTCGGGCCTCACCGTCGACTACGCCAAGTCCGTGGGCGCCGCGGCCATCCTTCGCGGCATCCGCAACATCACCGACCTCGCCGGCGAGTGCCAGTTGGCCATCACCAACCGCCAGGTGGCCGACATCGAGACGGTCTTCATCGTCACCGGCGAGATGTTCGCGTTCACCAGCTCCAGCCTCATCCGCCAGGTGGCCGCCCTGGGCGGGGCGCTGGATCGGCTGGAGAGCATCGTCCCCAAGCTCGTCCTCGATCGCATGCGGGAGAAGCTGAACGACCCGAAGAACCAGCTCTCGAAGCTGGCGCGGGATGAGCATATTGATTAGGGGGATGGTGGCTTTTGGTTTTTCGTTGTTGGTTCCTGCTTTTCAGCTTTCGGCGTTTCCTTCTAGCGGAGCACCTCTTCTTCCCTCTGCGTCCTCTGCGCCTCGGCGGTGAGTCTGCATGACCCCCCTCGAATACCGCGTCATCTCGATCGGCACCCTGCCCGCGCATCCGCTGTGGGATGAGGGCTCTCCCGTGCGGACGGGGCACGCGACGACCACGCTCATCACCGCGGGCGAGGCGAAGATCATCGTGAATCCCGGCCTGCCCCCGCAGGCTTTGGCCGCCCGGATGTCGGAGCGCAGCCGGGTCCGGCACGACCAGGTCACGCACGTGTTCATCACGACGTTCACGCAGGATCACTACCGCGGCCTCGCCCTCTTCGAGGGCGCGCAGTGGCTCGTGCACGAGCCGGAGCAGCAGGTGGCCGGCGAGGCGCTGGACAATCAGCTCCAACACGCGCGCGAAAACGGCGATCCGGAGATCGCCCGGGCCGTGGACGGCCACCTCGAGCTGCTCAGGCGATGCCAGATCGCCGACGACAAGCTCGCGCCGGGCGTGGATCTCTTCCCCCTGCCCGGCCTGAGCCCCGGTACGTGCGGGCTGCTGCTGGCCCTGCCCACCTCGACCGTGCTTCTCTGCGGCGATGCGGTCCCCACCATCGAGCACCTCCAGCAGGGCAAGGTCCTGCCCGAGTGCATCGACATCGAGCAGGCCCGCGAGTCGTTCCGCGAGGCGATCGAGATCGCCGATGTCCTCATCCCCGGCCGCGACAACCTCGCCTACAACCCGGTGCGGCGGGTGATGTAGCGATCATGACGGGAGGCAGTGGTGAAGAGACGGAGAGACGGAGTCACAAAGAGACGGAGGGACGGAGAGCCGCCGGCCAGTGACTTCTCACGGCGCCGGCGCCATGTTTCGCGGCGCCAGGCCGAAACATGCGATCCCGCGAGAATCGCGCGGCATGCTTCACCGCCGCGCGGATGAGGCATGGCACCTCCTGATCGCGCGTCACCGCGCGCGGCCCGGCGTTGCCACGCGGGCCTCGAGGGCACTCAGCGCCGATCGCTGATCCCTGATGGCTGATGGCTGATCACTGATCACTGATCACTCATCGCTTATCGCTGATCACTTGTCACTCAGCGTGCGGCGGAGATGATCGCGCGCCGCTTCGAGTCGATCGGAAATACGCACGGGATACGGCGGATCGGCGGGATCGAGCCCCCGGAGGCGCGCGGGAAGCTCCGCGATCTCGCGCTGCGCCCGGTCGCGGATCGCCTCGAGGCCCTCCCGACCGGCGGGGAGGCGTTTGCCGTCTTTCATCACTGTCCGCAGCAGCGGCCGGCCGTCGAGTTCCTCATCGCTCAGCGCGATGACATCGTGCATCTCATCGCCGCCCTCACCGGCGCGGAACACCTGTTTGCGCCCCGGGAGGGTCGCCTTCTCGGCCGAGAGCTTCATGCGGCCTTCTCCGGCGTAGGCGACGAGCTTGTAGGCGCTGTCGAGGGCGGGGGCATCGGTGGAGACGCCCATCCGCGTGCCGACGCCGAAGGCGTCAATGGGGGCGCCCTCGGCCAGCAGCGTGGAGATCCTGTTCTCATCGAGCCCCCCGCTGGCGAAGATCTGCACGCTCTTCAGACCTGCTTCGTCGAGGAGGCGCCGTGATTGCCGGGCCAGATCCGCCAGGTCGCCGGAGTCGAGACGGATGCCTTTGACGCGGAAGTCCTCGCCGAGTTCGCGCGCCAGCGCGATGACTTTCCGCACGCCCTCCAGCGTGTCGTAGGTGTCCACGAGCAGGATCGTTTCGGGGTAAATCTCGGCAAACCGGCGGAACGCGCCGAGTTCGTCGTCGTGCGCCTCGATGTAGCTGTGGGCCATGGTGCCGGAGATGGGGACGCCATACTGGCGGCCCGCGAGGACATTGGAGGTCGCGTCGACGCCGGCGATGTGAAAGGCGCGCGCCGCCTTCATCGCCGCATCCACGCCGTGCATGCGGCGCATGCCGAAATCCACCACGCCGCGCCCGCCCGCGGCGGCGACCACACGCGCCGCCTTCGACGCCAGCACGGTCTGGAACGTGACCTGATTGAGCAGGGCCGGCTCGACGAGCTGCGCCTCGGGGAGCGGCGCGATGACCTCGAGGATCGGTTCATTCCCGAACACCGGCGTGCCTTCCGGCACCGCGCGCACCTCGCCCGTGAAGCGGAAGGATCGCAGCCACTGGAGGAACGACTCGCCGAACGCGCCGTGCCCGCGAAGATAGTCGATCGCCTCCGGTGAGAACCGCACCTGCTTGAGATAGGACAGCGCATCATCGAGCCCGCAGGCGAGCAGGTAATTGCGCTGCGGCGGCAGGTCGCGGCAGAACAGATCGAACACCGCGACCTCGCCCATGCCCTGCTCGACGTACGCCTGCACCATCGTCAGTTCGTAGAGGTCGGTGAACAGTGCGAAGTCGGCGTAGCCGTGCATGGAATGACTCATTCAGGGTTCGCTCGCCTCCTCGATGACGGCCCCGGCGCTGCGCATCTCCTCCAGCGCCTTCTCGCCGTCGTCGGGCTGAACGTTGACGGCCCGGGTGGCGGGGCGGATGAGGCGCACCTCAAATCCCTCGCGGATGGCATCGAGCACGCTGGCCCGGACGCAGACATCGAAGGCCAGCCCGCCCATCCAGAGCCGGCGCACGCCCGCCTCGCGGAGGCGCGCGGCGAGGCCGGTCCCGTCGAAAGCCGAGTAGGAATCCCGATCGGGGTCGGTTCCCTTGCTGATGATGATCGTTCCTTTGGGGAGATTCAGATCGGGATGGAACTCGGCCCCGCCCGTCTGTTGCACGCAATGCTCCGGCCAGGTCCCGCCCTGCGTGCTGAAACTCGCATGGCCGGGCGGATGCCAGTCGCGCGAGGCGAAGACGGGCACGTGGGCGTCCCGCGCCGACGCAGCCCATCGGTTGAGCACGGGCAGAATCGCATCGCCTTCGGGCACCGCCAGCGCGCCGCCCGGGAAGAAATCCCGCTGGGCGTCCACGACGAGCAGGGTATCGCCTTGTTGAAACCGTTCGGACATGGAGTATCCCGTCTCGGAGGAGAGGTTCCCGTCCATCCTAGCGGCGAGCGGGACGATCGTCGCGGCCCCGGCCGGCGCCGAAACGCAAACCCCCGCCGCGAACGGCCGGGCGATCAGCCCAGGTTCTCAAACGCCACGTTCGTGCGCTTGAGCGCGTAGGCGACCTCCTTCAGGTAATCGCCGTAGGCGAGCATCCAGTGGAAGCCGCGCATCTTCTCGGCGATCACATCGGTGTCGGCGTTGAACCTCACATCAAGCTGCGCGCGGCAGATGGGGAGGAAGGGCGTGTCCACGATCTCGCCGCACATGCCCAGCCATTTCTGGAACCGGAAGTCGGCATCGAGCAGGGTCACCTTCTGTCCCCTGCGGAACTCGACCTTGGGGGCCGCCCCGTAGTCGGACTCGAAATGCGTGACCATCCGCGCCGGTTCGAGCGTCTTCCCGTCCATCTTCCGCGGGCCGGTGCAGTGGGCCATCGTCATGATGCCGTGATGGGGGAAGGTGGGATCGTTGAGGAACGCCGGCCGGCCGGAGATGTTGGACAGCAGCACGCCTGCGGGAATGATGACGAAATCCGACTCGCAGTAGGCGAGGTAGCCGTCGTCGTTGAGCGTGCTCAGGGTCAGGCACGCGGTGGTTTCCGCGATGGGCATGATCGTGCCCATGCAGTGATTGACGGTGATCGCCTTCGCGCCCGCTTCCGCCATGATGGCGCGGAACACCTGATCGAGCAGGAAGCAGTTCTCGACGCAGCTCTTCTTCGTTTCCAGGGAGACGGAGCGATCATCGAGATAGGCCGCGGCCCGGCGCCGGGCCAGCTTCACCGCCTCCTCATCGGCGCGGGCCGCCCGGATCAGCCGGCCCAGTTCCTCGTAACTGACGGTGCGGATGTCGAACCCGAAATGCTCGATCGTGCGGGCCGGCGCCTCGGGACAGGCCCATCCGCTCGGGCCGCCGACGGCGACGATCCGCGTCCCCATCGTGTTCTTCAGCCCGCACAGGGCACGGAGGCGCCAGAGCAGATCGGCCTGCTCGTCGACGACGACATCTTCGTCATCGATCCCCTCCACCGCCGGTTCATCGCCGTGCTGGCGGAGGAAGCGCGGGCTGATGATCTCGTACCACAGGTACAGCGGACCGGACTTGTGGCGCACGAAGATGATCGTGTTCTTCTTCAGGGCGGCGAGGCGGTTGTAGAGGTCTGTCCAGCCGCCCGCGGCATAGACGAGCAGAACATCGGCGTCGGCGACATCGGAAAGCGCTCCCACCTGATCCGGACGCGTGACGCGCGCCAGCGGCAGGGTCTTCATCGGAAAGTCGGCCTCGGCCCTGAGGCGCTCGAGTTCGCCCCCGATGCGGGCGGCCTCGCCGTCGGCATCGGCCTGCGTCTGGATGCCGCCCCAGGCGCGCCAGCTCGTCTGCGCGCGCCGCTGGGGCAGCGAATAGACGAAGACGGGCTTGACGATGAGCGGCCGGCGCGGCGCCGGCGCCGGCACTCCCGCGGTTGAGGCGCCCGGGACCGGCCAGGACAGGCCGGCGAGAACGGATCCGCCGAGGGCCGCCCCGGTCATGCCGCCGAGGAAGCCGCGGCGCGACAGGCCGCCCCCCGCCGCCCGTTGGCTGCCCGTGCAGCAGCAGAACTCATGCCCTTCCCCACCCTCACCATTCGGCTTCCGCCCGCTCATGATCAGCTCCTCTCGAGAACAGGACCGGCGACGTGCGGCCGGCCGCGATCATCCGGCCCACCCGCCGGAGCGGATGACCGCCCCATGCTCGCGGTCGGGCCCGCGACCGTCAACTGCGCAACCCGCCCGGCGGATCGGGTCACATCGACGGCTCGCGAGCCGCTCCGCGTCGCCCGCCCGGCGGCGGCGAGCGGCGAGCAGACCCGCGGCGGCAGCCCCTACAATCAGGCCATGCCTGATTCATGCTCCCGCCGATTGAGTGTCCTTCTCGCCGTGTTCGGCATCCTCGCTCCCGCCCGGGCCCAGGAGGTGCCCGGACCGCGCGAGGCGCCACCGGAGGGCCAGCGGGTCCAGGCGACCTGGCAGGTCGCCCTCGGCGTCCGCGTGCATCAGGTCGATCAGATCCTCCCGCTCGTGGATCGCGTGGTGCTCGTGCCGGACGCGGCGACGTATCTGCACGAGATCGGCAACTGGTCGCCCGAGGGGCGCTGGCCGGTGCTCATCGAGGACGATCACCTCGCCCCGATGTTCATCCGGGCCTTCCAACCCGCGGAGGTGATCCGGCGGGAGCGGGTGAGCGCGGCGGTGATGAAGCGGCCGCGGGAGGCGCGGATCCAGGAAGCCGTCGTGCGCATGTGGGGCGGGACGCCGGGCACGGACACGATCGTGGGAACGCTGCAGAAGACCCGGTTCGTCCCCCCGGGGCTGGTGGTGACGTCGGCCGAGGACCCGGCGTGGACCGCCGCCGTCGCCCTCGCCGCCGGTCGGGGCCAGCCCATCGCGTGGATCGACGAGCCGTTCGGCCGGCCCGGCGAAACGCTGAATGCACAGCGGACGGAAGCGCTTCGCCGGCGGATCGATCAGTTCGTCGCCGCGCTGGGACTTCCCTACGCCGAGCTGGGTGACGCGATCGAGACCATCACCCTCTGCCGCGCCGTGGCCGGCCGGGCCAATCTCCTGCTGCCGGAAAGCGCCCAGCCGATGCTGCGCTCCGCCCGCCTGAATCTGCCGCAGGAACCCGGCCCGCCTTACGCGATCACCGATCTCATCGGCCGGCACGAGGACGGCCGGCGCTACGCCGTCACCGGCTGGATCTTCGGCGATCAGGTCTATTGCGCCTACGCCGCGATGTGCAGCCTGTTTCTTCCCCGGACGGATGCTTCGCTCATCAGCATGTACCCGACGACGGATCACTGGGCCGCGTTCGAGCCGTCGGGCGCGGCGCGGGCGCTCATCGAGGCGGGATACAACGCCCGGCTCATCGTGGGCGCCGACATGCGCGCCCTCGCCTGGCAGAGCCTGCTGAGCGGCGGCCTGAGCAGCGACGTCATCCTCATGAACACCAGCGGCATGCCCGATTACTTCGATCTTGTCGGCGACCGGGCCTACCCACAGGACGTGCCGATCCTCAACGAACCCGCCGCGCTGCATCTCATCCACAGTTGGGCGTTCAACACGCCGGAGGATCCGCACACGGTGGGCGGCCGGTGGCGGGCCCGCGGGGCCTACGCGATGGTCGGCGCGATGGACGAGCCGTTCCTCGCCGCCTTCGTCACGCCCGGCGAACTCGTCACTCGCTTCAGCAACTACGGCCCGTTCCTCGTCAGCGCCCGGCATTACCGGCCGCACCCGTTCTCCGCACCCTGGAAGGTCAACACCCTGGGTGATCCGCTCATGATGATGCCCAGACCGGAGGCGCAGCGGAAGGAGCGCATCCGGCCCGGGCCGACGGGCGGGACCAACGTCACCGAGCAGACCCGGGCCCTGATGCGGGCCTGCGACGAGGCCGACGCGGGCGCGGAGACCTTCGCCGCGGCCATCGCGGCCCTCGATCTGCTGGGCCGTGACAGCATCGCGGTCCAGCTCTGGCGGGTGGCGGAGGATCGGGGCTTCGCGGCCGAGGCGGCCCGCCCCGCCCTGGGGCCGCTGTTCCGCCAGAACGAGCGGACGGCGTTCCTTCGCGCCTTTCGCGCCGCCCCCGCCCACGACGCGCGCGACCGGGACATGCTCTGGCACCTCATGGGCGCCCGCCTTCGCGTGCTGCGCGATGAAGACACGGCCCGGCTGCTGGCGTCGACGATCCGCCCCCCGAACGTGGCGATCGATCTTCGCCGCCTCGCCCCGCGGCTGGCGTCGATGTTCGGCGACGCCTACGTGCTCGACCTGATCGAGCATCACCTTCAGCAGGTCGAGGAACCCCTCGTGCGGGCGGAACTCCTCAGCCTGCGCGCCAAGTACGAGCCGGTCGCGCCCACGCCCGGCCCGTCCGGAACCTCTTGAGAGACGACCATGATTGCAACCGCACTGGCGACCGTTCTCCTCACCGCCGTCGACGCACACAGCCAGCATCTGGAGGTGGCCCTCGATCCGTCACGGAACGCCGCCGCGGTGCGCTCGACGCTCGAACTGATCGGCCGGGGCGAGCTGCGCCTGCGCCTCACCGAGGATGCGCAGCTCACCGAGGTCACGCTGAACGACAAGGCGGTGAAGTACGATCGCCGCGCTTCGGATCGGGACGGCGTGGACGTGCTGGAGTTGCGCGTGCCCGACCTGACGGGAACGCTCGTGCTCACGTATGCGGCGCGGTTCGCCGACGACGTCGCGGCGGGCGAGAAGCCGGGGCAGGTCCACAACTTCTCCGTCGAGGCGCACATCAGCGAGGCGGGGATCTTCCTCTCCGACGGCTCGGCCTGGCATCCCCAGCCGCTGTCCGAGGACGGGCACCCGGCCCTGCATCGCCTCAGCCTCTCCGTGCGGCCTCTGGAGGGATGGGCGATCGTCGCCTCCGGCGAGCCGGTGGGCAAGGGGCCGCCCGAGCTGCCCCGCTGGAGCTGGGCCATGCCGCGCCCCATCGACGGCCTCGCCCTCGCGGGCAACCAGCACACGCTCCTGGGGCGCGTGCACCAGACGCCGCACGGACCGGTCGAGGTCGTCATGTCCGTGCCGGAGATGCACGCGGATCTGGCCGAGATGTTCCTCGATGCCGCCTGCGCGTATCTCGATCTGTACACGCCCCTGCTGGGCCCGTTCCCGTACAAGCGGTTCACGATCGTCGAGAACTTCTTCTCCTCGGGCTTCGCGTATCCGGGATTCACCCTGCTGGGTCCGCGCGTGGTGGCGATGGCGCCGCGCTCGCTCATGCCCGGGTTCCTCGATCACGAGCTCGTGCACAACTGGTGGGGCAACGGCGTCTACGTCGATCCCGACGACGGCAACTGGTGCGAAGCGCTGACGACGTATTGCGCCAACTACTACCGCCGCATCGCCGACGACGGCGAGGAGGCCGGGCGCGAGTATCGGCGGGCCACCCTCATGAAGCTCTCGGCCGATCCGGAACATCTGGACAACGCGCCGATCGACGAGTTCGGCTCCGCCGATCCCTCCGGCGGCGGATCGCATCGCTTCGTCGGCTACGACAAGGGCGCGTTCCTGTTCATGATGCTCGAGTTCACCCGCCACACCGGCCTGGGTTCGGTGGATCGCTCGGACATGTGGGCGACGCTGCGGCGCTTCGCCTCCGAGCACATGGGCCGGCGCGCCGACTGGTCGGATCTCCAGGCCGCCTTCGAAGACCACTTCCCCATCCGCGGCGATCAGATGTCGATCGAGGCGTTCTTCGATCGCTGGGTGCGCGGGCACACCGTCCCGCACACGCCGACCAGCGACGACCGCGCGGAACTCGCCGCGTTCTGGACCAACTATCCCGCCGGCCGGACCACGCCCTTCCAGCTCACCGAGGACGAGCACGGACGCTGGATGGAGATCGATCCGCAGTTCCACCTCTACCGCGTTTTGCCGCCCGAGCAGATCGTCCCCCTCATCGGCGGGACCCTCGGACCCGGCGGCGTGCGCATCGTCACCGCCGAGACGCGGCCGGAGGTCGAGACCTATTGCAAACAGTTCCCCGGCTCCGAATCAGGCGAGAATCTTCTGCTCATCGGCCAGGAGGCCATCAACCGCCACGCCGACCTCATCGCGCGCTCCCCCGATCCGATCACCGTCACCGAGCGTTCCTTCACCGTGGGCGGGGAGACGTACGACGCGCCCGACGAGGCGGTGCTTCACACGATGCAGCATCCCGACCGGCCGGGGCGGTTTGTCACGGTGTTCCACAGCAACGGCGAGGAAGGCTGGGCCAAGCTCCGCCTCATCGTCCACTACACCCGCGACACGACGATCGTCTGGGACGGGGTGCACGTCCTCGCCCGCCGCACCTACGAGCCGGACCGGCGCATCCCCGTTCACCTCGGCGCGGCGCCGTGACCTCCGCCCCGTGAGCCGGTCCTCCGATTCACACTGAAAGCCCGGCGAGAACGATCCGAAAAAGGAAGCGTCCCGCCGCCGATCCGCGGCGCGTTCTCCGCGCGCGGGAGGCGATCAGACGAAGGCGAGATCCCACCATGGCGATCAGTCACCTCTGCACGAACTGCGGATCGGACCTGGCGCGGATCCGCGCGCGGCGCGAGCCGCGGTACGGCCTGCCCCTGATCGTCTGCCCCCGCTGCGGGACGTGCGCGGTGCGCCGCCGACATCCTCTGCCGCGGCGCTACCGATCGGGCAAGCGATTGATGGTCTCGCTGGCCGTCCTCGTCGCCCAGCTCGGCCTGCTCGTCGCGTTCACCGTCCTCGCGCTCGTGGGGTGCGTGCAGTTCGGCGATGCCTTCATGCGCGGGGACATCGAGCCGTCCCGCCCGGAGATGACGGTCCTCGCCGTCCTTTCGTTCGGCGTGCTTCCCCTCGCGCTGGGGATGTGGCTGAAGGCCGGGCTGTCGCACTGGCGTCGCCCCGTGGCCTGGCTGGTCTTTGCCCTCGTCGTTCTGCCCATGCTCTCGATCGACACGCTGCTGCTCCCGTGGCTGGCGCGATCGATTCCGTCACTGGATCTCACGCTTCAGTGGGATTCCTGCCGTTGGGATCTCTGGCTGGGGCGCGCCTCGGCGCTGGCGGCGCTCATGTCCGTCGCCCTGCTCGGGATTCCAGCGGGCGCGGGCCTCGGACGCCTCCACGATCTGGCGCGGCGCGGACTGTGGCGCTTCCGCCTGCGCCAGGCACGGATGCGGAGGGCGATCGCATGACGGCCATCGACACATCGGCGGCGGCGCCCGGACGAGACGGCGACGGAACGCTCTGCGAGGAACGCGTCTCGACGGTGAACGCCGATCGACTCTGCACGACGTGCTCCTACAACCTCACGGGACAGATGGTCCTGCGCGAACCGCATTACGGGCTGCTCATCGTGCGCTGCCCGGAATGCGGGACCGTCGCCGGCGTGCAGGAATACCCCTTGTTGGGTCGCTGGGCGAACCGCTGGGGCGCGGTGCTCGCGGCACTGTATTTCATCGTCCTGCTCGGCCTCTGGCCCGCGTCCGGCGCCGCGATCATGGGCATGGCCTTCGGCACGGCGGAAGAGGCGGCCCATCCCTATGGCCGTTACCTCAACGCCCTTCACCAGGCGGCAACGCAGGCGGGACAACAACCGCAGGGGACCGCGACGCCCCCGGCGCCCCCGACGCCTCCCGCCGCACCCGGCGCGATCGACCCGCAGGTCATCACGCGGATCGTCTCGGGGCCGGCGATCGGCGACGATTTCGAGGACTGGTGGGCGCAGCAGGATGCGCAGGCGCTGTTCGCGCAGGCGGGCGGATGGCGCGAGGCCGTCGACTGGCGCGTGCTGTTCCTCTGGATCCCCGCCGCGCTCACCGCCTTCGTCACCGGCTGGTTCTGGTCGATTGCGCTGCTCCAGTTCCGGCGTCGATGGACGTACGCCTGGGGCGCGATGATCATGCTCCTGGCCCTGCTGTTCGGAATCGGGCCGTGCGCGGAGTGGCTGTGGGGCGAGGTGTGGTATGCCCGGATGGCGGCGCGGCAGCAGATCAGCCCCGCGATCTTCCTCGCGACCATCATCATCTGCATCCCCCCGCTGCTGGCGGGTCTGGCCGCCGGCCGGCCGCTCACCCGCGGCCTCGTCCGCGCCCTCCTCCCGCCGGGTCTGCGCTCGTCGCTGGCGCTGTTGTGGACGGCGGAAGGGCTGCCGCCGCCCCGGGGCCGCGCGGCGCGCGCATGAATCAGGACGACGCGCCCGGGGCGCCGAGGCCGCCGGAAGCGGCCCGTCCGGTCATCCCGTCACTGCGACTCGGCGCTCTTCTGCTGTGCGGCGAGGAGTTGTTCGGCGATGGCGGCGGCGGGCTCGTCCTCGTCCGCCTCCTCCTCCTCCGCCCCGCTCGCTTCCTCGCTCACGTTCTCCCGACCCAGGGCGGCGATGCGCTCGCGGACATCACCCACGTAGCTGACGCGGATGCCGAAGTTCTCCCCCACCTTGACCGCCGTGCCCAGCCCGATCTGCTTGTTGGCGACGAGAATCTCCAGCTCCTCGTCGGCCAGCTTGGGCAGCTCGATGATCGCGCCCGGGGAGAGCTTGAGGACATCCTCCACCGGCATGTCGCGGGAGGCGATCTGCACGATCACCGGCACCTGGATCCGGAGGATGGACTGAAGATCGGCGGGCATGGGAGTTTCTATCGGCAGATCCTCCCCCCGCCGTTGAGGCACGTCCATCGCACCGGCGGCATCGGCCCGATCGGCCCGGGCGGCGCGGAGGCGGGGAGCCGCTACACTGTGCCGCCATGCCCGGACTGCTTCTTCGCCGACGGTGTGCCGGGGGCGGCCGCCTGTGGTGGGTGGCGCTGCCGGTCCTCCTCGCCTGTCTCGCCGGCTGCTCGAGCCCGGAAGCTCGGGAAGTGCTGCGCCTCGAGGCGGGGCACTACGGCCGGGCGTTCGAGGCCGCCGTCGAGGTCGCCCGCGACGCCGGCCTGCCCGCCATCCTTCGGGATCGACGCGGCGGGATCATCGAGACGGAGCCGCAGATCGCCCCCTCCCTGCTCGAACCGTGGCGCCTCGACGGCGCGACCCTCACCACCCGGCTGGAGAACACGCTGGCCCTCCAGCGCCGGCGGATGCGGTTCGAGTTCACCCCCGCCGGGTTCCGGGCCGGAGCCGCCGGCCCCGGCGAGGCCCTGGAAGGTCCGGACCTGCTCGCCCTCGACGGGCGCCCCGTCGACCTGACCCGACTGGACGAACCGCTGGAGCTGCGCGTCCGCGTCTACCTCGAGCGGGCTCACGAGCCGGGTCTGCGCCACCACACCTGGAGCCGCCGCCTCACCACGAGCACGAAGATCCTCCTCGGCGGCGAGGCGCCCCGAGCACTGGACAAGACGTTCTGGACGCCGGTGGCCCGCGACCGCGGTTTCGAGCAGCGGATGCTCGCGGCGATCGAGAAGCGACTCTCCGCCCCGGCCCTCGCGTCGCCGTAGACGTCGGGCGCCGGTGCGCATCGTTCGCCGTCGATTCGGCCGGCCGTTTTGACGCTCCGACCGGGCGAGGTTCTGATGTGCCGATCATGCGGCGGCGGAACCTCCCCCAGGCCCTGCTCCTGATCGCCCTCCTCACCCTGCTGGCGATCTTCCTGCTCTACCCGATCTGGCTGACGGTGCGCGGCGGGTTCGAGTCCGACGACGGCGGGTTCACGCTCTATCACGTCGCGGTCATCTTCCAGGACCCCGTCCTCCGGGCCGGTCTGATCAACACGTTCGGCATCGCCGTCTGCACCACGGTGCTCTGCTTCATCCTCGCCCTGCCCCTGGCGGTGCTGAATGCAAAGTACGACTACCCGTACAAGACGGCACTGGGCGCGCTGGTGCTGATCCCGCTCATCCTTCCGCCGTTCGTCGGCGCCATCGGCCTGCATCACATTCTGGGCCGGGCCGGCGCGCTCAATGCCCTCCTCATCGACCTGGGGTTGATCGACGTCGGGATCGACTTCATCGGCCGGGGCGGATTCTGGGCGATCGTCGTCATCGAGGCCCTGCATCTGTATCCGATTCTCTATCTCAACGCGACGGCGGCGCTGGCGAATCTCGACCCGGCGCTGGAGGAGGCGGCGGAGAACCTCGGGGCCGGGCCGTGGCGGCGATTCCGCCAGATCGTCCTCCCCCTCATCCGACCCGGCCTCTTCGCCGGCGCGACCATCGTCTTCATCTGGTCGTTCACCGAGCTCGGCACGCCGCTCATGTTCGATTACCAGGTCGTCACGCCGGTGCAGATCTTCAACGGGCTGAAGGAGATGGCCGCGTCGAACCAGCCGTACGCGCTGACGGCGGTGATGCTCTTCGCCGCCGTGCTCTTCTACGTGATGGGCAAGCTCGTCTTCGGCGGGCGGGCGTACGCCATGTACTCCAAGGCGTCGATCCAGGCGACAACGACGCGCCTGCGCCCGGTCGCCGGCGCCCTCGCCGCCTGCGGCTCCGCGGTCGTGATCCTCCTCGCCGTGCTCCCCCACCTGGGGGTGATCCTCACCAGCTTCACCGTCGAGGGACAGTGGTACCAGTCCATCTTCCCCCGACACCTCACCGGCGAACATTACATCGGGGCGCTCAGCCATCCGCTCGCGATCGGCTCGATCCGCAACAGCCTGTTCTACGCGTTCTGCGCGATGCTGGTGGATATCGCGCTGGGGATCCTGATCGGCTACATCATCGTGCGGACGACGCTGCCCGGGCGCGGGCTGCTCGATTCGCTGTCGGTGCTTCCGCTGGCGGTGCCGGGCCTGGTGATGGCGTTCGGCTACGTGGCGATGACGCTGCGCTGGCCCTTCTCCGAGGGCGCGCCGCTGGAGGGGGTCATCGACGTGCTGGGGGCGAACCCCGATCCCGCCCTGCTGCTGATCATCGCCTACGCCGTGCGCCGCCTTCCGTATGTCGTCCGCGCCACCGTCGCGGGACTCGAGCAGACGTCCGGCGAACTCGAGGAGGCGGCGCTGAACCTCGGCGCCAGCAGGGTGCGCGCCGTGCGCACGGTGATCATCCCCCTCATCATGGCGAACCTGATTGCGGGCGGCCTGCTCGCGTTCAGCTTCGCGATGCTGGAGGTGTCCGATTCACTCATCCTCGCCCAGCGCGGCGAGCACTTCCCCATCACCAAGGCGATCTACGTCCTCTTCCAGCGGCTGGGGGACGGGCAGTACATCGCCAGCGCGATGGGCGTGTGGGGGATGGCCCTGCTGGCCCTGACCCTCATCGGGGCCTCGATCATGATGGGCCGGCGCATGGGGGCGATCTTCCGCGTGTAGGGGCGATGCGGCCGCCCCACCTCCCTGACGAGCGGGGGCCCCGGCCCTATACTCCAGCACTCCCCGCCGCGCCCGGCCTTCCCGGGCCGGCACGCTCCGCGTTCCCTCGAGCTCACTGCCGCCATGCCCTACACGATCGAACCGGAAGAAGCCTGGGACATCGAGGTCGAGTCCGTCGAGTACCTCCAGCAGCACGTGGACGCCCCGGACCGGTGGGTCCTCAATTTCGGGCCCCAGCACCCGGCCACCCACACCACCCTCCGCATCGTCCTCCAGCTCGACGGGGAGCGGATCGTCCGCGCCACCCCCCACATCGGCTACCTCCACAGCGGCTTCGAGAAGCTGGGGGAGCACCACGACTACAACCAGTACGTCTGCACCGTGAGCCGGATGAACTACATCTCGCCCATCGTGAACGACATCGCCTGGCATCACGCGGCGGAGACGCTGTTCGACATCGATCTCACCCCGCGCTGCAAGGCGGTGCGGACCATCCTCGGCGAGCTGGGCCGGATCCAGGACCACCTGCTGTGCGTCGGCGCCGCGGCCCTCGACGTCGGCGCCTTCACCGGCTTCCTCTACGGCTTCAACGAGCGCGAGTTCATCCTCGACATCATGGACTACATCAGCGGGCAGCGCTTCCACCCCGACTACACGCGCCTCGGGGGCGTGATGCGCGAGATCCCCGACGATGACGTGTTCAAAAGAATGGTCCGCGACTTCATCGACGTCCGTCTGCCCAGGGCGATCAAGGACATCGAGACGCTGCTGAACCGCAACCGCATCTTCTACGACCGCCTGTACGGCGTGGGGGTGATCAGCCGGGAGGACGCGATCGCGTGGAGCCTGAGCGGTCCGATCGCGCGGGCCAGCGGGGTGAAGCGCGACCTGCGCAAGGACGAGCCGTACCTGTGCTTCAAGGACAACTGGGACGGCCGGGGGGCGGAGGCGGTGCCCTTCAGCGTGCCCGTCTCCACCGACGGCGACTGCCTGAGCCGCTACCTCGTGCGCCTGGAGGAGATGCGCCAGTCGGCGCGGATCATCGACGCTCTCATCGATCGCCTGCCCGGCGGGCCGATCGACACCTACCCGGACGCCAAGGCCCGCCTGCCCGCCAAGGGCGACGTGTACGGCTCGATCGAGGCCACCATCCAGCAGTTCGAGATCATCATGACCAACCGCGGCTGGGACACGCCGATCGGCGAGTGTTACGGGGCGATCGAGTCGCCCAACGGCGAGCTGGGGTTCTACATCGTCGCGGACGGCACGAACACGCCCTGGCGGGCCTCGACCCGCCCGCCTTCGTTCATCAACTACCAGGCGTTCCCCAAGCTGCTGGAGGGGCACATGATCGCGGACGTCGTGGCCGTCCTCGGCTCGCTCAACATCATCGCCGCGGAACTGGATCGATAGGAGGATTGAACCAGAGAGAGCACAGAGGACACCGAGAGAGGAGCAGGGTCGGCCGGTGGTTGTGCGGCGGCTGACGGGTTGAATCACACAATCGTCGAATCGCTGATTCCGCTTGCCTGGCTTCTATTCTCTTCTCCGCGGCCCGCCGCGTTTCCAGAACTCGAGACCCAAGAGACCGACATGGCCTGGACCGTCAAACCCTCGGCAACGATGAAGATCCCGCAGCGCGACGAGCCGTATCTCACCGCGGAGATGCGCGCGCATTTCGAGGGCGAGCTCATCCCGCGCTACGAGCAGAAGCGCGGCGCGCTGCTGCCCATCCTGCACGAGGTCCAGCACGCCTACGGCTACATCCCCCACCAGGCCATGGAGGAGATCGCATCGCTGCTGGAGATCGCGCCCGCCGATGTGCTCGATACCGCCTCCTTCTACGAGGAGTATCACCTCGAGCCGGTGGGCAAGTACGTCATCGCGGTCTGCCAGTCGATCGCGTGCGAGGTGTGCGGCCACCAGGCGATCGTCGATCACCTGCGGCAGAAGCTCGATATCGAGCCGCACGAGACGACCGATGACGGCAAGTTCACCCTGCTGACGCTCGAGTGCCTCGGCGCGTGCGACGGCGCGCCGTGCGCCCTCGTCAACGACGATCGCCACGACCATCTCACGATCGAGAAGCTCGATGAGATTCTCGACGGGCTGCCGGACTGATGACGGGGGACGCGACCATGGCGGAAAAGAGGAACAAACCGCTCATGCGCAGCCTGGGGGAGTTCTTCGGCCACATCATCAAGGGCGCGAAGACCGATCCGTCCGCGCCGAAGCGGTCCGTCGTCCGCAGGGAAGTCGAGGAAGAGGACCGCGGCGACGTCGTCCTGCGCCGCACCATGATCGAGGAGATCGAGATCAAGTCTTCCCGGGAAGAAGAGGACGCGCCGCCGGAGAAGGAGACTGGCTCGTGATTCGCGCGTGACCCGGGTCTTCCTCCGCTTCGCGTCGTCAGACCCGGCTTCCCCCACCTCAGGACTCATTGCTCAAGACTCACGACTCACATGCCCCTCACCGCACCCATCCTGACCAGGCGCATTCCCACCCCGCCGTGGGGTGAGATGAAGGATCGTCACCTCGTCACGTACGATGAGTACGTCAAGACCGGCGGCTACACGGTTCTCGAAAAGGCGCTGGCGCTGAAACCCGCACAGATCGTGGACATGGTCAAGGAATCGCAGCTTCGCGGCCGGGGCGGCGCGGGATTCCCCTGCGGCCTGAAGTGGTCCTTCCTCCCCGAGCCGGACGGCGGGCGGCGCTACCTCACCCTCAACTGCGACGAGGCCGAGCCCGGCACGTTCAAGGATCGGCTCCTCATCGATTTCGATCCGCATCTCGTCCTCGAGGGGCTCGCCATCACCTGCTGGGCCTGCCAGCTCGATACGGCCTACTTCTTCATCCGCGGCGAGTATCGCGAGCAGATCAGGACCGTGCAGCGCGCGATCGACGAGGCCTACGAGCACGGCATCTTCGGCAAACAGGGCCTGCTCAACGGCAAGAGCGACTTCGCCGTCGAGTGCTACCTGCACCGCAGCGCCGGGGCGTACATCTGCGGGGAGGAGACGGGTCTGATCGAGGCGGTGGAGGGCAAGCGGGGCTGGCCTCGGGTCAAGCCGCCCTTCCCCGCCGTCGCGGGCCTCTTCCAGCGGCCGACGGTGGTGAACAACGTCGAGACGATCGCGTGCCTGGTGCCCATCGTCGAGCACGGGCCGGAGCGGTTCACGCAGACCGGCTGCGCTTCGACCATCGGCGGCCCGCCCAGCTTCGGGCCCAAGCTCATGGGCGTCTCCGGCCACGTGGCGCGGCCCGGCGTGTACGAGGTCGATCTCGGCATCAAGCTCTCCACGCTCGTCAACGACCACTGCGGCGGGATGCGCGGCGGGAAGGCGTTCAAGGGCGCCATCGCCGGCGGCGTGTCCATGGGCTGCCTCGGGCCCGACCAGTTCGACGCCGAACTCGATTTCGACATCGGCCGCAAGTACGGCGTGATGGGCCTGGGCACCGCCTGCCCCACCGTCTTCGACGAGGACACGGACATGGTCGCCGTCGCGCGGAACATTGCCCGCTTCTTCACCAACGAGTCGTGCGGGCAGTGCACGCCGTGCCGGGAGGGCACGCAGTGGATGTACAAGCTGCTCTGCCGCATCGAGTCCGGCGGGGCGACGAGCAGGGATCTCGATCTGCTGCTGGAGCTGGCCGGGTCGATGGGGATCATGCCCGGCACGACCATCTGCGGCCTCGCCGACGGCGCCAACTGGGCCGTGCGCACCATCGTCAACAAGTACCGCCAGGAGTTCGAGGCCCGGGTGAAGCCGGCCCACGTGCCGGTGACGGTCAGCGCGCGCGCCGTCGCCGAATAGCGACGACGTCCGATACACATACGCGCAACGGCCACGGACCCCTGTCCGTGGGACACCGCGGGCCGATCCCGTGCGCCCGCTACTCCAGCGCCGCCGTGCCGCCGATGATCTCGCTCAGCTCGGTGGTGATCTGCGCCTGGCGGGCGCGGTTGAACTGGCGGTTGAGCATGCGCCCCAGGTCCTTGGCGTTCTCCGTCGCCGCCTTCATCGCCACCATGCGCATGAGCTGCTCGCTGACGACGGCATCGTTGAAGGCCTGGAAGAGCTGGGCCTTGACGGCCATGGGGAGCAGATCGGCGAGCAGCGCCTCGCGGGAGGGGCTGAACTCGTAGTTGGCGTGGGGATGGTGCTCCTCGCCGGCCGCCTCCGCCGCCTCCTCCGGCTCGATGGGCAGAAGCTCCAGGACCTCCGGCACCTGCCGGGCGTTGCTCTCGAAGCGCATGTAGGCCACGCGGACCGCGTCGTAGCGCCCGGCGGCGAACGCGTCGATGTACCGGCTCGCGAGGGCCTCGACCTCGCGGTAGTCGGGGCTGTCGCCGATCAGGTGCCGCTGATCGATGTCGACCTGCTGGAATCGGAAGAAGCTGATCGCCTTCTTGCCGGAGGTTTCCAGGTCCAGTTCGGTCCCGGCCGTGCGAAGGTCGCGGATATGCCCGATGGCGGCGCGGAGGACATTGGCGTTGTACGCCCCGCACAGGCCGCGGTCGGAGCTGATGGCCAGCAGCAGTTCGCGGCGGACCGGCTCGGGAGGGCCGTCGATGAGCGGGTGCTCCAGCTCGCCCGCCGCCGCGGCCAGCTCACCCACGAGCCGGCGGATGGTGCGGGTGTAGGGGCGGGTGGCCCGCGCCCGCTGGGAGGCGGCGGTGAACTTCGCGGTGGCGATCATCTGCATCGTCTTCGTGATGCGCTGGATCGTCCCCACCGCCACGATGCGCTTCTTGATCTCGCGGGTCTGGGCCATAGGGGCCGTAGTCTAGCGGGGTCGCCCCGCGCGGGAAAGCGCGGCCCGGCCGGGGCGGATTGGGGTTCTTCCCCCGTTTCGCGACGCGGTTTACCCCCGTGCGGGGCGTCCGGAGACGCGGGTGAACCGCGTCGCGAAACGGCCCCCCGGAATCCGCATCCTCACCGCTCATCGCTTATCACTCATCACCCATCGCTTCCTCATCGATGACCAGCCCATCCCACCCCAACGCCATCCGCTCCGGCAGGCGGGCGTCGAGATCGGCGTGCAGGATGTTGTGTGTCATGTGGATGAACCACGTGCGCTCGGCGCCGATGCGTTCGGCAGCGCTGACCGCCTCGTCCACGCTCATGTGTGTCGGATGATGGCGGTAGCGCAACATGTCCAGCACCAGCGCCCGCAGACCGGTCAGACGCGGCCAGGTTTCCGGGGGTATCGCCGAGACGTCCGTGCAGTACGCGAGCGGCAGCGGGGCGGGCTGATCGTCCGCCACCCGACCGGCATGATCCAGCGCCTCGATGCGGAACCCCAGCACGGGCAGCTTGCCGTGCAGCAGCCTGATCGGCGCAAACCGCAGCCCGAACAGATCGATGGGCTGCTCCGGCCGGATGAGTTGCGGGATGAGCGTCGCCACGAACGAGTCGTTGACGTTCCGGTCGCGATCGAAGATGTGCCGGTAAATGCGGTGCAGGGACCGCAGGGTGTTCTCATCGGCCCAGACCTCGATGGACTGCTGCATGAGGACGTTGAATCGCCTCACCTCGTCGAGGCCGAACGTGTGATCGACGTGGTTGTGCGTGTAGATGATCGCATCGCAACGATCGAGGCGCAGGCGGAGGGCCTGCTCGCGCAGGTCGGGCGAGGTGTCGATGAGAATGACACGCTCCCGGCCCCCGGAATCCACGAACCGGACGCAGGCCGAGCAGCGCAGGCGCTTGTCGCGCGGGTCATCGGAGGTGCAGACGTCGCAATCGCAGCCGATCACGGGCACGCCGGCCGATGTCCCCGTCCCCAGCAGGATGCACTGAACGTCGCGGACCATGAAAACAGTGTAGCGGGGACGAGGCTCACAGAGCCCGGCTCCATCTTCAGGCCTTCAATCCTCCAGGTCTCCAAGCCTCCAGTCTCCAGGCCTTCAGGCCTGCCCGCTCACTCCCAGCCTCCGAATCAACATCGGCATCGTCAGACCCTGCAGCAGCAGGCTCACCAGCACCACGCCGAAGGCGATGGGGACGAGGAACGTCTTCAGCTCGCCGGCCGGCAGGCCCAGCACGAGCGCCATCGGGATCGATCCCTTCAGGCCCGACCAGAAGGCGATGTGCTTCCACGCGCCCGGCCAGTGCCGGCCGTACATGAACGCGGCGGGATAGATGATCACCGCGCGGACGGCGAGAATGGCGAAAAACACCGTCCCCACCGCGAGCAGAACATGCGGCCTGCGCAGCGCATCCAGGCCGCCGATGTCCTGAAGCTCGAACCCGATAAGCAGGAACACGATCGAGTTGACGATGAAATCGATCGACTCCCAGAAGATATTGATCGTCTCGCTCGTGCGCTCGCTCATCGCCAGCTTGTGGCCATAGTTGCCCATGATGAGGCCGGCGACGACGACGGCGATCACGCCCGACCCGCCGACCGATTCGCTGAGGATGTAGGAGCCCCAGGCGAGGACGACGGTGATCGCGTTCTCGAGGACGTGATCATCCAGTCGCTTCAGCAGCCACAGCGCGATGAGCCCCAGGCCCAGGCCCATGATGAGCCCCAGGCCGGCGACGCGGATGAACCTCAGCACGGCCTCGGCAATCGAGATCGAACCGCCGCCGACCCCCGGCTTCGTCATCGCGGCCTCTGCAGGCGCCTCATCGTGCGCCTCTTCTTCGGCGAGATTCGCTTCATCCACCGGCGCGACCGCGGCAGTCTGGACCTCATGCAGCGCCCCTGCCGCATCATGATCCGCCATCGCCCCCTGCGGGAACACCGCGGCGAGCAGGATGAGAAACAGCGCGACGCCCGTGCCATCATTGAACAGGCTCTCCGCCTCGACGAGCGTGCGCAAGCCCTCCGGCGCGCCGACGTTGCGGAACGTCGCGAGGACGGAGATCGGATCGGTGGGCGCGAGCATTGCCCCGAACAGCAGGGCCGGCAGCCAGAGGCTCGCTTCCGAGGCGATCCCGCGCGCGAGGAACGGCTCGATGGCCAGGGCCACGCCGAACATGCTCAGCACCACCCCCGGGATGGCGAGCACCGCGACCACCGCAGCCTTGCGTTGCAGGTGCTCGAGGTCCAGATGCAGCCCCGCCTGAAAGAGCAGCGGCGGGAGGAAGAGCACGAAGACGAGATCGTGCGTGATCACCGCCTCGGGCGGGGCGGCCCCCGAAATCGCCACCAGCAGCCCGGCGAGCACGAGGGCGATCGTGTACGGCAGGCGGATGAACTTGGTCAGGACGCCCACCACCGCCGCCCCGCCCAGCAGGGCGATGAAGATCGTGATGGTCTCCGTGACCTGGCCGTGATGGCCGGTCGTGGCCAGCAGAAGGTCGCTCATGGGGCGACAGGATACACGGAAGCGACTTGGGTACACTGCCGTTCATGTTTCTCACCGGCCGCCGACTGATCCTCGCCCTTTCCATCATCCTCGCGGCGCTCGGTCTCCTGCTGTGGGTGATGCGGGTGGCCGCCCCGCAGGTGTCGGTGATTCTCCTTCTCGCCGGTTTCGTCGGCATGATCGCCGCGGGCCTGCTCCGCGCGCCGAAGCCGACGATGCAGGTCGAGTCCGCCGATATCCGCGAGGTGAGCAGCGAGCGCCGCCGCGAGCTGATGCGCGGCACCAGCCTCTCCCTCCGCGAGATGGAGTATCGATACTCCGTGCGGCTCGACACGACCGACTCGAGGGAGAGGCGCGCGTTCAGCGCCGAGGTGAACACGATCCGCCTGGGCTTCGTGCCCGCGATCATCACCGACAACACCAACGATCGGCAGGGCTTCGGGTACGTCGCGTTCGTGCACGACGGCGCGCGGTGGCGCGGGCCGGGCCTGCCCTGCCCCGCCGATCAGACCGAGGCGATGCGCCACGCGGCGCGCTGCGTCTCCCCGCTTTCGACGGAGGAGGAGACGAGTTTCGAGGCTTGAGGCTTGAGGCTTGAGACTTGAGTCCTGAGGCTTGAGGCTTGGAGACCTGGAGACCTGGAGACCTGGAGGCCTGGAGGTTCGGAGCCGGGCTCGGTGAGCCCGGGATGCTCATCGAGGCTCAATGCCGAGATGATGACCGATCGGCCTCGATCGCCTCGCGCAGCGTTCGAACCACCCGCGCCGGATCGTCGGCGGCGCAGACGGCGCTGCTCACGGCCACGCCGCGGCAGCCGGCGTCGACGAGCCGGTCGATGTTCTCCGGCCCCACGCCGCCGATCGCCAGGTGCGGCGTGTTCGGATAGTGCTCGATGAAGCGCCGCAGATACTCGGGTCCTGATGGTTCACGCGCGGGCTTCAGCGCTGAAGTGAACATCGCGCCCACGCCGGAGTAGTCCGCCCCGGCCTCGATGGCCGCCTTCGCCTCGTCAAGGTCGTGCGTGCTCGCGCCGATGAGCATCGTCCGACCCGCGATGCGGCGCACATCCCGAATCGACAGATCGTGCTCGCCCACGTGCACGCCGTCCGCGCCCGCGGCGAGGGCGACGTCCGCGCGATCGTTGACGATCACGCTCGCTCCGGCGGGCCGGGCCAGTTCGATGACGCGCCTCACGCGCCGCGCCAGTGTCCCGCCGTCCATGTCCTTCTCGCGCACCTGGATGCAGTCGGCCCCGCCGTCGATGATCGCACGCAGCACATCCTCCCAGGATCGCGTGCAGATCGACTCGGTGAGCAGGACACAGACGCGCCACTGCCGCGCACGCCCGCTCCCGAGGCGCAACTGAAGACGCTGTTCCACGTCGTACGCGCGATAGCGCAACGCCTCGACGCCCCGGGCGAAGTCGGGATCGATCGTCTTCCCCGCCTCCTCGATGACGCGCAGGGCTTCGCTGAGCCGCTTGCCCGCGGCGATGACCACCTCGACGAAGTCTGTCCGGCTCCTCTCGCGCCCGGCGGTGATGGCCGTGCCCACGTCGCCGGGCGTGTCGCGGTTCGCCTCGATCCAGCCCGGGGGCAGGCGCTCCAGGGCGCCGCGCAGGTCGTGCCGCAGGGATTTCAGGTCGCCGCTCAGCGCGGCGTCGTCGAGGAGGAAGCGCGCCGCGTCCTCCATGACCCGCAGCGCTTCCCGCGCGCGGTTCGCGTTGGCATCGATGATCCTCGCGGCGGTCATGTTTTCATCCTACGCCGGCCGCCCGCGGACGGCCCTCGATCCCCCGCCCGCATCCCGTCCGCATCTCTTCCGTTTAACGCTACACTACGCCCCCACCGCCATTCATGAGGAGTTCGCCGTGTTCAAGTCGATCCGTGTCGGAACCGCCCGCTCACCGCTCACCGTGGTCGGCGTCTTCGCCGAGGCAGAGGATCTGCCGAGGGGCCTGAAGCCGGAGGCCGGGGCTCGCAAGGCGCTGAAGGCCGCCCTCACAACGCCGGGGTTCAAGGCCGAGGCGGGCGAGACCGCCCACGCCGGCGATGATCATCTTCTCGTGGGGCTGGGCAGGAAGGAGGAGCTCAAGCCCGCCACGCTCCGCACCGTCGGAGCGAAGCTGAGCAGGAAGCTCGATCGCATGGCCGTCAAGGCGGCCAGGCTCCATCTGAGCGAGGCCATCCCCGCCCGGTCGGTCGACGCCGCCACCGCCGGCCGCTGCGTGGGCGAGGGCCTGGGGCTGGCCAACTGGCGCGTGGACTTCTTCGACGGCTCGGCGGCCAAGACCACCGAGGCGAATCCCGCCCTCACCGTGACCGCCGAGGACGGCGACTTCAGGTCCGGCCTGAAGGACGGCCTCACGCTCGCCGAGGCGGCCAACGAGGCCCGGCGCATCGCCGCCACGCCCCCCAACATCTGCAACCCGACCTGGATCGCCTCCGAGGCGCGCAAGCTGGCCCGCAAGTCCGGCCTCACCTGCCGCGTCATCTCGTATGCCGAGGCGAAGAAGCAGGGCATGGGCGGGATCGTCAACGTGGGCAAGGCCTCCACCTCCAAGCCCTGCCTCATCATCCTCGAACACAAGCCCCAGCGCCCCCGCAAGGGCGTCAAGCTTGCGCTCGTGGGCAAGACCATCACCTACGACACCGGCGGCTACTCGCTGAAGATCTCCAACTCCATGAAGGGGATGAAGTACGACAAGAACGGCGGGTGCGCGGTGATCGGGGCGATGCTCGCCATCGCCGCCCTCAAGCTGCCCGTGCACGTCGTCGCGCTGCTCCCCGCCGCCGAGAACATGGTCGCCGGCGACGCGTATCGGCCCGATGACATCATCACGATGTACAACGGCGTGTCGGTGGAGGTGACGAACACCGACGCCGAAGGCCGGCTCGTCCTCGCCGATGCCCTCGCCTACGCGTGCAGGAAGATCAAGCCCACGGCGATCCTCGACACCGCCACCCTCACCGGCGGCGTGGTCGTCGCCCTCGGCTACTGGTCCGCCGGCTACTTCTGCAACGATGACGACCTCTGCAAACGCGTCGAGGAGGCCGGCGAGACGACCGGCGAGAAGGTCTGGCGCCTCCCGCTCTGGGATGATCATAAGGACTTCATGCGGGCCAAGCACGCCGACATCTGGAACAGCGGCCCCAAGCGCGACGGCCATCCCATCCAGGGCGCGGCGTTCCTGAGCTACTTCGTCGATGAGGACATCCCCTGGGCGCACATCGACATCGCCGGCACGAGCAGCGTCGACTCCGATAAGGACCTCTTCTGCACCGGCCCCACCGGCTACGGCGTGCGCCTGCTCGCGGAAGTCGCCGCGGGATACGCGGAGAAGGCTTGAGGCTTGAGGCTCGAGGGTCGAGGGTGATAGCCGCGGGCTGACCAGCCCGCGGTTTCCCCCGACCGCCCGCTGCTCATCCGCGAAACCGGCGCCCCCGCCCCACCAACAAGGCTGATGTAACGCTCCCCGCCCGGAGAGCGTAGAAGAGGTAACGCCCCGCCTTCGTGGCGGACGGCCGTTGCTTCGTGTTTTCCGGATAGGAGAGATCCCATGCGATTCGCCTGCCTCGCGTTTGCCGCCGCGTTCGCCCTCGCCGGCGGCGCGACCGCCGATCAGCTCGCCCTCGACTGGCTCCCGCCCGACCTGAAATGGGTGGCCCATCTCGATGCCGAGGCGTTCTTCGCCTCCGAACTCGGAAAGACGCTGGCCGAGAATGAACAGCTCGACTTCGCCGACATCAAGTTTTCCGAGCTCGAGCGGCACCTGAACATGGACGCCGAGACCGAGCTGATGGGGATTACCGTCTACGGCCCCGTCGACGGCGGGGAGGTCGCCATCATCAGCCTCGCCGAGACCGTAGATCTCCAGGCGATCGTCGACGCCGCCAAAGACGAGCATGCCGAGGGTCACAAGAAGGTCGTCGTCGACGACATCCCCCTGCACGTGTGGGACGATGACGTGGTCACCTTCCTCGCGGCCAGGGGTTCGCGGCGATACGTCATCGCCGGCGAGGAGCCGATGCTCATTGCCCGGGCGGCCGCCATCGCCCTGGACAAGGCCGACAGTTACGCCGACGCCGACGAGAAGACCATGGAACTCGAGCCGCCCGGGGGCGCGATGATGTTCGGCGCCGTCGCCTCGGGCAGGATGCTCCCGGACATGGACGTCGTCTCCGAGGTCATCAGGCACGCCGATGCGTTCACCCTCGCCATCGCCGAACGCGAGGAGCAGATCGAGGCCGCCATGTCGATGAGCGCCGACTCGCGACAGCGCGCCAGGGACATCGTCGACGTGATCGACGGCATCTTCGCCCTCGTCCGCCTCAACGCCGAGGAAAACGAATGGTTGGCGCAGATCGCGAAGTTCACCGGCGATGCGAAGGTCGAGCGCACCGGACGGCAGATCACGATCACGCTGCGCACCGACACGGAGACGCTCCTCAAGCTGCTCGGGAAGATCGACGCCCACTGAGCCGCCCATGCAGGATCGAACGCAGGAACCCCACCCCGCGCGACGACGCCCCCCGGCCGAGCAGATGCTCGTCGATCGCGCCCGGACCGGCTCGCTGGAGGCCTTCAGCGAGCTGGTCCGCCTGTATCAGGGGCGCCTGTTCAACTTCCTGCGCCAGCGCACCGGCTGCGCAAGTGATGCCGATGATCTCGCCCAGGAGGCGTTCCTCCGCGCGTGGCGGAGCCTCGATCGCTACGATCCGGCCTGGCGGTTCTCGACGTGGCTGTTCACCATCGCCTCACGCCTGGCGGTCAGCCATCAGCGCGCGATGGCGCGCCGGCGCGAGTTGCCGCTGACGGGCGAGCCCGAACGGAGCGCGGCGGATCCGGCCGAGTTGCGCCGAGTTCGCCTCAGAAACGGCAACATCTGGGCCCTCGCCGCGTCGAACCTCGGCGATGTCGAACGCGCCGCCCTCTGGCTGCGCTACGCCGAGAACATGCCCGCCCCGGAGATCGCGCGCATCATGAACCGGACGACCGTCAACATCCGCGTCATCCTCCACCGCGCGCGGCAGAGGCTGGCGCGGTGCCTGCCCGATGATGAATCGATTGAGATCGGCGACGCCGCGATGAGTCCGGCGGCGCCGACGGAAACATCCACGACAACAGTTCCGGGAGCTCACACCGATGTCTGAACACCCGATCAGCGATGATGAACTGATGGTCGTGGACGAGCGCCTCCGCGCCGAGGCGGAGGCGTGGCGCCGCGATCCGCCGGCGGACCTGCACGAGCGGACGATGCGTGCCCTCGCCCGCGTCGCTGCGGACGAGCACGCGGCCGGCGATGCGCCTTCCGGGGGCCTCGGGCGCGTGCCGCACGGCCTGGCCCTCGCCGCGGCGTGCCTGGCCCTGCTCATCACCACCTGGGCCGCGCTGGTTCTGCAGGGGCCGCTAGGAGGCGTCGAAGCGCCGACGCCCGCCGGCGATCACGGCGAAATCGCGAAAACGCTCAGCGACGACCGCGAGTCCCAAGGGGAGGTGACGCCGGCAGAGACGAGCACGCCACCCGCCGCGCCCCCCGTGCTGTCGGACATCCTCGCCGCCGCCTCCCTGGAAAGCGAGATCGCGGCCCTGGAAACCGACGCCCGGACCCTGTCATCCATGATGACCCGCCAGGTCCGCCTCATCAGCGGGCGCGAGCGGCAGTAGGCGTTCGGAACTCGGCACGGGGGGATTGCGAAACCGCAGGCGGCGCTCCGAGGATGAGGAGAGTGTCGTCGAAGCAAGGCGCGCACGCTCACCCCTTCCCCGCGGCCTCTTTGACTTCCGCCGGGTCTTCCCCTCGTTCGATGGCGGCGAGCTTGTTGACGCGGCGGGCGTGGCGGCCGCCTTCGAAGGTCGCGCCCAGGAACGCATCGGTCATCGCGCGGGCCTGCTCGATGGTCGAGAGATCGCCGGACATGCAGAGGACGTTGGCGTCGTTGTGCCGGCGGCCCATCTCGGCCGTGAACTCGTCGTGGGCGAGGGCGGCCCGGACGCCCGGGACCTTGTTCGCCGCCATCGACATGCCGATCCCGGAGCCGCAGACGAGGATGCCGAACGCCGCCTCGCCATCGACGACCGCCCGGGCCACGAGGTGGGCGATATCCGGATAGTCGCACGGCTCGCCGGAGCTGTCGCCGAGCACGGTCGGCTCGTGGCCGGCCTGACGGAGGTGCTCGACGAGGCTGCGGACCATGTCAACGCCGCGGTGGTCGGATCCCAGCGCGATCTTCACGGGCGAGGACCTCCTTGAGCCGTTCGGGGACGATGTTCATAAACCGTTGCGCCAGCGAATCATACGCATCCTGCCCCCGCCCGATGGGATCGGCGATGTTCTGCTGGGGATCGAGCTGGAGGATCTTCGCCGCCTCCTCGGGCTCGTCGCCGACGAGTTCGCGGGCCGTCTCGACGTGCCCGTCGGTCATGCAGAGGACGACGCGGGCCTTGCGGATCATCTCGGCGCTGAGGGGCTTGGAGCGGCCGCTGTGGTCGACGCCCAGGCGTTTGAGGGCGGCGAGGGCCTCGGGGGAGGGGGGCGAGCCGGCCTCGGCCCGCACGCCCGCCGAGGCGGCCTGGTACCGCCCGCCGTCGTCGAGCAGGCCCGCGTCGAGGCAATGATGGGCGATCGCCTCGGCCATCGGGCTGCGGCAGGTGTTGCCGGTGCACACGAAGAGGATCGTATCCATGCGTGCTCTCTCCTCACGGAGGGCGTGGGCGGGGCATGGTAGACGATTTGCCCGCCCCGCGCCCCGGCGCGTGGCACGGGCGAGCTTCCCCCGCCGCCGCGGTGTTGACCGGCCCCGTTTTCCGGTACAGTATGCGCCGCACGTTCAGGCCCCAGGCGGCGCAGCAGCGCCGGGAGACAGCGAGGTGGAATTCGTTCCCGAAAGCGAAGTGATGAATCTGCTGGCGGAGCAGGGTGTCACGCCGGCGCCGCAGGAGGATGACCGGGTCTACCTTCAGATGGCCGACAGCAGCGACGTGGTGCGCGTCCATCTGACCACGGCCCAGACGGAGGCCGAGCCCGAGGCCGAGGCGAGGGTGATCACCGTCGAGCCGGACGGGCTGGCGGCCGCGGTCGCCGAACTCATCCAGCAGCTTCGACTCAATCAGGTGCTGCTCATCCCGGTGAGCAAGTGGCGGCACGTCTTCGACGCCGTCGCCTTTTCGCTGGCCGAAAACGAGGACTGGCAGGAGTTCGAGACGACGGCCACGGTCGAGCTGAACACCCGCGATCCGCTGCTCTGCGAGCCGGGCGATTACCAGACGATCATCGCCCTGATGCGGGCGCTGCTGACCGATGCCGACCGGGCGGAGCAGGGACTGATGCTCGCGACGACCGCCGCCCCGCTGCTGGTGGAGATCGTCCCCGAGGGGGCGATCCGCGTCAGCTTCGGCAACCAGGTGCTCGCCGACGAGGTCGCCGACGCGTTTGCCCGGTGAAGCGGTCCGAGGCCGCCGGTTTTTCCGGTCCGCCCGTTTCGTTCCGCGCCCGCCACGGCCGCAGCAGGAAGAGGTTTTTCATGCGTGTCCTCCTCGATGAGCAACCGTGCGATATCGAAGCCGCCTCGATCAGCGAAGCGATCCGCGGCGCCGCGGCCCTCGCCCAGCAGCGCGGCCGGCTCATCATCGAGGTGACCGTCGACGGCGAGCGCTGGGATGAAGCCCAGCTCAGCTCCGAATCGCTCTGCGCGGGGACCGCGGGGGAAGTCCACTGCACCACCGCCGACCGCAAGGCGCTCGTCCTGCGCACGCTCAGCGACGCCTCCGAAGTGTTGGCGCACGCCGATGATCTTCAGCGCGAGGCGGCCGAACTCATCCAGACCGATCAGGCGGCGCAGGCGAAGGAGCGCATCGCCGAGGCGGTCAACATCTGGCTGACCGTCCTCGAAGCGGTGGCCCGATCCGCCGAGGCACTGGAGATGGACCTCGAGGCCGGCCTTGGCGAGTCCGGCGAGCCGCTGCCACGCATCATCGAACGGCTCAAGGAGCGCCTCCAGACGCTGCGCGACGCCGTGCAGTCCGACGATCCCGCGTCCATCTCCGACACCCTGCTCTACGAGCTGCCCACAGTGGTCGGCGAGTGGCGCGAGCTGCTCAGCGACATGCAGCAATACATCGAGCGAGAAACGACCTGACCATGCCCGCCGCTCGCGATTCCGAATCGATCGATGCCCTGATGGAACAGGCCAGCCAGGCGCTGGTGCAGACCGCGTACTTCCAGGCCGAACGCCAGGCGCGGGAGGCGCTGACGATGGCCCGCGACGACGATGACTTCGGCCGCATGGCCCGCATCATCATGCCGCTGTGGGAAGCGCGCCGCCAGCGGCTGCAGCAGGCGCTGGATGTCGAGGATGTCACGGTGGTGGAGACGCCCATCGAAGAGGACATGACGATCGAGCCGGGCTGTTATCTCGTCCGCCCGCCTCAGGTCGGGGCCGACGCCCGCCGCCTGCGGCTCATGGCCCTGGAGCGCGAGATTCCGGCCGCGGTCCTGTGCCGCGAGCCGAAGACGAGCCTCGGGCTGTGCCCGATCGTCGCCATCGCGCCGGGGGTGACGATCCGCACCAAGGTCGATGAGCCGCCCGATCCGGATCACCCGGACATGGCGTGGTTCATCGGCGCGATGGAAGCGCTGGGCGAGTTCGCCATCATCAGCCTCGATCCCGCGTTGCCCACGCTCAAGCGCCTCGATGCGCTGCTCAATCGGCTGGAGACGATCCCCGATCACGAGGGGCTGCACCACGCACTGGAAGAGGTCTGCAAGCAGGCCCAGCAGGAGGAGGCGGGCGGCGAGACGAACCGGGGCGGCAAACGCCGCGCCGGATCGAAGAGCAAGTCCTGACCCGCCCGGGGGTCATGAAGCAGAAAAAGAAGCGCAGCACGAAACGCTGGAAACGCCGACGCCGCCTCATCGGGCTCGGCGTGCTCGCCGCGCTGGGCCTGCTCATCATCGCCGATCGCTCCGGCTGCCTGCTCGCCCGCCGCGGCGATGACATGGCCGTCTATCACGGCATGGAGGCGCGCGTCGTCGCCGTCCTCGACGGCGACACGATCGAGGTCGACCTGCCCGACGCCCTGCACGATCGTCCCACCACGCGCGTGCGTCTGTGCGGGATCGACTGCCCGGAGCCGGCGCGTCCGCGTCAGCCCGCCGAGCCGTGGGCCGAGGAGGCGACCGAGCTGACGCTCGACCTGACGGAGGATGCGACGATCACCCTCTGGCTGGAGCCGCACTCGACGCGCGGCGTGTTCGGCCGGGTGCTGGCGCACGTCGAGCTGCCGGACGGGTCCTTTCTGAACGAAGCGCTGCTCGCCGCGGGCCTGGCCGTCGCCGACGACCGCTGGCCGCACGCGAAGCTCACGCGCTACGCGCAACTGGAGAACACCGCCCGCCGTCAGGGCCGGGGGATCTGGTCGGAGGAGGAGTGACGACCCGCAGGGGCGCGATCGCGCGATCCGGTCACGGAAGAAGGAGCAATCCCCCGGACCCGAAAGGACCCGTTGTTCTCCGGCGCGGGGCGCGACGCGGCGCCCCGGCCTCCGGGGGACGGATACGCCGGCGGTGAGGCGGGCCTGCGCGGTTTCGGGGTTTTTTCTCGCGCGGCAACAACAACCGCCCCAGCCTTGGCTCTTCGCATCAACGGGGGCGGGGTGTTGGTTGCTGGCTGTCGGCGGACCTCGCGTTGCCACGCGGCCCTCATGGGCGCTCAGCACGCGGGTGAACCGCGTCGCGAAACGGCGACCTCATCGCTCATCGCTTATCGCCTATCGCTCAATAGTCGTAATTGCCGCGGCGCTTGGCTTTTTCCTTATCGGATTCATTTCCGATGATGTAGCCGGCCCCGGTGCCGACGCCGGCCCCGATGAGGGTGGCCTCGGTGTCGCCGCCGATGGCCTGTCCGGCCAGGGCGCCCACGCCCGCGCCCAGCAGCGCACCGGACTGGGCGTCGTTGCAGCCGCTGACGAGCATCGCGGACCCCGCGAGGGCGGCGGCAAGGCCCAGCGAACGAAGTTTTCTGATGGTCGACGTGCGGTTCATGGATCAGCTCCCTTGTCAGAGCCCTCGCCGAGCGGGTGGTTCAGCGCCCGCGACGGCCGGCGGGGTACAACACGGTGATTGCGGTCCCGCGAGTCCGTGCCGGGCGCTGTTCGCCTCGACGGCCTGCGGTACCATTGGAAAGACGCGCCGTCGTCGCCGGAGATTCCCCCGGTTTCGGCAAACTCTTGAGCGCGTCTCGACAATAAGGTCCAAGTTCAGCATCTGCAACTGTTTATCGCCCGATCCCACCGCGCGACCCGGCCGAACCTCCCTGCCGCGGGAGACGGATCGAACGAACCCGATGTATCACCGGCCCCGGCCACTCCAGCGGCGGGACGAATGAGCCGACACAAGCAGGCGGCCGACCTACCCTCCCAGACGGCCGGTCTCCGCCCTTCGCAGCCTGACACCCGGAAGAGCATCCATGGCCCTCAAGACCCGTCTTCAGCCCAAGTACTGGATCCGCATGGTCATCATCGCGCTGGTGAGCATCGTCCTCGGCGTCTGGGGCGTGTGGGATTACTTCTACGCGATCCCGGGCAAGGAGACGGCGTTCCATCGCGGCCAGATCTGCCTCGCGGTCAAGGACGCCCTCCAGGCCGCGGGCGAGGATCCCGCAACCCCCGAGACGCGGGAGGAAATCGACGCGGCCAGCGCGATGGTCGAGGCCGAACTCCAGGATCTCTGGGACCGCGGGCTCGAAGCGGCCGAGCTGGACGAGCCGGCCGAAACCGAGCCGGAGCAGGCGAGCATGGACGAGGTGATCGAGGCCAAGAAGCAGCGCTTCGAGCAGGTCATCGCGCAGATCCGAAAGCAGAACGAGGAAGGCTGGCTCGGCCTGATGGTGCTCTTCCAGAGCGCGCTGGCCGAGGCGGAGCTGATGCAGCCGGGCCGGCGCGCGTCCAGCAACTTCGCCGCCGCCTACGAACTCGCCCGGCTGGGCGTGGACGAAACGGGCAACATCTCCCAGCCCGCCGTCTACGATCGCTACGTCAAGGGGCTCCTGTTTATCCCCTGTATCCCCTTCGGGCTCTACCTTTTCTGGCCGCTCTATCGACGCAGCAAGCAGGTGTACGGCCTCGAGGAGGACGGCACGTTCTTCGCCCCCGAGGGGCGGTGGCCGAACGAGGAGATCGCCGACATCGACATGAGCCGGTGGATGTCCAAGTCGATCGCGCACGTGGAGCTGAAGGACGGCACGCGGGTCAAGCTCGATGACTACATCTTCCGCAACGTCCACCTGATCGTCGGCGCCCTGGCCTCGGAGCGCTACCCCGAGCAGTGGGACAGGGAGGCGAAGCCGATCAAGAAGGGCGAGGCGGAGGACGAGGACGCCGAGGACGGGGCCGAAGACGAGGCGCCCGAGGACGCCGGACCGGAGGCGGATGCCGATGCCGACGAGCAACGGGCGGAGGCGGCGAGCTGAACCGCCTCGCGAAGCCGGTCCCCGGACGGCGAGTCGGCGCCCGACGCGGGCAGGAATATGGGCGAAAACTGAAATCATCCGGCCGCGGAGCCGTATAAGGCGGTGGAGCGGCAGTCATGAGCATCGCCATCAATGCCTGCGAGCGCCCCGCCGCGTGCGTGCGGCCCCCGGAAACGGCCCGGGGCACAGCCCCGCGCGGGGGGTCGGCCCGCCCCACCCTTCGGCACGAGCGGCTGGAGGACGCGGATCGCAACTTCGCCATCGCGATGCATCTGTCCCCCTTCGCCGGGGCCGTGTTCTTCCTCTTTGTCTTCACCCCCGCGGTGCTGTGGCTGATCTGCAAGGATCGGTACGCGTTCGCCGACGACCATGGCCGTGAGGTGCTGAACATGCAGCTTTCGGCAGTGCTGCTGAGCATCATTCTGGCCGTGGCGGGGTTTCTCACCTTCGGCCTGGGCTGGCTGGCCCTGGCCGTCTGGCACATCGTGATCATCATCGCCCAGATCCGCGGCGCGGTGGCGGCCAGCAACGGCGCCTATTTCCGCTACCCGATGATCATCCGCTTCATCACCTGAGCCCCCGGCCCCCGGACTCCGGCCCCAAGCCCCCGGACTCCGGCCCCGCGGCAGAAGGCGGACGGCCCCTGTGCGCATGTGCCAATGTGCCAATGTGCTCATGTGCCAACGCGCCCGATAACCTTCTCATCCCGCCCGATCGGGTTGCCGCGGACGGATGGTGAAAGGCGCGGCCGGCCGCTCCCCATAAGATGACGGAAACGCAGACATGAGCAGCGCCATGCCCGTGGTTGAACCAGGACCCGACCAGCACCGCCCGCCCCCCGCCGGGAGCGCAGGCCCCCCCCTGCGCGAGGAGGGCCTCAGCGACACCGACCGCAATTACGCGATCGCGATGCATCTCACCCCGCTGGCGGGGTTCGCGTTCTTTCTTCTCGTGTTCGCGCCGGTCGCGTTGTGGCTGATCCGCAAGGACAAGTCGGCCTTCGTGGACGATCACGGCCGGGAGGTGGTGAATCTGCTGCTGACGACGGTCGTGTTCTCGGCCACGGTCATCACGGGCATCACCGTGCCCTTCGTGCTCATCTGGGTGGTGATGATGCTGGTGAACCTCATCCGGGGGGCGATCGCCGCGAGCAACGGCGAGTATTTCCGCTACCCGATGATCATCCGCTTCATCTCGTAGCCTCGGGCGCGGGAGGGCGGAGCCGCCGGGGGCAGAAACGGAGCAGCAAGCCATGAGCGTCGCCAGACCGGCCGCCGAGTTCGACAATCTCGCCGACCTTGCTGACCTGGCCGACCTCGCCGATCTCCCGGAGATCCGGGTCACGGAGGAGGGCGAGGTGCGGCACGAGGGCGCCACCGATGACGAGAAGACCTACGCCCTGCTCACGCACCTCTCGCCCATGGTGGCGTGGATCGTCCTCGGCCCGCTCACCTTTCTCGCCCCGCTCGTGATGTGGCTCATCCGGCGCAGCGGCTCGGTGTTCATCGACGACCACGGCCGGGAGGCGACGAACTTCTGCATCAGCTTCCTGCTCTATCACATCCTGCTGGGGATCACCATCATCGGGATCTTCGCCTTCCCGATCCTCTGGATCATGATGGTCATCAACCAGATCCGGGCCGCGATGGCCGCGAGCAACAGCGCGTTCTTCCGCTACCCGCTGACGATCCGGTTCATCTCCTAGCGGCAGGCCGCGGCCGGGGCAGCCGAGCTTCCTCCCAGCGGCTACACTGCCCCTCCTGCCATGACGCTGCTGACCGCGCAACAACTGGTCAAGAGTTACGCCCGCCGGCGGGTCGTCGACCGGGTGAGCCTCGAGATCGACGCGGGCGAGATCGTCGGCCTCCTCGGGCGCAACGGCGCGGGCAAGACCACCACCTTCCGCATGATCATCGGGATGATCACGCCCGAGGCGGGGAGGGTGGACTTCCAGGGCCGCGATGTCACCGCCCTGCCCATGTACAAGCACGCCCTCGCCGGCATGGGCTATCTCAGCCAGGAGCCGAGCGTCTTCCAGCGGATGACCGTCGAGCAGAACCTGCTGGCGATCCTCGAGACGCAGCGGCTGACCCGCGGCGCCCGCCGCGAGCGGGCGGCGGAGCTGCTCGAGCAGTTCACGCTCAGGCACAAGGCCCGCGAGCCGGCCCACACCTGCTCAGGCGGCGAGCGGAGGCGGCTGGAGATCGCCCGCGCGCTGGTGACCCGCCCCCGCCTCATGCTGCTGGACGAGCCCTTCGCCGCCGTCGATCCCCATACCGTCGAGGATCTCCAGGACGAGGTCCGCAAGCTCGCCCGGCAGGGCATCGCCATGCTCGTGACCGACCACAACGTCCAGCAGACGCTGCGCATCTGCGACCGGGCGTACATCATTCACGAGGGGAAGAACCTGCGCGACGGCACGCCGCGACAGCTCATCAACGATCCCGTGGTGAAGGAGGCGTATCTCGCCTCGACCTTCCGCGGCGACGAGTTCGACGACCGGCCGCTGCCGACGCGCTGAAGACCGGCCTCGCGCCGCGAGGATCGTCCGACGCGACGCCGGCTGGCGTCAGACGTTGGCGTGCGTCAGCGGGACGATCTTCGGCTCGACGAGGCGCTCGAAATCCTCGTAGGCCATCTGGATGAGCTCGGTGTGCGAACCGGCGTTGAACGCGATGGTCTCGTCCTCGCGCAGGCGCTCGGCGACGAAGACCTCGACCCCCCAGAGGTTGCCGAAGGGGGGCATCGCGCCGAGTTCGCAGCCGGGGAAGACGTTCAGGAAATCGCGCTCCTCGGCGAGCTCGACGGTTTCGGCGCCGACGGACTTCTTGAACACGTCGAGGTTCACCTTGTGCGTGGCGGGCAGCACCGCCATCACCAGCCTGCCGTCGACCTTGAGGATCACCGTCTTGGCCAGCTCCCGGCCCGAGACGTGGGCGATGTGGGCGATCGCCTGCGCGGTGTAGGCCGGGGAGTGGACGATGGTGATGTAGCGGATGTCGTGACGGTCGAGGAAGTCCTTGAGCTTCTGGGCGGGCATGAGTCGCTCCTTGTTCCGGCCTGCCGTGGATGATCCGCCGCCGCCCGGCCATGTATCCATGATAAACGAATCCGCCCCCGGCGATATCACCGGGGGCGGGCGGGTCTGCCCAACCGTGCGGACGGCGTCGGGGTGGGCCGTCACCCCGCCGCGGCCCGCCGGGTCTCGGCCCGCTCCAGAATCAGGAACAGGACAACGGCGATGACCGCCAGCGCCGCGATGAAC
Organism: Planctomycetota bacterium; assembly: GCA_034211115.1. Taxonomy (GTDB): domain Bacteria; phylum Planctomycetota; class Phycisphaerae; order Phycisphaerales; family SM1A02; genus JAXHTH01. Next base: position 15,002 of record JAXHTH010000108.1, on the reverse strand, counting down.
CACCACGGGGAAAGGTGCGTGGCCGTGGCCAGCGTGGCCTCGCCGAACTCCCCCACCCCGAGGATCGACGACTTCATCGAGGGATAGACCTCCGCGTACACGCCGGCCCCCGCGAGCATGCCGATGAGACCGGCGATGGCGTGCCGCGAGCCGTCCCCGATCGCCGCCACCCCCGTGCCGGGGCAGTAGCCGAGGACGGCCATGCCGATGCCGAAGATCACGCCGCCCACCGCGTTGCCCAGCAGCGTCGCGTTCTTGATGTGCATCTGACCCGGCTCGAGCAAACCGAGGAGCAGCATGCCGTAGATGCCGATGGCCCCGACCACCACGGCCGTGAGCATCACCTTCAGCACCGTGAAGTCCTTCAGCAGGAACTGGCCGGCGATGACGCTGAAACGCGTGACGTGTGCCTTCTGAAGCAGGAAACCGAAGATCAGGCCGGTCAGCGCGCCCATCAGCAGCGTGCCGGGATTGGCGAAGAAGTGCTCATACATGCTTGCGGCCCTCCCAGCCATAGAGGATGAACGCGGTCGCCACGCCCGCGATGAACATGGCGATGAAGAACGTCCAGGACGAGGCGGCAAGCTGAAGCCCGCCGGAGATGCCGTGCCCGGACGTGCAGCCGCCCGCGAGCCGTGCGCCGAAGAGCAGCACCGCCCCGCCGACGAACGCGGCGACGTACCGGAAAACTCTCGATCGGCCGAACCGCCACTCCCACAACGCCGGCACGTGCTCGCGGAACTTCGATCCGCCCAGCTTCGCGGCGATGAACGCCCCGACGATCATCATCACCACGAGGGCGAACTGCCATTCGAACAGCGGCTTGGGCGCCTCCGGCGTCCCCGCGTATTTGGCGAGGTAGGCCGTGTTGTACACGTGATCCTGCGCGACCAGTCCCTGGATGGCGGCGTTGGCGCGGACCATCGTCGTCGAGGTGCCCAGCGCTTCGCCCATCCAGAGGAAGGTGATCCACGACAGGATGCCGATGCCGGCGCCGACCACGTACGGCGACCAGCGCGGCATGGAAATCGGGTTTTTCATGGTCGACGACTCCTTGCTGCTGTCCGACTTGAGGATCCGAAAGACCTTCATCCCTCACCGGATGCGGGCACGGTCCGCTTTGGAGGCCGGCCTGCCGATGGGGGTTCCCCCGCTTTCGTTCCAAGTGATGCTACCAGATATGACCCGGGGGCGATTCCGGGTCAATGTCCGCCTTCTTCGGCGATGTCCTCGAGGACGGCCCGGCGCAGGGCCGGCGGAAGCTCCTGCCGCCCGAGCTGCTCGCACACGTCGTGGGCCAGGTCCAGGCTGTCGAAGACGGCCCGGCACCGCGCGCAGAAGTCCTTCTCCGGCAGGGGAAACTCCGCCTCGCGATCCAGCGACTCCTGCTTGGCCCGCAGCAGGTCCAGGCAGACCCGCCTGCTGTAGGCCGGCGGCGGGGCGTCCCGCTTCGGCAGGTTCTTCGTCAGCGCCTCCCGCAGCACGTGCCGGGCGCGGTGCAGCCGGGTCTTGACCGTCGCCTCCTTCAGCCCGAGGATCTCGGCCACCTCGGCCACCGAGAAGCCGATGATCTCCTTGAGGACCAGCGGCAGCCGGAAGCCGGTCGGCAGCGAGACGACGGCCCGCTCCAGATGCTCCTGCGCTTCCCGGCGCAGATTGTGGCCAAGCGGACCGTCGTCCTCGGCGGGCAGGTCCGGCACCGGGCCGTCCTTGAACGGAAGAAGCTCGTGCAGGGAGGCGATGCGGTCCGGCTCGCCCGAGCGCTTGCGCCGCATCCGCCGGCACAGGCGGGAGGCGATCGTGTACAGCCACGTCGTCGGGGCCGAGCGGCCCTCGAACTGGTCCCATTTCCGGTACGCCTGGAGATACGTCTCCTGCACCAGGTCCTCCGCCTCGTGGGCGCTGTCGCACATCCGCAGGGCGAGGCCGAAGATCTTCCCCCCGTGCGCTTCCAGCAGGTCGGGGATCGCCCGATCCGCGGGCGCGTCGGCGTCGAGGGTGGATGGTCGGGCCCGTGTCGGCATGTGAGGATCCGGGAAGGGGCAAGTTTCGTGCCGAATGCTCCGATTCTATCGGTACGCCGCCGACCGAGCGGTCGCCGGTTCTTCCGGATGCCGGGTAAGAACCGCCCGGCTCGATCGTTGCAGGGGTGGCGGGGCCGCGCGGGCCCGCCCGAGAGCCAGACCATCTGATCGGAGAGTGCGACATGATCCGCCGATTCCATCTGAGGCACGCGACGGGTGCCGCCGTCCTCGCCGCCCTCCTCGCTTCTCCCGCACCGGCGGGAGTGAAACTGATCACCCTCCCGGACCGCGAGCGGGTCGAGATCCAGCTTGACAATCCCGCGGCGACGCTGGTGGAGGAGGAGCGCATCGTCCCCCTCGCCCGCGGGGTCAACGATGTCGTCTTCGCCTGGGCGAACACGAACATCGACAAGAGCAGCATCCAGTTCCGATGCCTCACCGATCCGGAGAACATCCGGGTGCTCTCCGTCTCCTACCCGCCGGGCGAGAATGCACTGACCTGGCAGGTGTATTCCCCGCAGGCGGGTTCGGCGAAAGTGCGCATCAGCTACATCATCGGGCGTCTGGACAAGTCCTTCGCCTACCGCGCCGTCGCCTCCCACGACGAGACGACGCTCACGCTCCGCCAGTACATCCAGCTTCACAACCGCGCCCACGAGGCGTTCGGATCGGCGGGCATGTACGCCGGGTTCGGCGACCGCCTCCAGCGCCCCATCGGCATCAACGAAACCAAGCGCCTCCTGTCGGCGAAGTTCCAGCGCGTTCCGATCCGGAAGACCTACACCGCCGATCTCGCCTCGCACGGCTATCTCGATGCGGGCAAGAAGCAGCTCCGCATCCCCATGCACTACGTGCTGAAGAACGACGAGCAGCACAACCTCGGCGCGTTCCCGCTCATGGCCGGCAAGGCCCGCATCTTCCAGGACGACGGCCGGGGCACGGTCGCGTTCCTCGGCGAGGACTGGGCCGACTTCACCCCACGCGATGACGAGATGACCCTCTACCTCGGCGTGGCCAGGGACATCGTCGTCAAGCGCACCATCGAGCGCCGCGAGCAGACTCGCGTGCTCGGCCGGCTCTATGACTACGACGTGCTCGTGAAATACGAGATCGAGAACTTCAAGGACAGCCCCGCCACGCTCGACATCGCCGAGTCGATGCCCGACCTGCGACGGGAGATCCTGGGCAACACCGATCGCGAGGTCGAATGGGTGCTGGGAAATGAAGGCACGCTGAAGCAGCCGGATGAAGAGAAGTCCACCGCGGACCGGCCTCTGTTTCACGTCACCCTCCCGCCCCGAGGCGACGACCAGAAGGCGAAGAAGATCGTCCACACCCTCCACGTGATCATCAAGAACGAATGGTGAGCGGAAGAGCTGAAAGCTGAAAACTGAAAGCTGAAAGCTGAAAGCTGAAAGCGGAAAAGCTGAAAGCTGGAAATGGAAAGCGCAACCCCACGCCGGGCCGCACGACCGCAGGGAGCAAGGCCCGGGTCTCCCCTGAAAGGAACACCACGATGATCGCCAACCGCACGCGACATCTTCTCCCCGCAATGCTGACCGCCGCCCTGCTCGCGCCGGGCGCGATCGCGGAAAACGTGGACCTCTCGACGATCCCGCAGCGCGACACCGTGCAGCTGACGATCTACAACAGCGAGGATCTGACGCTCGTCCGCGAGACGAGGCACATCACGTTCTTCAAGGGCGTCAATCCCCTCCAGTTCTCGTGGGCGAACACGCTCATCGACCCCTCCAGTGTCGATCTTCGGTTCAAGACGCACGCCGACGAGCTGGACGTCCTCGACACGACCTTCCCGCACGACAAGCCGCAGATGCTCTACTGGAACGTCGACAGCGAGCTGGACGGCGATGCGGTGGTCGAGATCACGTATTTCACGAGCGGCATCACCTGGGCCGCCGACTACGTCTGCATCAGCGATCTCGACGAGGAGGAGATGTCCTTCGAGGGGTTCGTGAAGATCACGAACAACTCGGGCGAGGATTACGCCAGCGCGCAGGTTCGCCTCGTGGTGGGCCAGATCAACCTGGTGGAGAAGATCGCCGACCTCGCCCGAAGGGGGATCATCGCGGCCGAAGAGCGCGACGCGTACGCGGCCGGCCGGATGAAGGTCGCGGAGTTCGAAGCGCCCGCGCGACGTGAACTGCAGGACGAGCTCCGGGCCGGCGTCGCCGCGGCGCCCCCCGCCCCCAAGCAGATCGTCAAGGAAGGCCTCAGCGAGTACTTCATCTACACCATCGACGGCACCGAGACCATCGAGAACTCATGGTCCAAGCGCATGCGCCTCTTCCAGGGCGGCAAGGTCCCCTTCGAGATCGAGTACCGATATCGCCCGGCCGAGTACGGCGACCGGCTCGTGCGCCTCTACATCCTCCGCAACGACGAGGAGAGCAAGCTCGGCACGACGCCGCTCCCCGACGGCGTGGTCCGCGTGTTCCGCGACAACGGCCGCGACGGCCTGTCCTTCCTCACCGCCTATCAGACCAAGTACGTCCCCATCGGCCAGGAGATCGAGCTCAATCTCGGTCCCGATCCGCGCGTCATCCATCAGCGCATCCGACTCGCCTCCCGCCGCGACAACTTCTGGTTCCGCGATCGCAACAACCGGCGATACTTCAGCCCCACGAGGGGCGAGCGGATCGATCCCAACTACACCGTCGCCGGCTGGGATGCGCACCATGAGTGGATCGAGCGCATCCGCAACTACACGGGCGACCCGATCGCCGTCGAGATCCGCCGCGTCCATCGCGGGCACATCATCATCACCAGCGATCTGGACATGACGCTGCACGACTACCAGACGCCGGAGATCAACGCGACGATCGACGCCCAGGCGAAGCGCGATCTCGCCTACGCCGTCACCATCAAGCACGGCGTCAACAAGAAGCAGGACAACGTCACCCTCAAGCGCCCCGAATAACCCCCGGATAACCCCCGGATAACACCCCGCGGAAGCCGGACCTGACGAGCGCAGCGAGGAAGGTCCGGGTATCGGCCACAACAAGACGCGCGAAAACCGCGCGCCCCCCCAAGCCGCACCGAAGGAGTCCGCGACGAAGGTGCGGGTCGCCCCCATCCCACCCCTACCCCAACCGCCCCCCGATCCCCTCCATCATCGCCTCGGTTACCGCATTCGCCCCGCGCGTCCCGTCCACCACGAGGTATTTCTCCGGCTCCGCCTCGGCCTGCGCGAGGAATCCCTGCCGCACGCGGCGATGAAACTCCGCCCCCTTGCGCTCCATCCGATCCAGCAACGGATTGAGCCGGGTGGCGGCGATCCGCTCGTCCACATCGAAGATCACGGTCAGGTCCGGCCAGCAGGAGCCGACGGCGACGCGTCCCACGGCGAGGATCTCCTCCCGCGTCATCCCCCCCGCCGTGCCCTGATACGCCAGCGTGGAGCTGATGAAGCGGTCGGCAAGGACCAGCTCCCCCCGCTCCAGGGCCGGGCCGATCGTCTGCTCCACGAGCTGGGCCCGGCTGGCCATGTACAGCATCATCTCGCAGCGCAGGGCCATGTCGTGATTGTCCGGGTCGAGGAGGATGCGCCGGATCTGCTCGCCGATGGACGTTCCCCCCGGCTCGCGGACCTCGCAGACGATGAGCCCCGATCGCCGGCATGCCTCACCAAATCGGGTGAACTGCGTCGATTTGCCCGACCCGTCCGGGCCGTCGAAGACGAGGAACCGCCCGGCGAGGTTGGCCATCCAGTCCGCCATGGCGGCGACTATGCCCATCTCCGACCCGCTTGGCAAGCCCGACCCCCGACGGGCCGATCAATCCACCGGCCCCGGCCGCCTCGACCGCGCGACCCCGTTTCCCCGGGCCGCTCCTGAATCATCCGGCGCCGGTCGATAGGATCATGCAGCCGATGCGCATCGAGCTTCGAGACGAGCACCGCCGGCGGATCGGCCGGATCATGGTCGACCCGGCCCTGCGCCCCACCCGCGTCGCGGTCGTCGACAGCGACCGGGAGGTGTTCCTCAACTGGGACACCGCCCTCGATGATGCCGGCCATCTGCGGCGATGCGTCGCGTGCGGCTGCCCGGATCTGTTCCGGGAGAAGGCATTCCCGCAGGTGACGGTGTTCGTGGTGGTGCTCGCGTTCGCCGGTGCGGTGGTGGGTGCGCTGGGGTACGCGACGACGCCGCCGATGCTCATCGCGATGGGGATCGTGCTCGCGATCGACATCGCGATCCTGCTCTTCTCGCGCCGGCGACTGGTGTGCTATCGATGCCGCACCTCGTATCACGGCCTCCCGCCGGCCCGGTATCACCGATCCTGGGATCGCTCGATCGCCGAGCGGTACGCGGGCGTGGTGAAGGCGAAGCCGGGGGCGGAGGCGGCCCGGCCGCGCAACCACTTCCGACGCCGCACCGCGGCCGCACCGCCCGGGCCGGCCGCGACGCACCGGACCGCCGAACCGGGAGGCCGAGCCGGATGAGCGAAGAGGCCAGGCACCTGCTCCTGCTCGGCGGAGGCGGGCACGCCGCCGTCGTCGCCGAATCCGCCCGCGCCGCGGGGTGGAGCGTGACGAAGTACCTCGATGATGACCCGGGAACGGAGGCGGCCGCCGGTGAGATCGATCTGGTGCGACCTGGTGCGCTGGGCGATCTTGCCGATCTGGCAGACGCGCCCGAGAGAGCCGCAGTCCATGCCGCGGTTGGCGATGCCGGATCCCGCACCAAGTGGCTGGCCCTGGCGGCAGGGTTCGGCCTGGAGATTGCGACGGTCATCGACCCGTCGGCGAACGTCTCGCCCTCGGCGCGGATCGGCGAAGGCGTCTTCATCGCCCCCCGCGCCGTCGTCAACGCCCGGGCGCGCCTCGGGCGCGGCGTCATCATCAACACCTTCGCGATCATCGAGCACGACGGCGACGTCGGCGCCTTCAGCCACATCGCGCCGCGGGCCGTCCTCTGCGGCGGTGTCCGCATCGGCGAGGCGAGCCTGGTCGGCGCCGGCGCCATCGTCTGCCCGGGCGTGACCATCGGCCCGCGAACCACGGTCGGGGCCGGGGCGGTCGTCACGACCGATATTGAGGGTGATTGCACCGCCGTGGGCGCGCCGGCGCGCATTTTGGACGCCGCCCGCGGCCAAGAGGGGCGTCGATCCGGCCGATAGCGCCGCTATGAAGCGATCACCGGGCGCGATCCTGTTCACGGCGATCGTCGCGGCGTGCCTGTGCGGCACGGGGTGCGAGCCGCCCAACATCGCCATCAGCGAGACGCCGATCACCGTCGTCGGCGACACGGAAGGGCACGGCCGCCCCGCCCGCCCCGGCGATATCGTCTGCATCGACTATCGCGTGCTTCGGCCCGACGGAACGGAGATCCTGCGCGACGAGGAGTTCTGCTTCCATCTCGGCGCCGGGGTGGTCATCGCCGGCTTCGACGAGGGCATCCCGGGCATGCGCCCCGGCGGGAAGCGGGTCATCCAGTGCCCGCCCCACAAGCACTGGGGCAGCACCGGCTACGGCAGGGGCGAGAACACCATCCCCCCCAACACCACGCTCACGCTGCACATTGAGCTCAAGTCGGTCGAGTAGCCGCGCGCCTTCGCAGCACGCGTGACGCGGGGCGGCGATCAGGTCCCGTCCGCCTCCCCGTCGCGCTTTTCTTTCCAGTACGCGGACGGCCGGAAGATGTCGTCCAGCTCGCCCGCGGCATCGCACCGGCGCAGCGCCTCGATGATCTGCGGATCGAGCTTCGTGCCCGAAAGAGCACAGACTTCCTCCACCGCCTCGCGATACGACCAGGACTTCTTGTAACAGCGGTCGGCGACGAGGGCATCGAGCACGTCGGCGACGGCGGTGATCCGCGCCTCCAGCGGGATGTCCTCACCCCGCCGGCCGTCGGGATAGCCCGAGCCGTCCCAGCATTCGTGATGGTTGCGCGCGATGCGCGCCGCCCGGCTCATGGTCGGCCGGCGGGAGAGCAGCCGCTCGCCCTGGACGGTGTGCGCCTCCATCACGATGCGCTCCTCGTCGGTCAGCGCGCCGGGCTTCTTCAGCACGTCCTGGGGCGTGGTGAGCTTGCCCACGTCATGGAGCATCGCATCGTGTCCCAGCGCGGCGGCTTCGGGCTCGGAGAAGCCCATCCACCTCGCCAGACGCTGGACAATGAGCCGAATGCGGATGACGTGGTTGCCCGTGTCCTCATCATGCAGCTCCGCCGCCCGGGCCAGGGTGTAGATCGCATCGTGATGGGCGCGCTGCGTCCCGTCCGACCGCGGGCGGGACCGGCGGTCGTCGGCAGGCTCCTGGGCAGCATCGATTCCAGTGTCGTGCATGAACGCGGCGCCGGGGATGACGGGTGGTCATCTTCATCGGTCGATCGAGGCCGATGATTGACCGGCGGCGCGGGACGCGGATGAACCGCGCCGCGAAACGGGATTTCTGCGCCGTTTCGCGACGCGGTTTATCCCCGTCTTCTCCGCTCACGCGCCGTACTTCCCCTCCTTCGTGAGCTCTTCTCGGACCTTCTCGAGCAGGGCCTTGGTGGCGCGGATCCCCTCGTCCTCGCCGAGCCGCCCGCCCTCGTACTCGATGCCCACGTACCCGCGATAGCCGGCGTCGAGGACGATCGCCAGCATCTTCCGATAGTCGGTGTGCTTCTCGTCGCCCTGCTCGTCGAAGTCGTGTGACTTGGCGCTGACGGCCTTCGCGAAGGGCATCATCTCCGTCACGCCCCGGTAGCGGTCGTACCACGCGTCCGGGTCGTCCCTGCGGCTCCAGTCCATGCAGAAGTTGCCGAAGTCCGGCAGCGTCCCGCAGCGCGGGTGATCGACGAGCTTCATCACGCCGGCCAGCCACTTGCCGTTGGATGACAGCCCGCCGTGATTCTCGACGATCACGTTCAGGCCGTGCTGCGCGCCGAACTCGGCGAGCCGTCGCAGGCCGTCCGCGGCGAGCTTCTGCTGCTCCTCGTACGTCCCGCCGGACTGGGCGTTGACGCGGATCGAGTGGCAGCCGAGGAACTTGGCCGCCTCGATCCACGGCTTGTGGTTCTCGATCGCCTGCGCGCGTTTCTTGTCATCGGGATCGCCGACCGCGCCTTCGCCGTCGATCATGATGAGCAGGCTCTTCACGCCGTGGTCGGCCGCCCGCTGCTTGAGCTGCTTCAGGTACGCCTCATCGCGGGCCTTGTCCTTGAAGAAGCCGTTGACGTACTCGATGGCCTCGATGCCGTAGTCGGCCTTCGCGGTCTTCGCGAAATCGAGCGCATCGAGTTCGCCCTTCCGCAGCGTCCGATGCAGCGACCACTGGGCAAGGGAGATGCGGAAGAGCGGTTCCTTTGCTGTCATGCGGGTGCTCGCAAGGAGAGAGGGCGAAACGGAAAGCGTCGCCGCGGCCGCGGCGGATCGAAGGAACTCCCTACGCGTGGTTGCTTCCGGCAAGGGTGGCTGAGTCATTTTCACGCTCCGATGATGCCGCCGCGCGCGAGGGCGACGGTGAATCTTCTGTTTAGCCGCACCGCGGCGACTCGTCAATGCTCTTTCGCGATCTCTTCCAGCACCTTGGTGGTGAAGCCTCCGACGAGCTCATCGTTGCACATGTAGACCCAGTCGTTCAAATCGTCCAGCGTTGTTTCGACGCTGTCGCCTTCGTGCAGGCCGGGCAGGTCGACCGGTTCGTTGCCCAGTGTCCCGCGAATCGTCGAGCCCTCGAAGCCCGTGACGAGGATCCAGATGAACTCCGTGCGCTGGCCGGCGGTGATCGGCGCCTTGACGCTGTGATAGCTGCCTTCTCCCGTCTTGAAGGCGCGGACGAACTCGGGAAAGCGCATCCGCGCTTCGTTGACCGCGGCAACGAGGCGCGGATCCTCGCCGGCGACCTCGGTCACCGGAGGATCCGGCGGCCTCGCCGTCGCCTTGAGCGGATGTTGGCCGCGCAGATGATCCAGCATCGATTGATCGTAGGGCCTGAGGTTCCCGCGCGAGGGCCAGTACAGCGCCAGACAATCGCCGTCGTCGAACTCGGCCAGCAACCGGCCGATCATCTGATAGACCTGCTGATCCTGCGCGCCCTCCGGCTTGTGCAGCAGATCCACGGAAAGCCAGGCGCGGTGCGCCTCGACCGCCCGGCGCAGGCGCAGCTCCGGAATCTCCTCGGCCGCGCGCTGGTACTCCTCCATGTAGGGCGTCGGGAAGTTGTGCACCACAAACACCCAGCTCTCCACCTTCACCATCGACGAGGGCCGCTCCACCACCACGAAACTCGTCGCCTCCGGGTCGCCGCGCGGGAGCGTGACGTTGAACGCACGCTCGACCGCCTCGTGGAGAAACGCCTCGGTCATCGGGAACGCTCGTCGGCGCAGAAACACCAGCGAGTGGGTGATCCCGCCGTCCTTGCCCTTGGAGAACTTCTTCCGTATTCGGTCAATGAGCCCCATGGTTCAGACCCCCTGGTGTGCGCAGCGCCGATTGGCGCTGCGATCGGGTGTCAGCCCGTGTCCGACAGCGTCTTCTCCGCGAAGTTGCGGGCGTGGTGCATGGCGTCGCGGAGGCGGGTGAGATCCTTGCCGCCGGCCTGGGCCATGTCCGGCCGCCCCCCGCCGGACCCGCCGCAGAGCTTCGCCGCCTCCCGCACCCAGTCGCCGGCCTTGAGCCCCTTGTCGATGAGCGACTTCGGCACGGTGGCGGCGATGGCGACCTTCTGCGCCTCCTCATCCGGCGCGAAGAGCATCGTCGCCGAGTCCGGGCGCCTGGCGCGGATGACATCCATCGCCGAGAGGAGCGTGTCCTTGTCGGCGTCATCGAGCCGGGCGACGATGATCGGCGCCTCGCCCGCCTCGTCGACGATCTCGCGGGCCTGGTCGACCGCGCCGCGGCGGGCGGCGCGCTCCGCCTGCTTGCGGATCGCCTTCACCCGCTCGCGCAGCTCATCGACGAGCGGCGTCATGCGGTGCCGGGCCGTCGCGCTCATCGTCATATGCTCGAACTGGTCGACGAGGGCGTCGAACGTCCCGGTCAGCGCTTCATCATCGAGATCCTTCGCCTGATCCAGGCGCTGCTCGAGGTTGTCCGCGGCCATCCGGGCCGCCCGGGCGGCCGGGCCGGTGAGCGCGGTGATGCGACGCACGCCCGCGGCCAGCGCCTGCTCGTGCGTGATGACCAGTTCCTGCGCTTCATCGGTCGTGAACAGATGCGTCCCGCCGCACAGCTCGATCGAGTAGTCGTACCACTCGGGATTGTCCGGCTGGGCGACGAGTTCATCGACGGGCCGGCCGATGCTCACCACCCGCACGGGATCGGGATACTTCTCGCCGAACACGGCGCGCAGGCCGTGGATCTGCCTGGCTGTCTCCAGCGGAACCATGTCGGCGTGAACCGTCATCGCCCTGTCGATCGCTTCGTTGACGTGCGCTTCGGCCTGCTCGACCTCTTCAGCGTTCATCGCGTGGCTGCACGTGAAGTCGAAGCGCAACCGATCGGGCGCGACGAGCGAGCCGCGCTGGTTCACTTCATCGCCGATCACGGCGCGGAGGGCGTGATTGAGCAGGTGCGTGCCGGTGTGATTGGCCAGCGTGGGCCGGCGACGATCGAGATCGACGACGACCTTCACCCGGTCGTCGACGCGCAGCTTGCCCTCGATGACGCGCCCGATGTGGAGAATGTAATCGCCGAACGCCTGCGTGTCCTCGACGCGGAAGCGGCAGTCGCCGGTCGCTTCGCGCCCGTGATAGCCGCGCCCGGTGGCGCCGCCGAGGTCGAAGACGCCGCCGAAGATGGTGCCGCGATCGCCGACCTGGCCGCCCGCCTCGGCGTAATGGTTGGTGCGACTGAGGATAACGCCGGCCTCGGTGCCGGGATGGATCACGTCATCGAAGTCCCTGCCGTCCCAGATCGCCTCGACGGTCGCCGTGACCGGCCGGGCGTGATACTTGTCGACATCCTTCGTCGGCCTGATCTGCTTGTAGCGCAGCTTCGCGATGGCATCGGCGGGCAGCGTGATGCCGCTGACGGGCTCATGTGTCTTGCGCGAGATTTCGCGCGCCTTCTCCATGAGCTTCTCGTAGCCCGCCTCGTCGACGGTCATCCCCCGCTCCTCGGCCATCACCCGCGTGAGATCGATGGGGAAGCCGTAGGTGTCGTGCAACATGAACGCCGTTTGCGCGGATAGCTGCGGTGCTCTGCCGCAGAGTTGCTTGAAAGCCGCTGGTCCGTCCGTGGAATCTAGGTTGACCGTCTGTTGCTGTCCTGCCTGGTCGGTGTAAGTGTGTATATCTCCTGCGGATTGCTGATACCGCCAGTTCTTATGACGGCCGTAATCTCCGGCCATGTCAATGACAGACATCGTGTCAAACAGCGCGAGACCTCTGTCAAGGGAACGCAGAAAGCTCTCCTCCTCGTCTCGGATGATCCGCGCAATGCGCTCGGGGTCGTTCTTCAACTCGGGGAACGCATCATCAAGCGAGGCGACGACGGACGGCACCAGCTCGCACAACACCGGGCCTTCCACGCCGAACGTCTGGTGCGCGTGCCGCACGGCGCGGCGCAGAATGCGGCGAAGGACGTAGCCTCGCCCCTCGTTGCTCGGCCAGGCGCCGTCGTTGATCGCCATCGTCAGGCAGCGTACGTGATCGGCCACCACGCGGTAGGCGATGTCGATCGGATCCTCCAGGCTCCCCTCATACGCCCGGGCGCCGGTCCGCTCCCTGATCGCCTCGAAGATGGGCAGCCAGACGTCGATGTCGTAGTTGCTGCGCTTGCCCTGGATGATGCGGACGACGCGCTCGAAGCCCATGCCCGTGTCGACGTGTCTGGCCGGCAAAGGCGTGAGGACGCCGTTTTCGCCGCGGTTGAACTGGATGAACACGAGGTTCCAGACCTCGATGACGTTCGGGTCGCCCGCGTTGACGAGCCGGCCGCCGGTGCGGTCAGGCGTGAAGTCGTAGTGGATCTCGCTGCACGGCCCGCAGGGGCCGGTCTCGCCCATCTCCCAGAAATTGTCCTTCTTCCCCCACCGGCTGATGCGCTCGGGGGGCAGGTGACGCTTCCAGAGCTCCTCGGCCTCGATATCGGGTTCGATGCCTTCCTCTTCGCTGCCCTCGAAGACGGTCGCGTGGAGGCGATCGGGCTCCAGGCCCCAGACGTTGGTGAGCAGGTCCCAGGCCCAGGCGATGGCCTCGGCCTTGAAGTAATCGCCGAACGACCAGTTGCCCAGCATCTCGAAGAAGGTGTGGTGATAGTCGTCCTTGCCGACGTCTTCGAGGTCGTTGTGCTTGCCGCCGGCCCGGATGCACTTCTGGGTATTGACCGCGCGGGTGTAGTCCCGCGCGCCGTGGCCGAGGAAGACATCCTTGAACTGGTTCATCCCCGCGTTGGCGAAGAGGAGCGTGGGATCGTCATGCGGCACGACGGGTGAGGAGGGCACGAACGTATGGCCGTGCTTCTCGGCGAAGAAGTCGAGGAACTCTCTGCGGATCTGCGAGGCGGTCTTGATCGCGGCGGACGGCGTGGGCATGGCGAAAAGGATTCTGAGCTGGGCGGACTGAGCGAAAGTGTAGCGGGGCGAGGCGAAACCGCGGCTGGTCATCCCATCCGCCGCCCGCTATCCTAAGCGGTTCGCCCCATCCCGGCGGGGCGAGGGAGGACCGGTCATGGCCGAGCGGATGCCCATCGTGGGCGGCAACTGGAAGATGAACATGGATCTGGCCTCGGGCGTCGAGCTGGCCGAGGAGATCGCCTCCGGCTGCGGGGAGCTGATCGACCGGTGCGAGGTGGCGGTTTTCCCGCCCTTCCCGTACCTTCAGGCGGTGGGCAACGCCTTGGGCCATCATTCCCTGCTCCTGGGGGCCCAGGACGTGTATCACCAGCCCAACGGGGCGTTCACCGGCGAGGTCTCCACCGAGATGCTTCTGGATCTGAACGTCCCCATCGTCCTCACGGGCCACTCCGAGCGGCGGCACGTCATCGGCGAGGACGATGAACTCATCAACAACAAGACCCGGGCCGCCCTCGAAGCCGGCCTGCGGGTCATCCTCTGCATCGGCGAGACCCGCGAGCAGCGCGAGGCCGACCGGACCGAGCAGGTCAACATCGACCAGCTCCGGGCGGGCCTGGCCGGCGTCGAGGCCGATCAGATGCGGCAGATCGTCCTCGCCTACGAGCCCGTCTGGGCCATCGGGACGGGCCTGACGGCGACGCCCGACGACGCCGAGGCCGTCCACCGCGTCATCCGCGGCACGTTGGGGGAACTCTACGATCCGGCGATCGCCGAGCAGACACGGATTCAATACGGCGGATCGGTGAAACCGCAAAACGCCGCCGACCTCATCGCCAAGGAGGATATTGACGGCTTCCTCGTGGGCGGAGCCTCGCTGAAGTCCGACGATTTCCTGGCCATCATCCGCGCCGCGGCCGAGGCCGCCACGCGGGTCCACTAACGAGGCGCGAGTACGATGACCACCGCCTTCGGCATCCTGACGCTTCTGTTCATCGTCGTGGCGACCGCGATGGTGCTGATCATCCTGGTGCAGCGCCCGTCCGGCGGCGGGCTGGCCGGGGCCTTCGGCGGGGCCGGCGGAGGGGGGACGGACACCGTCTTCGGCGGCCGCGTCGGCGACGCCCTGACCTGGGCCACCGTCGTCGCCTTCGCCCTCTACCTGCTCCTGGCCGTCGTGCTCAACCTCGTGGAGAGCGATCCGCGGGCGGCGGCCCGTGCCGCCGCCGAGGCCGAGCAGACCATGGAAGCCCCGCTCGAGGAGCCGACGGGCGGCGCCGCGGTGCCCGGGGAAGCCCCGCCCGGCGACGAGGGAGGCGTGATCCTGGATGCGGTGGGTGGGGCTGTTGTCGTGGTGGTGGTGCGGCGATTGATACCGCCACCTCCGCGCGGGGCACGGCGATGCGAGGAGTGTCGTGAAGTGCTAGCGCGGTTCGAGGATGCCGGCCGCCGCCTCGGTGGGGGAGCCGACGCAATCGCCGTGCTGAGTACCTGATGGAGCTTCGACGAAGCTTTGA
>JAXHTH010000107.1:0-2830 GCA_034211115.1 Planctomycetota bacterium | reverse complement strand
GCAGCGCCGGGCGCTGGACAGCCTGCAGCGCCGGCAGGGGGCGGATGTGCTGGCCGCGAAAACCGCCGGGTTGGAAGAGGATGCGCTGGAAGAGATGGCGCAGCGTCATCGCGAGGAACGCGCGCCGCTCCTGAAGAGACTGGACGCGGCGCGCTGGGCGCACCAGCAGCCGATGCGAATCGGCGTCGCGGTGATCGTCGCGCTGACGCTGCTCGGCGCCGCCTTTCGGCAGGTGCGGGAGCGGGATCGACGTCAGGGCCTGACGGCGCCGCTGAGCATTGGTGTGTGGTCTTCGCTGTTTCCGGGGGCGCTGGCGTATTTCGGCATGACGTGGCTGTGGCGTCATCCGCCGGGGCCGGCCCTGCTCGCCGCGGCGGCGGTGGCGATCGGGCCGTGGGCGCTGACGCGCATCGATCGCGAGGCGGCCGACGAGGCCGAGTTCGGCGGCGCGCACATGATCCAGGCCGCGGGGCGCGTCGCGTCGGCGATCGCGATCGTGATGGCGGCCTGCTCGCTGGTGATGGTGCGCGGCGCGGCGGGGATGCTCTGGTGGCTGCCGCTGCTCGCCCTGCCGCTGGGCTGGCTGCTGCCGCCCCCGGAATGCCGAAAAAAGGGGTCGGGAGTCGTTTCTCGTCGAGAGGCGAGCGGGGAAGAGCCGGTCACCGCACCGCCTGTGATGGGCGGCGCGCTGGAGTGCGTGTTCGTGCCGCTTCTGGCGGCATGCGTGGGCATGCGGATCGACATCCACGGGCATTTCGCGCTCTGGCCGATCATCGTCTTTGTTCTGCTGAGCGGGGACGGCCGCTGGACGGGCGCATTCATGGGCGCGATGCTGCCCGGGGGCCGGGGCGGGATGCGCACGATGCGGCTGGTGATGGGCTCGATGGCGTGCGGCCCCACGCAGCTCGCGGTCGCGGCCCTCGCCGCGCACACGTGGGCGCTGCCGGCGTCGATTCCCTGCGCCCTGCTGCTGGGGGCGATCTACATCGAGGCGAGCGCACCCTTCCGCCGCATCATGGCCCGGCGGCTGGCGGAGACGGAGGAGTAAACCTCGAAACGTCCAAATGTCCAAACGTCGAAATCATATAGCCCGCGGCCTGCCGGGGGCGCACACGTTCCCGACATCGCATCACACTCACATACATCACAGCAAGCCGGCTCGTCCGCGAGCCCGGGTGCTTTGAACGTCTGGACATTTGGAATGTGGACGTTCTGACGTTCCGCCGTTTTGACGTTTACTCCACCGTCACGCTCTTGGCGAGGTTGCGCGGCTTGTCCACGTCCTTGCCGCGGAGGACGGCGGCGTGGTAGGCCAGAAGCTGCAGGGGCACGACGGTGAGCATCGGCTGGAGCGGCTCGGGCACGTCCGGGACGTAGAACACCTCTTCGCAGTGGGCGGCGATGTCGCGGTCGCCTTCGGTGGCGACGGCGATGACGTGCCCGCCGCGGCTGCGCACCTCCTCGATGTTCGACACCACCTTCTCGTACTGGCTGTTGCGGGTGGCGAGGAAGACCACGGGCATGCCGCTGTCGATGAGGGCGATGGGGCCGTGCTTCATCTCCGCCGCGGGCATGCCCTCCGCGTGAATGTAACTGATTTCCTTCAGCTTCAGCGCGCCTTCCAGCGCGACGGGGTAGTTGTATCCCCGCCCCAGGAAGAGCCAGTTCTCGCGCTCGATGTATTTGCGGGCGACCTCGAGAATCTGATCGCTCAGGTTGACGGCCTGCTCGATGCGATCGGGCATGAGCTCCAGTTCGCGCAGGAGCGTGGAGACGAGATCGGTGGAGAGGAAGCGTCGCCGGCCGATGAAGGTCGCGAGCAGGGCGGTGACCATCACCTGGCCGAGGAAGGCCTTGGTGGACGCGACGCCGATCTCCGGCCCGACGCGCAGGTACACGCCGGCGTCGGTGTCGCGGGCGACCGTCGAGCCGACGACATTGACCACGCCCAGGGCCAGCGCGCCGCGCTGCTTCGCCTCGTGCATGGCCGCGATGGTGTCGGCGGTCTCCCCGCTCTGGCTGATGGCGATCACCACCGTGCGATCCTCGACGATCGGGTTGCGATACCGGAACTCGCTGGCGAACTCGACCTCGGTGGGGATCTTGGCGAGATCCTCCATGAGGTATTCGCCGACCATCGCCGCGTGCAGCGCGGTGCCCTGGGCGAGGAAGATCACGCGCTTGGCCTTGACGAGATCGCGTGCGTAGTCGGCGATCCCGCCGAGCACGACCTGTCCCTCGCGGGGATCGATGCGCCCCTTCAGGCACAGGCGCAGCGCCTGCGGCTGCTCGCAGATCTCCTTGAGCATGAAGTGCTCGTAGTCGCCGAGCCCGATCTGGGCGAGATCGAACTCGAGCTCGCGCACCCGCGGGGTGATGGGGACGTTGTCGACGGTCGTGGTGCGGAAGGAATCGCGCGTCAGGCGGGCGACGGTGTAGTCTTCGAGGGTGATGGCCTGCGTGGTGTGGGCGACGATCGCCGCCGAGTCGGAGGCGACGATGTACTCGTCCTTGCCCACGCCGATCATCAGGGGCGAACCCTTGCGGGCCGCGACGAGCACGTCCGGCTCCTCGGCGCAGATGACGGCGATGGCGTAGGCGCCGGTGACCTCGCGCAGGGCCGCCTGCACGGCGTGTTCGAGATCGCCCTGGTACAGCTCGCTGATGAGATGGGTGAGGACTTCCGTGTCGGTCTCGGACTGGAAGGTGTGTCCGCGTTCCTGGAGATAGGTCTTGAGGACGGCGTAATTCTCGATGATGCCGTTGTGGATGAGGGCGATGCCGTGCCCCTGGTTCGCCTCGCGGGCATCGGTGTGGGGGTGGGCGTTGC
>JAXHTH010000106.1:0-28716 GCA_034211115.1 Planctomycetota bacterium | reverse complement strand
CCGGCGATCGCCCCGCCGACGACCGCCCGGCCCGGACATCGCGCCCAACGCAGCAGCAGTGCGCAGACAACGGGCAGGGTCAGCAGCAGGCACCATGCCATCGCCGTGCTCGCCGTCGCAGGGGTCATGCGTCACAGGATACGCCCTGCCGCCGCACCGACGGACCCATCCGCCGCCATCGGTCCCGATACCCGGAGGCGCCCTACACTTTGGCACCGACCGATCGCCCCCGCTCCCCTGACGGAGAAAGCCGGGATGACCCCGATCACGAGCGAATCGAAGAACGCCGCACGCCTCTGGCGGGTCGCCGATGATCGTGTGCTGCCGCTGGATCAGCCGCGGCTGATGGGCGTGCTGAACGCCACGCCGGACAGTTTCTCCGACGGCGGCATGTACCCCTCGATCGACGCCCTCGTCGGCGCCGCCCTCCGCCTCGTCGAAGAGGGCGCGGAGATCATCGACGTGGGCGGCGAATCAACCCGTCCCGGCGCGATACGGGTCGACGAAGCCGAGCAGATCGCCCGCACGGTCCCCGCCATCGAGGAGCTGCGCCGGTGCAGCGATGTCCTCGTCTCGATCGACACCACGCGCAGCGCGGTGGCCCGGGCCGCCCTTGATGCGGGGGCGAACATCATCAACGACCAGGCCGCGGGGCTGGAGGACGATCGGATGCTCCCCCTCGCCGCCGAGCGCGGCTGCGGGCTCATCCTCATGCATCGCCTCACCGCCCCGCCCGATGATGCCTACAGCCACCAGTACGAGCGCGAGCCGAAGTACGGCGACGTGGTGCAGGCGGTCAGGCGATTCCTGGGCGAGCGCTGCGCGGCGGCGGAAGCGGCCGGGGTGGCCCGCGAGGCCGTCGTCATCGATCCCGGCCTCGGCTTCGGCAAGTCCGTCGACCAGAACTACCAGCTCATCGCCCGCAGCGCCGAACTCCTCGCCGACGGCTACCCCGTGCTCGGGGCCGCCAGTCGCAAGAGCTTCATCGGGGCGATCACCGGAATCGAGACCCCCCGCGACCGCGTGATCGGCTCGACGGCCGCGAGCACGATCCAGTATCTGGCCGGGGTGCGGCTGTTCCGCGTCCACGACGTCGCCGCCCAGCGCGAGGCGCTTTCTGTAACCTGGGCCGTCGAGCGTGCCTCCAAGGGAATGCCCGCGGCCCCGGAACCGGTTGGTTGAACAGGTTCCAGCGGATACCATGATCGCCCGCCTCCTCAGGAGGGGGCTCTCGACCCGAACACTTACCTAATCGACTCTTGAGGAGCGTAACGACCATGGCCAGCGAATCGTTGATCGAATTTACCGATGCCAATTTCGACACCGAGGTACTGCAATCCGATCAGCCTGTGCTCGTGGACTTCTGGGCCGAGTGGTGCCAGCCCTGCCGCATGATCACCCCGATCATGGAGGAGATCGCCGGCGAGTACGAGGGCAAGGTCAAGGTC
This sequence comes from Planctomycetota bacterium, assembly GCA_034211115.1. Taxonomy (GTDB): domain Bacteria; phylum Planctomycetota; class Phycisphaerae; order Phycisphaerales; family SM1A02; genus JAXHTH01. Next base: position 27,268 of record JAXHTH010000106.1, on the reverse strand, counting down.
GGCAGCCTCGACTGCGACTCCAACCGCTCGATCCCCGTCAAGTACGGCATCAGCGCGATCCCGACCGTGATGCTGTTCAAGAACGGCGAGGTGGAGAAGAAGTTCGTCGGCCTGGCCCCGAAGGAACAGTTCACCGCGGCCCTCGACGGGGCCGTGTGATCCGCCGCCGCCGGCCTCTCATCGATGTCAGCAACCCAGCCTGCGCCCGATCGGCGCGGGCTGGTTTTCGCTTGCGCCCGGCCCGTGAGGGAGGCGGGTAATCGAGGGACGGCCGGTATGATGCGGCGATGATGCGCCCCATCCCGCCCGCCTGCACGCTCTTCGCCGTCCTTGCCCTCGCCTGTCCCGCGCAGGCGAGGGAACCGATCGTCACCACCGACCTGCTGCGCCTGCGCACCGTCTCATCGATCGACGTGGCCCGCGACGGATCGAGGGCGGTGCTCGCCGTGCGCTCGATCGGGAGCGCCGGGTCCGAGGACACGGAACTCGTCAACCTCTCGCACCTGTTCCTGCTGGATCTGCGCGATGATTCGGCGCCGCCGCGACAATTGACCTGGGGACGGCGGAGCGATCGCGCACCGGTCTTCGCACCGGACGGCACCCGGATCGCCTTCGTGCGCGCGCCGGTCGGCGATGATGACGCGGCCGCGCAGGTCTGGGTCATGCCGGTGAACGGCGGGGAGGCGCGACCGGTCACCGATTTCCCGCGCGGCGCCGATGATCCGCGCTGGTCGCCGGACGGGCGCCGCCTGCTCGTCTCCTCGGCCGTGCCGATGGATGAGCTGCCCGGCGCGCCGGCCTGGCCGTCGGAACGTCCGCGGCAGACGTGGCGTGACGAGGCGGCCTTGAACGATGTCACGCCCGACCCGGCCGGCTCGCGCGCCCAGATCCGCGCCTGGCTCAAGGCCAACGCCGACCAATGCGACCCGAACCTCATCACGCGACTCGAATTCGTCGGCGAAACAGATCTGCGCGGCGAGATGACCTTTGCCCATCTCTTCCTCGTCGATCCCCACGATCCCGATGCCGAACCACGGCGATTGACGAGCGGATTCGCCGATCATCGCGACGGCGTCTTCATGCCCGATGGCGAGAGCCTGCTCTACACCACGAAAACACCTGCCGATCGGCATCCCGATCGCGTGCGACATACTTCCATCCGGCGCATCGACATCGACGGCACGAACGATCGCCAGCTTCTCGCGCTGGATGACTTCTCCGTGCGCCAGCCGCGTCCCAGCCGCGATGGGTGGGTGGTCGCGTTCCTCGCGCATCAGATGGATGAGCCGATGTTCCGCCAGACGCGGCTGGGCATCGTCACCGTGGGCGAGGACGGCGTGTCCGAGCCGACCTGGCTCACCGATGAGGAGGCGTTCGATGCGCCGGTGCTCGATGTGCGCTGGATGCCCACGCGCTCCGCGCTCGTGTTCAACAGCGCCGTGCGGGGCGGCTATCCGCTCATGACGATGGGCGTCGGGCTCCTCGAGCCGGCCGTCGTCGTCGATGAGCTGGACGACCATCCGGCCGGCGTGTACGCCTTCGGCATCGGAGGCGGGGCCATCGTCTACGCCGCCACCATGCCCGCCAATCCCTGCACCGTCCGCGTGCGCGATGCCCGCGGCGATCGCGTCGCCTTCGATCTCAACGCATGGGTCGCTGACAAGGAACTCTCGGTGCCCGAGGCAGGTTCGGTGACGCGGCCGGACGGTGTCGACATCCAGTACTGGCTCATGCCGCCCATGCGACGCGAGGCGACGAAGACCTATCCGCTCGTGCTCGAGATCCACGGCGGGCCAAACGCGATGTGGGGACCGGGCGAGCGGTCGATGTGGCTCGAGTTCCAGCTTCTGTGCAGTTGGGGGTACGCCGTCGTCTATTCCAACCCGCGCGGGTCGGCCGGGTACGGCTACGAGTTCGAGCGCGCCTCGTTCCAGAACCTCGCCGAAGGCCCGGCCGGGGATGTCCTCGCCGTCGTCGATCACGCCCTGCTCAACGAGTGGATCGATCCCGAGCGCCTGCTCGTCACCGGCGGCAGTTACGGCGGATATCTGACCGCGTGGATCATCGCCCACGATCATCGCTTCAAGGCCGCCGTCGCCCAGCGCGGCGTCTACCATCTCACAACCCTCTTCGGCGAGGGCGCCGCCTGGCGACTCGTCGAATGGTGGATCGGCGGCTGGCCCTGGGAACCCCGACTCGAGCGCATCTACAAACGCGAAAGCCCGTTCAGCGACGTGCACCGCATCCGCACGCCGCTGCTGATCATCCACGGCGACCGCGATCGCCGAACCGGCTTCGTCCAGTCGGAAATGCTCTACCGCGCTCTGAAGCAGCTCGAGCGCCCGGTCGAGTACGTGCGCTACCCGGGAGCCGATCATTCGCTCTCGCGCCGCGGCGATCCGGCGCAGCGCATGGACCGCCTCAACCGCATCATCGACTTCTTCGAGCGGCACATCGACAACCCGCGCACCGCGCCGCGCGCAGAATGAACCCGGCCGGGGAGGGTGTTCTCCGTCCCGGCCGGGTCTGGCGTTGCTGCGCGCGATTCGCGCCGCGACCATCACCACTCCTGATACTGCTCCGATTCCCAGGACTCCTGTTCGGCGCCCTTGTTGGTCAGGTAGTCCTCGACGTAGTAAGGCAGCCCGCCCGCATCATCGGGGTGCCCGCCACCCTCCCCTTCTCCCTGCATGCCCAGCGGGTCCCACGGTCCGCCCACGACCAGGTGATACGTCGGCACCGGCTCGAACACGCGGCGCACGGACGTCACCTCAACGCCCGTCGTGCTAAGCGCGCATCCGAGCGTGACGTCTCCGGCGCGGATCCAGTCGCCGCCGTGGTAGATCAGGTGGTTGGGCGTGATGCGCAGTTGCCCGTTGATGACGAGGTAGTACGCGCCCATCTCGGCCGGCTCATGCCGGAGAGTTCGACTCACGATGCCGATGATCTCACGACCCGCCTGACGATCGTACGATCGCACGGCGTCGCCGACCCGCACCTCTTCGATGTTCGTCATCGAGCCGTCGGCCATGGTCACGCGGCTTCCGGGCGGGAAGCAGGCAACGCCGCCACCGCCGCCGCCGTCGAACCAGCTTCGGACCGTCACCGGCAACACCGGCGACCACGGGCCGATGTTGCCCCAGAGGTCCCTGGCCCGCACCTTCACGTTGTGCGTGCCCAGCTCCAGCCAAGTGTGCGCCCGCACGACGGTCTCGCCGGATCCGCGGGGGAACAGATACCACGGCCCCAGCCCCGTCGAGTCGCCCCAATCCCACTGGTAATAGAGGGATTCGTTCTCCGGGTCGATGGCGGAGGTGCTGTAAAGACGCGTGGCGAAGCGCAGGACATCCGCCGGTCCCTCCGGCTTGGTGGGGGCGGCGGGGGGCGCATCGCCGTACAGCTCGACATCATCGTCGTCAGCGATCTCCTGGGGCGACACGTATAGATGGATGCCGTCGCCACCTTCCTCGGGGGGCGGAGGCGTCGGATCCGCATCGATGTTGATCCCCTGATGAAGGTAGGCCGCCCAGACCAGCTCGGCGCAATACCAGCAATCCGAAAAGGGATCGTCCGGGTCGTCGGGATCGGCGTTCGCCCACCAGCAGATGTGGGCATCCTGGTACGGTCGGCCGAGCTGGGTGAACGCGAATTCGACGGCCGCCTCACGCTGCTCGGGCGTCGCCGTCGTCACCCGCCCGAACGTCATGTCCTCCGCCCAGACGGCAAAGAGGGCGAGGGGCGTGACGCGAACGCAACTGCTTCCCGGATAATCGGTCGCCTCAATGCACTCATCATTCCCGATATACAGGGCAACGTGGTCCCACCCGTCGACGTCGAAGCCGGTCCACCAGTGCACCCACGACTTGCCCTCAACGAAGAGGAGGTCCCCGACCTGCAGATGATCGGGTCCCTCCGGCCCCTGCGCGCCGACCGGCGCGGCGGCCGTCAGCGTCAGCATCGACGCGACGACCAGTGCTGAAGATGTGGTTCTGCGTATGCGACTCATGACTGTGCCTTTCTTGTGAAATCGCCGGGCCGAACGCGATCTTCGACCCCGGCTTGGGTCAGGAACGCGTCGATCGCGCGATCGAACCGCCAGATGACGAATCCCCCCGATCGCCCTGGTCCGGCGATCGGGAGCGGAGGAAAGAGGAGGAGAAAGAGCTGGTCTGGCGGGATGTTCCACTGACGGGTCCTTCCATTGAGCACGCCTGTCAGGGCCGTGTTTGAGCGCGTAAACCTCTGAAAAAGCGGGACTTGTCGTACCAAATTCACCTGCGACGGTGTGGGGCCGCCCTGTTCAGCCAGGCCTTGAGCAAGCAAACGCATTGACGTAGGTCAGTATAAACTGATAATTCTCTATGTCAAGAGATAATTCTGGTTTTAGAGAAAATATCGAAAAGCCACAAAAGAGCCTAGACTCTACGAAAGGCGCTCCCGATGGGCTCCCGCGCGTGTTGCGACCGGGGTTCGCCTCACGGAGCGGAAGCACGATTGACCGAGTTCTCGAGTGGGACGGGAAGGGCTGTCTGGATCGCGACGGAACTCGGATTGAAAACAGCGGAACGAACCAGCCTCCAGTCCAGGCATCAACGTAGGCAGACCGCAACTTTGACGAACACACAGACAGATGCTGCGCGTCGCCGGGAACGACTCGCCGAGCTATTGACACTCGCTCGCGCCTACCGCGAATGGAGTCAAGCTGAACTCGCGCGCGCTCTCGGCCGCGATCCAAGCAAGATCATCCCGGTCAGCGGGATCCCGAAACTCGATCTGGTGACTCGGCTCGCGGATGTGCTCGACTGGTCAATCGAGGACGTTGTCACAGTGCTGGAGTTGCCGGAGGGCGAGGGATCCCCGTCCGCGGAAGGTGCTGGCTTCACGGAATTCCAAACAGCCTCCAGGAAAGCCTGGGTTGAGGGACGATACACCGAGGCCGCGACGATTGCCGAACGCGCCTATGCGGTTGCTGCCACCCCCGACGAGCGCGCCTTGGCCTGCGTTCGCGGGTCTGTGGCGTGGATCGCACTCGGCCAAGTCGCGAACCCGATGGAGATGCTCCAACGGGGACTGCGGGAGATCTCCGCGTCCCGCGAACTTCGCCTCATTCTCCAGTCCAACCTGGCGAACCTCTACTACACGAACTGGCAACTCGTTGAAGCACGCGCCCTCGCGAATGAACTGATTCAATGGTATGCCCAGAATCCGGCGGAGGATCACCGATCCCGTGCAACAGAGGCCTTTGCCTACTACGTTCACGGCAACGCGCTCCGCAGGCTCGCAACGACCGGATCGACGAAAGAACAACGCACACTTGAAGAAGCGAAGTGCGATCTTGAGAATGCGAGCAACTTATACAGCCAGCTCGTCACGGAGCTCGATGACGAAACGTACGCGGCCATAGCTCACACCTGCGCAGGCGGGATTATTGAAATCGACGTTGAACTCGAGCATCTCCAACCAAGAGCGGCTCTCGATAGAATCACCAAGGAGATAAGTGGTGCCGACGACACCCGCTGCTCTCCGCCCGGCGAGTGGCCGGAGAGCTACGGCTGGTGGTGTGTGTTTGGCTGCAACATCGCTCGCAGGCACATTCCGGACAACCGGGAATTGCAGCGATATCTGGTGCTGTTTACTGAGCGGGCTGATGAAATCGCACGCCGCACTGACAGTTGGCCCCTGCGAGAGCGCCTTTTCACAATCGAAGAAAGGAACGCCGCTCGTCTGCACGAGATGACTGGCAGGCGATTCCAGCCCGTCCTCGACACCCAGGACTTGCGCGCACTGATCGGCACGATCGCCCGATTCCCAGCCTTCCGCCAGACAGGACTGAAGCTGCTAAGGCAAGCAAGGATCGTCCAAAGCCGTTGAACAGGCCTCACGCTTGGTGGGATGGCGCGCATAGAACGGAACACGCCAACGGGATCGCTCCTCTTCATTGCTGGCACCCCCCACCAGCGTCATGGTGCCCTCGTGCCCTGCCGATCAGTCAGACTCCTCGCGAACCTGAGGCTCACCTCTAAAAAGAGACCCCCGCCGCCCTCGGGGGGCGGCGGGAGACGGAGGAAGAAAGGCCCGCGCGAGGAAAGAGGAGGGAGGAAAGGCGCACGGGCCCGTTCGGGGCGACAATCAATCTGACCGCGCACCTTATACCGCGCGAAAAAACGACTTCGAAAAAACGCCGCACACTCGCACACCCGCGGCCTTTCCGCAGCCCGGCAGAAAAAAGGCGACTCGAATACGAGATGTCCCGCACCGTCGGCGATCAGTCCTGCCCGGCTTTTCCGGTCGGCGACCTGATTGGAGGCGCGCGGGCCAGGGAACCCGGCGCCTTCTGGCGCGAGCAGCGCGTGCGCGACGGATGGCGGCGGCTTCTCGGCGAGAATCAGCCAAGACCGGTCAGCCACCGCGCTTCGCAATCCTCCTGGACGGTGTGCCCGCGCTGGTCGAGCGGGTCGGTACCGACGATCGCGGGCCCCGCCCTCGGGGCCTCGCCCGCTCCTCCACCCCACAGCGATCGAGCATATTCAGCCCACATCTGTCCCATGTCCCCTCACCATCCGGCCGCCCTCCCCCTCGTCTCCGGCGACAACCACAAGGAGCCCGCCCCCGGAAAGGAGCCAATCCCCGGGTCCGCCTGATTGATCGAGATTGCGTGATTTCACGTCATCTGAGCGGGGAAAGAGGGGAAAAAGTCCCCCACCGCCGTTTTCGGGCCGGTGGGGGAAAGCCCGGGCGAGGAACGAGGAAAAAGGAGGAAGAGGAAGAAAGGCCGGTTTCTGGCATCTCTGCGGAGAGATCGGTTCTGCGGCCTTCTTCTACCACGCCCCGCACCGCCCGGAAAAAAGGGCGGCTCAGATTCGCCACCCGGGCACTTCCGCCCCGCGACAGAAAAAAGGCCGCCCCGGAGCCGAAGCGCCGGATCGGCCGTATAGAGGACTGGCGCGGACGCCAGTTCGGGACAATGGGGAGCCGAGGGGCCGTCCTGACGACCGGTCGTCGGCGACAGACACCGCCGGCCGGTCCTCCGGAAAAAGGAGGAATTCATGACGGAACAGGCTCGAACACGCAGGAAGAGGCTGGCACAACTGCTTGATCTGGCCCAGACCTACAAGGGCTGGACCCGCAAGGAGCTGGCCCGGAACCTGGGACGCGACCCGACAAAACTCGTCCCGGGCAGCGGCATCCCAAAGCTCGATCTCGTCGTCCACCTCGCCGATGTCCTCGACTGGCCCGTCGGCGACATGATCGAGCTGCTCTGGGACAACGGCGAGCCCGTCGACAACCCCCAGGCGAACGGCCAGACGTTCGATGACGTCAACCAGGAGGCGCTGAAGGCCCACCGTGAAGGCCGCTACTCCGACCTCATCCGCCTCGCTCAGCGGATGTACATGATCGCCGAGGAGTCCGACCAGCGGGCCCTGGCCTGCAACCGCGAGTGCGGCGGCTGGGACGGCCTGGGCCGGTACACCAAGGCCCTCGAGGCGGCGCAGCGCGGCCTCCAGGAGGGCCCCATCACCACCGCCCGCCGAACCATGCTCGAGGTCAACCTCGCGACCTCACACTACAGCCTCTGGCACCTCTTCGAGGCGAGGGCGACGGCATCGAACATCCTCGACCGCTACCGGCATTCACCGCCGGACAGCCGGCTGCACGAGGTCGTGCACGCCCACGCCTACTACGTCCGCGGCAACAGCCTCCGCCGGATGATGGATGTCGACCCGTCCGAGGCCGACCGCTTCGCGACCATGGCCCGCGAGGACCTGGAGACAGCCCGGCGGATGTACGAAGCGCTGGCGGAGAAGTACGAGGACGATGCTTACTCGGGCGTGGCCAACACCTGCAAGGGCGGCCTCATCGAGGTCGATGTCGCCCTCGGGAAGCGCGAGGCCGAAGACGGCCTGATCGAGCTCTCCGACGGGCTCGACGCCGTCATCGACTCCTCCGCCTTCCCCGTTGGCGACTGGCTGGAAAGCTACGGCTGGTGGTGCGTGTTCGGCTGCAACACCGCCCTCCGCCATCTTCAGGATGAAAAGAAGCTCCAGCAGTTCATGGCCGTGTTCACCAACAAGGCCGAGGAGATCGCCGAACGCCTCGATAACTGGGCCATGCGGGAGCGGGTGTTCACGATGGAGTACGCCCGCCGGCAGCGCTTCCACGAGTGGACCGGGCTCGAGTCGGAGTGGACGATCGACCAGGAGGACGTCCGCGTCGTGGCCGGCACGATGGGACGCTTCCCCAACTTCCGGCGCACGGGCTGGATGATCCTTCAGACCGCCAAAGTGATTCGTGAGAGCTGAGGAGACGCCGACCATGTTCAGAAATAGGTCATACACATTCCTGTCGGCCGTCGGAGCAACATGCAGCGCCCTGCTCCTGACCGTCCAGGCCGGGGCGGGCTTCAACGGAATCGAGATCAGCAACGATCCGGAGGGATCGGAGCGCGGCGGGCATACCGTGCAGGAGAACATCCCTCCCAAGCCGCCCGTCGGCGGAGAGGTCCCCGATCCGCCGAACCTCCCCTTCGGCCTCTCCGACTGGAGACCGGGCGATCCGCTCAGCGGCGGCTGGTCGGATGGCGATGAATGGACCAACCTGTTCCCGCCCCCGATGTTGATCGACCTGCCCCTTGGGCCGCCGAGCGGTCCCATCGACGGTCAGGTCGGGCCCGATCTGAGCGCTGGCCTGCCCTCATCGACGACGTTCGGCACCACCGGGGCGGTCAGTCCCATTCCCGCCCCCGGCGCCCTGAGCCTGCTGGGACTCGGCGCCCTGGCCCTGCTGGGCCGGCGACGCCGGTAATCGTCGATCGGCAGTCCGATCGCAGCGCCGCTCGCGCGGTGGCCGGGTCGCAACCGGCCGGGCCGCGACAACCAGGCCGACCCCCGAGACCTCCGCCCGACCGCGGGCCGGAGGTCTCGCCGTATCCGGCTCGCCCCCACGAGGAGACCCACAGGGCGGGCTGAGATGAGCCGCCCGCCGCCGACCACGACCCGCCGCGCGGGCCCTGATGCCGGTCCCGGTGAAGATGGACCGAGCCGCTTGATCGGCCGATGGTTTTGAGTAAGCTTGTCCATTCGCGGCCGGTCCCGTCCGGCCGACCCACTGGGGCCGTAGCTCAGTTGGGAGAGCGCTTGCATGGCATGCAAGAGGTCGTCGGTTCGAGCCCGATCGGCTCCACTTGATCCAGCCCGCTGTCAGGAGATGACAGCGGGTTGTTCGTTGTGCGGCCGCAGACGCGGCCGGATTGCCTGCGGCGTTGGTTGAGGGGCAGCGGAGGGTTGACCGGTCCGACGGAGGCGTCTGCCCGCCGGGGGGTGCGATCAGCGGAAGTAGGCGGCGAGCACCCGGCCCACGGTGAGGACGATCGCCACCGCGAAGCCGATGATGGCCAGGATGGACAGCACGCCCTGCTCGCCCGTGGTGCTGTCCGCGAGCACGAGGATCGACGAGCCGAGGATCAGCGCGGCGACGAAGACCGCGTGCGCCACGTTCGCGCTGGCCCGCTCGATCGTCTGCGTGAGATCGTGCAGCCCGTGATGCTCGAGGTGCACGGTCACGCGATTGCGGCGGATGTTGTGCAGCAGCGATCGCACATGCCGGGGAAGCGATTCGATCACCTGCGCGTAACCGAGCACGCTGGTCTGGAGCCGGCTGCGCAGGGCGCCGATGCCGTAGCGCCGGCGGACGAGGCGCTGCACGTACGGCTCGACGTGGGTGGCGATGTCGAAGTCGGGCATCAGCCGTTCGCCGATGCCTTCGATCGTCGTGATCGCCTTGATGAGGAAGACGATGTCCGACGGGCAGCGCAGCCGATGCCGGCGAATGCGATCGAAGAAGTCCTGGAGCAGCCGGCCCATGTCGAGCTTGTCGAACGTGCTCTGCTCGAAACGGGAGATGTACTCCCAGGTGTCGGCGCGGAAGGCGCGATCCTCGGCGAGGGCGGGATCGGCGCCGCCCAGTGTGAGGGTCACGTCGATGACGCGGTTGAGATCGCCCTCGATGACCCCGTGCACGAGATCGGCAAGCAGCCCGGCCGTCTCGGGATCGACATGCCCCACCATGCCGCAGTCGATGAAGCAGATCTCCGCCCCGGGCAGGATGAAGATGTTGCCCGGGTGCGGGTCGGCGTGAAAGAAGCCGTGCTCGAGACACTGGCGGAAGACGGCGTCGGTGCCGCGGGCGACGATCTCCTGCCGATCGGCTTCGCTCAGCTCCTCCGGCTCCATCTTCGACAGCAGCGTACCGCGGATCTCCTCCATCGCGAGCACGGAGGACGTGGTCGCTTCCCAGAAGACCTCTGGGAAGTGGACGTGTTCGTTGTCGATGAAGTTGCGGCGCAGGCGATCGGCCGCCCGCGCTTCGTGCGTCAGGTCGATCTCCGTCTTCAGCTCGCGGCTGAACTGATCGACGACCTCGGTCGGGCTGTAACCGAGATTGGAGAAATGCGCCTCGGCGAATTCGGCGATCCGGCGCAGGATGTCCATGTCAGAAGCGATCTTGTCACGGATCCCCGGGCGCAGCACCTTGAGCACGATGGGCCGGCCTCCGCGGAGCACGGCGCGATGAACCTGCGCGATCGACGCCGCGGCGAGCGGCTCCTCCTCGATCGAGTCGAACAGCTCCTCCTGCCGCTCGCCAAACTCCTCCTCCAGTCTTTTCTGAATACCCTCGAACGCGACGGGCGGAACCTCATCCTGGAGCTGCTCGAACTCCTCCGCCCAGCCGGGGGGAACGAGATCGGGGCGCATGCTCAGCACCTGCCCGAGCTTGATGAACGTCGGGCCGAGCTCCTCCATCGCCCGGCGCAAGCGCACCTCCGTCGGTTGCCGGGTAACTTCCTCATCGGGCTCGGCGGCGCCGACGAGCTTGCGGCTCCTGAGCAGGAGCCGATCGAGGTTGAGTTCCTGGATGATGCCCGCGAAGCCGTACCGCGCGAGGATGACGAGGATATCCCGCGTGCGCTGCGTGCTTCGGATTGTCCGCCCGAAGGCGAGTGGTGAAGACATGGGCGGGCAGTCTAGCAGATCCTGACAAATGCCCGCCCGCGGCCGGGATGGATGATGTCCACGATCGGGAATCGGCGACATCCCGCCGCGGGTTGCTTGCGGCGCGGGAGCGGAGGCCACCGCATTGGACGGGGACCGTCGATGCTCACGCGGTCGTCTCCGCCGATTCGTGCTCCTCGAGCATGGCGCGGTAGAGGCGGTTCGCATCGTCACCGCGGCAGAGCTCGGTGCCTTCGGTCATGACGGCGGCGGCGCCGGCGGCAACGCCCTGCCGCGCCGCCTCCGCCAGATCACGCTCCCGGGCAAGGGCCAGAACGACGCCGGCCACCGTGCTGTCGCCCGCCCCGACCCGGCTGCGGATCGGCACCGTCGGGGCGGCGATGCGCTCGACGCGCTCGGCGGTGACGAGCAGCGCGCCGGCGGAGCCGAGCGTGACGAGGACGACGGCCGCGCGGCCCGACTCAAGAAGATGCCGCGCCGCATCCCGGATCGCCGCATCGTCCTCGAGATCGCATCCCGCGAGCTGGCACAGTTCATGATGATTGGGCTTGAGCAGCCAGACGCCCGCCTCGGCGGCCGCCTGCAGAGGCCCGCCGCTCGTGTCGACGATGAACCGACCGTCATCACGCTCCGAGAGCATCTTCGCGAGGCGGGCGAAGGTGTCGTCCGGCGCACCGGGCGGCAGGCTCCCGCTCGCGACGACGAAGTCCGCGTGAAGGTCCATCACCCGATCGCAGAGGCCGTCGATCTCGCGCTCACTCAATCTCGCTCCGGGAAGCGTAAAGCGGAACTCGCGATCCGTCGACGTGTCATGCACGACCAGGTTCTCGCGCGTCTCTTCGGCGATCTGGAACGGTTCGTGGGCGACCTGCTCCTCATCGAGCCGACCGGACATGACGGACCCGGTCGCGCCGCCGCAGGCCCACAGCGCGGTGGCCTCTCCCCCGAGCCGACGCACGGCGCGGGCGACGTTGATTCCGCCCCCGCCGGGATCGCGCTGCACGTCATCGCATCGGAGCTTCCGCTCCGGCTCAATGGCCTGCGTGGTGCAGCTCTTGTCGAGGGCGGGGTTGAACGTGACGGTGAGTATCTTCTTCATGTCGATCACCCTGCGGCCTGGCGTGGGGCCGAACCCCGCGATTCCAAGCCTACGCGGACGGTGGTTGGTCGGTCCAGCCGGTCGTGGCCGGTGAATACAGGGGGCGAGCGCCCGTCGGGGAACCGGTGAATCGCCCACGCGACACGCGCCGCCGGCGGATACCACGGGGCTCGGGAAACACCCGATGCCAATCCCGTGCCTGAACCGACTGCCCGTGCGAGGCCGCCGATGGATAATCCCCGCCAAAGGACCGGAGCGCGTCGCCCGGCTCTTGCCGCACGGGACGGCGCGGGGCGGGGTCGGAGGTTTCACGTCACAGTCATGGTTCCGTCCACCACTCGCCTGACCCGCACCGACCTCGCCTCTTTTTCCTTTTGTAAGGAGCGCCCATGAAAACGATCACGCGCGATGAACTGAAAGGAATGATCGATCGCGGCGATGACGTCGCCGTCGTCGAGACGCTCGATGAGAAGTATTTTCGGAAGTTCCACCTTCCCGGCGCGATCAACGTTCCGCCCGGCGACGGGTTCGATGAGCGGATCCGGCAGGCGGTCCCCGACAAGGACAAGCCGGTCGTCGTGTACTGCATGGACGAGGCGTGCGATGCCTCTCCCAAGGCCGCACGCAGCATGGAGGACCTCGGCTACACGAACGTCATGGATTACGCCGCGGGCAAGATGGACTGGAAGAACGCAGATCTCCCCATCGAGAACTCGCACTGAACGCGGAGCGCGGTCCTCACACGATCATCCGGACCGGCCGCCGCGAGGCGGTGCGTCCGGCCGCAAGAACACATCGGAACATATCCCCCTCATGACGGAGTCATTCATGGCTGAACAACGACAACCCCAGGTCCTCATCATCGCCGGTGATGAGTATGAAGATCTCGAGCTGCACTACCCGCGGCTGCGTCTGCGCGAGGCCGGCTGCGAAGTCGTCGTGGCCGGACAGGCGCCGGACACGGTCTATCGGAGCAAGCATGGCTATCCGGTGCGATCCGATGTCGCGTTCACCGACGTCGCGGCCGAGGATTTCGACGGCCTCGTCATTCCCGGAGGACGCATGCCCGACGCGCTGCGAACGATCGAGCCGCTTCTGCGCGTCGTCCGCGAGTTCGTGTCGGAAGGTCGCGTGATCGCCGCCATCTGCCACGGCGGGCAGATCCTCATCTCCGCCGGCGTGGTCGAGGGCAAGCGCATGACCTGCTATCAATCGGTGCGCGATGACCTGGTCAACGCCGGGGCGGAGTACGAGGATGCGCCGGTCATCGTTGACGAGCCGTTCGTCACCAGCCGCGTCCCGGATGATCTGCCCGACTTCTGCGGGTCGATCCTGGAGCAGCTCGCCGCACGGACGACCGGTCGCGCGACCGCCGCGGCGAACGCCTGAAACACCCTTCGCCCCTTCCCACCCCTGCGCTCGCTCCCGGCCCGCGCCGGGAGCGGGCCTTCGCATGCACCATGAACGGAGGACACTCACATGGGACTTCTCGGCTGGGCGCTCGTCTTCTTCATCATCAGTCTGCTCGCCGCCGCGTTCGGCTTCTTCGGCCTCGCGGGCGTGATGGCGACGATCGCGAAGATCCTGTTCTTCGTCTTCATCGTCCTGTTCGTCCTTTCCCTCATCGCGCATCTCGTGCGCGGGCGACCCGCGGCGGGGCGCGGACCGTAACCGCACTCACCGGTGCGTCTTCGCGCTGACGGCCGGAAAGGTTGAACTGGGGGATTTCCCCACGCCCTGACGGAGGTAATGCCGGGAGAGGTGGAGCCGTCCTCCACCCGCTTTCTGCCCTGCGCTCGCAGGGTAGGCTCAGGCGAAAGGAAGGCATACGCCGGCGCGCGTTCGCTGCCGTGATGCACCTCACGCCGGCGTTCCACTCCACAGGATGTGAGTCGGGACGCCGGCTTTCCCCCCCGATTGGGGCCAAAGTGCGGCTGAGCCGGCACATTCCCGACACTGTCCCGACAAAGGAGACCGAACGTGCAGAACCAGGAACTCATCCAGGGTTTGAACGAGCAGCTCAACCAGGAGATCTCGACGGCCTTGCGCTACATGCTCCAGGCGGCGATGATCAAGGGATCGCAGTGGGAGCCCGTGCGAGCCATGTACGAGGATGAGGTCGGTGACGAGATCGGCCACGCCCAGTATCTGGCCAACCAGCTTGCGATGCTCGATGCGACGCCGCGGCTCGATCCGGACCTCACGCCCCCGCCGGCCGAGGTGCCCCAGATGCTCCAGCGCGACGCCGAAGCCGAGCGCGAGGATGTGGACCGCTACACGAAGCTCGCCCAGCTCGCCGAGCAGGAAGGCCTGATCGCGCTGAAGCTGCACATGGAGGAGCAGGCCGCCGACGAGGCCGAGCACGGCCAGCGGATGCGCCGCCTGCTGGGCGAGCCGTCACTGACGGCGGTCTGATCGGCGCCCCTTTGCCCCCGTGATCTGAGGACTCCCGCGTCATGGTGAACCTTGAGCTCATCGGCTCGCTGCGGCAGCCGGCCGAGACGACCATCGTGCTGCTCGTGCTCGACGGCCTGGGCGGCCTGGCCGAGCAGCCGGGGAACCGGACCGCGCTCGAGACGGCGCGCACGCCGCACCTGGATGCCCTCGCCGGCGAAGGCATCTGCGGCCTGCACGAGCCGATCGGGCCCGGGATCACGCCCGGCAGCGGACCCGCCCACCTTGCGCTGTTCGGCTACGACCCGGTCGAGTACCAAGTCGGGCGCGGCGTGCTGTCGGCCCTCGGCATCGGCTTCGACCTCGAGCACGGCGACGTCGCGGCGCGCGGCAACTTCTGCACGCTGGATGACGACGGCCTCGTCGCCGACCGCCGGGCCGGGCGCATCAGCAGCGAAACGGGCGCTGAGCTTTGCGAGAAGCTGCGCGCGATCGATCTCCCGGACGCCGAACTCTTCGTCGAACCGGTGAAGGAGCACCGATTCGTGCTCGTGCTCCGCGGCGACGATCTGCACGGCGACATCGAGGCGACGGACCCGCAGGCGGAAGGCGAGCCGCCCATCGAGGCGGCGGCGCGCGCGTCCGGATCCGAGCGCGCCGCGGACCTCGTCCGGCGGTTTGTCGGCGAGGCGCGGAACATGCTCGCTGGGGAGCCGGCGAACGGCGTCCTGCTCCGCGGCTTCTCCCGGCGCCCCGACTGGCCCGACGTCCGGGACGTCTTCGGCCTCCGCGCCGCCGCGCTGGCGGCCTACCCCATGTACCGCGGCGTGGCCCGGCTCGTGGGAATGGACGCGCTGGAGGTTGACGGCCGCCTGCCCGAGCGCCTCGAGGTCATGCAGCGAAACTGGGACGACTATGACTACTTCTTCCTTCACGTGAAGGGCACGGACAGCGCCGGCGAAGACAACGACTTCGATCGGAAGGTCCACCTCATCGAAGAGGTCGATGAGCATCTGCCAACCCTGCGGGAGCAGGCGCCCGATGTCATCCTCGTGACCGGGGATCACTCGACGCCCAGCCGGATGGAGGAGCACTCCTGGCATCCGGTGCCGGTGATGTTGTGGTCGCCGCGCTGCCGTCCCGACCGGGTGACGACGTTCGGCGAGCGGGCATGTCTGGCCGGCGCGCTGGGCCCCCGCCTGCCCGCCACGCATCTCATGCCCCTGGCGCTGGCCAACGCGGAGCGCCTTGCCAAGTACGGGGCGTAAGCGGCGCGGGCCTGGGCCCGCCGTATGCCGCCGACGCCCCCGACGCCACCCCGTCCCTTCGGGCATTCGCTGAGACGATGTCAGACTCCCCCGATCCTCCGTTCCACGCAAGATCGCCCGAGCAGGCGATGGAGGATCTCGGCGTCCGCGCCGAGGCGGGGCTGTCGAAGAACGAGGTGAGAAAGCGGCGGGAGCGGCACGGCCCCAACCGCCTGCGCGAGGCGCGCCGACGCAGCGTCCTCCGCATCGCCCTCGTCCAGTTCAGGAGCGTGGTCATTCTGATCCTGGTGGCGGCGGGGGCGCTCGCAGTCGCCACCGCGAAATGGCCGGAGGCGATCGCCCTGGCCGCGGTGATCGTCGTCAACGCCGGCATCGGGTTCGTCAGCGAGTGGCGGGCGGCGCGATCGATGGAGGCGCTGCGCCGACTCGGCCGCCGACGCGTCCGCGTCCGACGCGGAAAGCAGGAGCGCAGCGTGCCGGTGACCGCGCTCGTGCCGGGCGACGTCGTCATCTTCGACGGCGGCGATATCGTCCCCGCCGACCTGCGCCTCATCGAGGCGAACAACCTCCACGTCAACGAAGCGGCCCTGACCGGCGAAGCGATGCCCGTGCGCAAGAACACCGATCGCGTGGAAGAGAACACCCCGCTCGCCGAGCGCGCCAACACGCTCTTCAAGGGGACGACGATCACGGAAGGATCCGGCGAGGGCGTGGTCACCGCGACGGGAATGAACACGGAACTGGGGCGCATCGCCGAGCTGGCCGAGGGGGCGGAGAGCGAGACCACGCCGCTGCAGAAACATCTTGATCGTCTCGGCAGCCGGCTCGCGTGGCTGACGCTGGTGATCGCGGCGATCGTCGCCCTCGCCGGCCTCGCCGCCGGCCAGCCGATGCTGCTGATGATCGAAACCGCGATCGCGCTGGGGGTGGCGGCGATCCCCGAGGGTCTGCCCATCGTGGCCACCATCGCCCTCGCCCGCGGGATGTGGCTCATGGCGCGCCGGCAGGCGCTGGTCAACCGCCTCACCGCCGTCGAAACCCTCGGCGCCACCCGCATCATCCTCACCGACAAGACGGGCACGCTCACCGAGAACCGCATGACCGTGCGGCGGGTGCTCACGCCCGCCGCCGAGCACACGATCGGGGACGATACGGACGGCCTCGACGACGATGCCCTCGCCCGTCGGCTTCTGAAGGTCGGCGTACTCTGCAACAACGCCTCGATCCCGGAAGACGATGGCGAGGAAGCGTTGGAGCAGGGCGCGCTGGGCGACCCGACGGAAGTGGCGCTGCTCGAGGCGGGCGCGCGGCTCGATCTTCGCCGCGACGACCTGCTCGAGCGCCTTCCCGAGGCGAAGGAGCACGCCTTCGATCCGGACATGATGATGATGGCCACCGTGCACGAGGACGGCGAGGACCACCTCGTCGCGGTCAAGGGCGCGCCGCAGGCCGTGCTCGAAAAGTGCACTGCCCTCGCCGGAGACGATGCGGACAAGAGGCGGGAACTCGATGATGACGAAAGGCGCCGCTGGGAAACGCGCGCCGAGGACCTGGCCGAGGACGGCTACCGCGTCCTCGCCTTCGCCGATCGCCGCGTTGATCAGCCGGATACCGATCCCTACGCGGACCTGCGGTTCCTGGGCCTGCTCGGCCTGCACGACCCGCCGCGGGAGAAGATCGAAGAGACGATCGCGGCCTGCCGCGCCGCCGGCGTGCGGGTGGTGATGGTGACCGGCGATCAGCCCAAGACCGCGCGCGCGGTCGGCGGCAGCATCAATCTGGCCGACCGGGACGGGCCGGACGCCGTCCTCGGCCGCGACCTGCGCGCGCCGGAGGAGCTCTCCGAACAGGAGCGTCAACGCGTGCTGGACGCCTCCATCTTCGCGCGGGTCAGCCCCGAGCAGAAGCTGGATCTGGTATCAGTCTACCAGGCGGAAGGCGAGGTGGTGGCGATGACCGGCGACGGGGTCAACGACGCGCCGGCGCTGAAGAAGGCCGATATCGGCGTGGCGATGGGGAAGCGCGGCACGGACGCGGCGCGCGAGGCCGCCGACATGGTCCTCAAGGACGACCGGCTCGCGACCATCGTCGCCGCCATTCGAGAAGGCCGCATCATCTTCCGCAACATCCGCAAGTCGGTGATGTTCATGCTGTGCACGAACCTGGCGGAGATCATCGCGGTGGCCGGCGCGTCGCTCGTCGGCGCGCCGCTGCCGCTGCGGCCGTTGCAGATTCTCTATCTGAACGTGCTCACCGACGTCTTCCCCGCGCTGGCGTTCGGAGTGGGAAAGGGCGACGATCGCGTGATGCATCGTCCGCCGCGTCCGGCCGACGAAGCCGTCCTCACCCGCCGGCACTGGCTGTCGATCGGCGGGTGGAGCGTGGTGATCTCCGCCTGCGTGCTCGCCGGGCTGACCATCGCCCTGCAGGGCCTGGGATTGCAGCGCGAGGCGGCGGTGACCGTGTCGTTCCTCACGCTCGGGTTCGCGAAGCTGTGGTTCGTGCTCAACCTCCGCGATGCCGACACGTCGCCGTGGCGCAACGACGTGGTGGGCAATCCCTGGATGTGGCTGGCGATCGTTGGATGTGCGGTGCTGCTGCTCGCCGCCGTGTATCTGCCCGGGCTGTCGGACATTCTGCGAACCCGCGCGCCGGGCGTCTCCGGCTGGTCGGTGATTCTCGGCCTGAGCGTCCTGCCGATGCTCGCGGGACAGGGTATCCTTGTCATCCGCGCCGCCGCGGCTCGGCGCGCAGACGCCGGCGACTCGGGACAGGAGCCGGAATCTCAACCCCGTAAGCAGAAAGGTGCCTCATGATGGATACGCCAGAGTCGAACGAGTTTCAGTCGGCGGCCGCGGAAACCGAGCGGATCGTCCGCGAGGGGGACGAGGTTCGCCAGCGCGTCCGCCGCGCCGTCGTCGAGACCGTGCGCGAGCGCCGCCTTCCGATGAATCGCGTACAGGATCTGGCGGGCCAGATGCTCGGCGGCGCGATCGAGGGCGCCCGGTCCGTCGCGCCCGAGCGGCGCGACAGTGTGCTGCGCGAGACGATCGACGGCCTCGCCGACGGCGTGGAGGCGACCGCCACCGCGACCCGCCTCGCTCTCGAAGAGGCGCGCGGGCGGGCGGAGACCTTCGCTCAAAACGACGTCGCCCGCACGGTCGAGGACCTTCAGACGCTCGAGCGGATGTTCGTCGACGTGGTGTCGGAGCGGGCGCGCCAGGCCGGCGGACGCGCCGCCGAGGGCGTGAAGGAGCTTGTCGACCATGCCCGCCGCGCCGGAGGACGCATCGGGCGGCAGGCGCAGACGGCCCTGACGGCCGCGGCGCGGCACCCGGCGCAGTTCGCGCAGGAAGCGGGGAGCGCCGGCGCGAAGGCCGCCCCGCGCGCGGCCGGCGCCCTGCTCGAGAGCATGAGCGGTCTGCTCCAGGGGGCGGCCGATCTGCTCAAAGGCGACGAGACCGAAGGGACCGAACAGCCCGAGGATCGGCGCTGAAGGGACCAGCGGTGATCGGTCGACAGCCGTGGATGCCCAGCCGCGAGACGTGTTCCGCCGGCGCCGAGCGCGATGCCGCGATCGTGTTACGTCGGCTCGGAGACTTTTCGCACCGTCTCCGCCACCGGCTGCGGCGCTTCGACCGTCCTGGCCACGTCACCCAGCGAGACGACGCCGAC
This sequence comes from Planctomycetota bacterium, assembly GCA_034211115.1. Taxonomy (GTDB): domain Bacteria; phylum Planctomycetota; class Phycisphaerae; order Phycisphaerales; family SM1A02; genus JAXHTH01. The sequence goes on along the minus strand of JAXHTH010000106.1, from coordinate 7,823 downwards.
GAGCTTCTGTTCGGCGTTGCTCGCGAAGATCCGCCGGACCCGGTGTTCTTTCATCAGCTTCATCGCGGTGTCCACGTCCGCGTCTTCGGGCGCGGTGATCACGCCGGCGGTCATCGCGTCCCGGACCGGGGTGACGGCCGGGTCGCGCCCCGCGGCGACGCCCCGCACCGTGATGTCGCGATCGGTGATGGTGCCCGCGAGCTTGTCGTTCTCCACCACGGGCATGATCCCCACGTCCAGGGCCTTCATCCGGCTCGCCGCGTCGAACAGCGAACGCTCCGCGTCGATGTACTCGAGATGAGGTGTCATGATGTCCTGCAGGCGCATGGTCGCCTCCTTGTCCTTGATCATTCGGTTTCCTGAGAATATGCGCAGCGTCCGGGCTCTTCATCGGGCGCATCATCCGGCGTCGTGTTCGGCGAATCGACGAAACGCGACTGGGGAATACCACCACGGGGCGCGCCGACCGGTCGCGTACCATGATGAAGGCGGGCGGACGCCCGGCTCATTTCGGCGACAGGCGCCGTTGACGCCGCAGGCCGATCCGGGTTCCTCGCCTCTTCGACAGAGCCATGCCATACCGTTTTCGTCCGGACAAACCGATCCAGAAGGAAGCCAGGCGCATCGCGAAGGAGCAGCTTTCGCGGGCGATCGACGATCTGTCCGTGTCGGCCGAGGCGCTGCACACGGGCGTGCACGAGGCGCGGAAGCGGCTCAAGAAACTTCGCGCCCTGCTGCGGCTCCTCCGCCCGAATCTGAATGAACTCTATCAGGCCGAGAACGCCGCGCTCCGCGACGCGGCGCGACGCCTCTCCGATCTCCGCGATGCCGAGGCCCTCATCGAGTCGCTGGACCTGCTCGCCGAGCGGTACCGGGAGGAGCTGGACGGGGCGCTGCTCGAGACGGCGCGCCGGGCCCTGCGGCAGCGGCGGGAGGCGATCGCCGCCCGCCTGCGCCTGGACGAGCGCGCCGCCGAGGTCATCGACCGCCTCGGCGAGGCGAAGCGGCGCGTGAAAAACTGGTCCCCCGACGGCTCGGGCTTCGACGCCCTGACCGGCGGCTTGCAGAAGACCTATCGGCGCGCGCGCCGCGCCATGAACGAGGCGTATGATGAACCGGCCGATGAGCGCTTCCACGAGTGGCGCAAGCGCGTGAAGTACCATCGCTATCACGTGCGCATGCTCCGGTCCATCTGGGAACCGGTGCTCGAGGTTCGGCGCGACGAATTGAAAACGCTCACCGATCGGCTGGGCGACGACCATGACCTCGTCGTGCTTCGGGAGACGATCCGGGCCGAGCCGGGCAATCTTGGCGACGCGGACGCCGAGCGGCGCCTGCTCGAGCTCATCGACCGCCGCAGCGCCGAGCTTCGCGCCGAGGCTCGCCCGCTGGGCGCGCGGCTGTTCGCGGAGAAGCCCAGGCGGCTCGCCGGCCGGTTCGAGCGGTACTGGCAGGCCGCGGCCTCGGAGACGGGCTGACGGGGGGCGCGCGCGGTAAAAGCGACGCGGCGGCCCGCTCGGAGCGAAGGCCGCCGGTCGCCGGGCATTCTGATGTGTCGTCTCTTCCCCGCGCCCTTTACTGCGCCGCGGCCACGAGCTGCGCCGCCGCGTAGAACTCCGCCACGTGCTCCCAGTTGATGATGTCCCACCACGCGTTCACGTAATCGGCGCGGCGGTTCTGATAGAGCAGGTAATAGGCATGCTCCCACACGTCCAGGCCGAGGATCGGGATCCCGGGGCGCTCGACGTATCCCTGCATGAGCGGGCTGTCCTGGTTGGGGGTGGAGCAGACGAACAGCTCGCCGTTCTCGTGCACGCAGAGCCACGCCCAGCCGGAGCCGAAGCGGGACTTGGCGGTCTCGGTGAACAGCTCGCGGAGCTTGTCAACATCGCCGAAGGCGGTTCCGATCGCCTGCTCGAGTTCCCCGCCGGGCCCGGAGCGCGTCGAGGGCGGCCGCATGACGTTCCAGAACAGGCTGTGATTGGCGTGCCCGCCGCCGTTGTTGCGCACCGCCTCGCGCTGTTCGGCGGGGACGGCGTCCAGATCGGCGATCAGATCTCGAACGTCCTCGGGGGCCGCGAGCCCTTCGATCGCCTTGTTGAGCTTCTTCACGTAGCCCCCGTGATGCTTCTCGTGATGAATGCGCATGGTCTCGGCGTCGATCACCGGCTCGAGCGCATCGTGCGGATAGGGCAGATCCGGCAACTGGTACTTCATGGCTGGCTCTTCCTCGCGTCGGGCGCGTCTGGAGTCAGGAGAGAAGACCCCGCCGACGATCGGCGGCGGCCCGTTCAGACCAATCCTCTCCTCGCCGGCCATCATTCCCATCCGGCTCGATCCCGTTCCCCGTTTGGGGAAGTCAGACAACGCCGGGTGGTTCATCTCCCGAAGCGGAGCAGCCGGACGAGCCGGAAGGGCGGGGCCGGCACGAGGAATCTGGGGGATCCCCCCATGGCGAGGCCCGCACAACGACCGATGACCGTGAGCCTGCCGGTGACGGATACTCGTGTCGGCAGCGGACCACCGGGCCGCTGCCGCCGTCGGCCGACTCCCGGCGCGATCCAGGCGCCGCGCGTTCAGGGTGTACGAACGATCGGACGTCGCAGGCTGAACGGTCTGGACCACATGCCCGGCGCGTTCACAGGAGGGACGGCGTAGAATGATCGGATCCGGGACGGCAAGGACCGCGACGGAACGCAACCCGACCGCCTGCCGCGCCAAGTCCGCCCCGGCGTTCGTGGATTCGGCGAGTTCTTCCCGCACGTTTTCGTTTCATGCCTTGTGGAAGCGAGGAGCTTGCTGTGAACAGCGTCCGGCACGAGATGACGGAGCGCGAACCCGGCGCGCCCGCCGAGGCGCGCGCCGTCCCGCCGCGGGAGACGGGACGCTCGACGGCCGCCCCGGAACCGAGCCGACCTGAGACCACGGATACCTTTGTGAGCATACTTCGAGACATCACCGCGAGGGCGAACGCGGCCGGCGACGCGGAGTCCGCCATTCATTACGCCATGCAGCGCATCTGCGCCGAGGATCCGGCGCTGCGCCTGGCCCACACGATCGTCCACTATCCGGAGCGTCGCGATCCCCGGTCTCGCATGCTGCACGTCTGGCATCCGAACGACGATCCGGTCTTCGAGGCGTTCAAGGATCGGTGCGAGTCCGTCGCCGCCGCCTCGGGTCGTCTGCCCGCGACGGAAGTGCACGCGTCGGGCGAAGCGATCGCGATCACCGACTTGCCGAAGGTCGTGGACCCGGAGGCGGCGCGCCTGGCCATCGACGTCGGCCTCGTCGCCGCCTACGGATTCCCCATCCTCGCCGGGGATCAGCGTGTCGGCGCGATGGCGTTCTACTCGACACAACGCGACCCTTCCGACGACATTGTCCGCGAACTCGCCCGCGACATCGGTCTCCAGATCGGCTACGTGATCGAGCGCAAGGCGCTGGAGCGCGCCGCCGCCGACAACGTCTGGCTCCAGCAGCAGCGCTTCGGGCGCGAGCTGCACGACGGCGTGTGCCAGGATCTCGTGGGCGCGTCGATCCTCTGCGATCGCCTGCGGCGACGGCTGGAGACGAGCGGCAGCGACGAGGCGGAAGAGGCGGCGCGGATCAAGGAGCTCATCTCCGAGACCCTGGAAAAGGTCCGAGGCATGTCCCGCGGACTGAGCCCCATCGACATGGGCTTCGGCGGACTCCGCGAAGCCCTCCAGGAACTGGCCCAGAACACGGAGAAGCGCTTCGGAATCCCCTGCGAGTTCCAGCTTCGCGGCCCGCTGCCGGGGTGGGACGATGACGATGCCCTGCACCTGTACTGGATCATGCACGAAGCCGCGTCCAACGCCGGCCGGCACAGTCAGGCCGAACGCATCCGCATCGAAGTGGACAGCACGCCCCAGGCGACCGTGATCCGCGTGACCGACGATGGTATCGGCCTGCCCCCCGACACAAACCCGGGGCTCGGCACGCGCACCATGAGACACCACGCGGGGATCATCGGAGCGGCCCTCGACATCACCGGAGAACCCGGCCACGGAACCGTCGTCACCTGCCGCCTGAAAGAAAGGCGATCCCGACCATGAACGAGAAAGCCACAAAACGAACCCCCACCGATCGCTCGAGACGGGTCCTGATCGTGGACGATCATCCCATCGTCCGCCACGGGATGGGCCAGTTGCTGGACGATGAGCCGGATCTGAACGTGTGCGCCGAGGCCGCCAACGCCGGCGAGGCCGTCCGCGCCGTCGAGGAGTTCCACCCCGACATGGCCATCATCGACATCCAGCTCGACGGGATGGACGGGCTCAATCTCCTCAAGGATCTCAAGGCCCGCTGGCCGGAGCTGCACGTGCTCATCGTCTCCGTCCACGATGAGACGCTCTACGCCGAACGCGCCCTCCGCGCCGGGGCGCTGGGGTATCTCAACAAACAGACGGCCACCGATTTCCTCGTCGAGGCCTGCCGGCGCGTTCTCGCCGGCGAGATCTACCTCAGCGAGCAGATGTCCAACCGCCTCCTGCACAGCGTGGTGGGCGGAAAGACCGACCTCGAGGAGTCGCCCATCGATCGGCTGAGCGATCGCGAGCTCGAGGTCTACCGGCTGCTGGGCGAAGGGCTCGGCACGCGCCAGATCGCCGACAAGCTCGCGCTCAGCATGAAGACGATCGAAACCTACCGCGAGAACATCAAGGAGAAGCTGAATCTCGCGGACAGCAATCAGCTCGTGCGCCACGCCGTGCAGTGGGTACTCGAACAGGCCTGATTCGTCCCTGGCGATGTCCGCCGCGGAACCGGTGACGCGGATCGCGGTGACTCTTCGCGCCTGCCCGGTGCCGGCGGGCGCGGCGACGCGGCATCGCGATCAGGCATCCCGCCCGCCGAAGTGATCATCATGCACATCGATCGCCAGACAATCCGACAGTTGATCCAGCATCGCCACGAACCGTGCGTCTCGCTCTACCTGCCGCTGGAGGATGGCGGCGACGGGTCCCAGCAGGACGTGATCCGGCTGCGGAATCTTCTCCGCGAGGCCGAGCGCCAGCTCGCCGGGCGGGGCCTCTCCGACCGCGCGATCGCCCAGCGGCTGGAGCCGGCGCGAAGGCGGCTGGACGGGCGGCAGCTCGCCCGGCACGGCGGGGCCGCCCTCGCCCTGCTCTGCGGCGACCGGGAGCACGCGTTCAAGCTGCCCTATGACGTGCCCGCGTTCGCCTGGTGCGGCGAGCGGTTTCACGTCAAGCCGCTCTTTGCCGTCACCGATGCGCCGCCGACGGTGTACGTGCTCGCCCTGAGCCAGCGCCGCGTCGATCTGTACCGGGTAGACGACGATCACGTGGAGCCGGTCACGCTGCCGGACGCACCGAACGACTTCGCCGACGCGATGCGGTTCGACGATCCGCAGCGACAGCTCCAGTATCACAGCGGCGCTCCGCCGCGGGGGGGCGGGCAGCGCGATGCGATCTTCCACGGCCACGGCACCGCCGCCGACGACGCCGAGCAGAAGAAGCGACTGCTGGAATACTGCCGCATGATCGACACCGCCGTCGTCTCCCGCCTGCGGGATGACCGGGCGCCGCTCATGCTCGCCGCGGCCGAGCCGATCCAATCGATCTATCGCACGGCGAACTCTCATCGCAGGCTGCTCAACGCGACGCTGGAGGGCAATCCCGATGAGCTGCGCCCCGACGAGCTGCGCCGCAGGGTCCGCGCGCACATTCGAGGGACGGGTCCGGAAGCCCTCGCCGAAGAGGTCGAACAGTTCCACGCCGCGGTCCCGCGTCGACTCGCGTCCCGCGATCTGGAGACCATTCTCGCCGCCGCGACCCAGGGGCAAGTGCGCACGCTGTTCGTCTCGCTGCACGACCAGGTCTGGGGCCGGTTCGAGGCGGCGTCGGGCTCGATCCGGCTTCACGAACAGCGCGAGCCGACCGACGAGGATCTGCTCGACGCCGCGGTGGCTCACTGCGCGGCCACCGGCGGCCGGGTGTTCGCGGCCGAGGCGAGGACGCTCCCCGACGGTCTCGCCGCCAGCGCCGTGCTGCGCAGCGCGGCGGTTTCCGACGGGGCATGAACCGGGGCTCGATTCTCCTTCGACCAGATCTTTGCATGAGGCAACGACTCCATGACCACCACCGAATCCACGACGACCGAGAATGCACAGGATCAGCGGCGCGATGAGTCGCGGCCGGCGCAGGAGGAGCTGACGCGGCTGCTGCTCGACGCCGTCTCGACCGAGTCCGAGGCCACGGCGGAAGCGGCGCCGGACGAGCAGCCCGCCCTCGCCGAGGCGCTGCTGCGCGATTCCATGCGTGAGCTCGCCTCCGACATTCACGTCGATCCGCAGCCGACGGGTTTCCGGATCCGGCTCCGGATCGACGGGGTGGTGCATGACGGGGCCCTGCTCGCCCCGGCCGAGGGAGCGCGCCTCGTCAACCAGATCAAGGCGATGGCCTCCATCGACCCCGTCACCATGTTCATGCCCGCCGAGGCGCGGATCAGGCGGGAGATCGATGATCGCCGGCTCGACCTGCGCGTCACCCTCGCCCCCTGCCTGGACGGGCCGAAGTTCGCCATCCGTGTGCTCGAACGACAGCGCGTCGAGCAGCGGATGGACGAGCTGGGCCTGAGCGAGCGGGATTATCAGCGCATCCGGGACTGGCTGGGCATGCTGACGGGCATGTTCGTGGTGGCCGGCCCCACCGGCGTGGGCAAGACGACCACCCTCTACGCCCTGCTTCACGAGATGAAGCTGCTGGAGCGCTGCATCATCACGCTGGAGGATCCGGTCGAGTACAGCATCGAGGGTGTGAACCAGATCCAGATCGACGAGGAACAGGCACTGGACTTCCCCACGGGGATCAAGGCGGCCCTGCACCTCGATCCGGACTACCTGCTCGTGGGCGAGATGCGCGATGCGCCGTCGGCGCGGGCGGCGATGGACGCCGCCACCGCAGGCCGCACACTCCTCACCACCGTGCACAGCAAGGACGCCGTCGGCGCGATCACCGCCATGCGCAACCTCGGCCTCGCCGATCACGAGATCGCGGCCAGCACGTCCATCGTCGTCGCCCAGCGGCTGGTCCGCCGCCTGTGCCCCCAGTGTCGCCGCGAGGCGGAGCCGACCGAGCAGGATCGGCGCTGGCTGGAAGCGCTGGGGGCCGGAACCCCGGAAAAGGTCTGGGAACCCGTCGGTTGCGATGCGTGCAACCAACTCGGCTTTCGCGGGCGCATCGGCGTCTTCGAGGTCTGGGTGCTCGATGACGACGATCGAAAGCGGCTCACCGATCACGCCGATTCGCTGACCCTCCGCGATCATCTCGTCGGCCGGGATCATCACTTCCTGCTCGATGACGCGCTGGCGAAGGCCGAAGCCGGGATCACCAGCCTGAGCGAGCTTCGCATGCCGGGCAATGCGGCCATTCCCGCGCGCCATGTTCACTGAGGCGCCGGGAGGAGAAGGCCGACGGCCCGCGCGGCGCGGCCCATGCTCTTCGATCAATCGCCCCGGTCGGTCTCGTCGGAGGGTTTGCTGCGTCGGTGGCGCGCGATGCGCTGCTCGAGCACGCCCACCCCGCCGAGGATCAGGAGGGTGAGGACGGTGATCATCGCGGCGAGCCGCCAGGCCCCCAGCGCGGTCGTCATGCCCAGGGCGGCCACGAGGAGGATCGACGCGGCCGTGGTCAGCCCCTCCACCGATCGACCCCCGTGCACGATGATCGTACCCGCGCCGAGAAAACTGATGCCGGTGATGATCGCGTGCATGATGCGGGTGGGATCGGCGCCGACCGCGTCGGGGAATGTCGCGGAGGCGACCTGCTCGATGGTGGCGGGGG
>JAXHTH010000105.1:0-12079 GCA_034211115.1 Planctomycetota bacterium | reverse complement strand
GCCCCCGTCGACGCGATGATCACGAACGACTCCTTCGGACGTGGCCCGCCGGGTGTGAGCGGCCGGGCCGCGGCCAGACTCGCGGCGGGGATCGCGTCGACGGGGGCGGCGGCGACGATGGTGAGCGCGGCGTTGCTCATCGCGTGGGCCGGCTCGCCCCTCCGCGCCGCCTCCCTGCGGCCCGTTCCCGTGCAGCCGATCGAGGCGGCCGCCTGGCACGCGGACCTCCAGATCATCGCCGGGCTCGACGTCCTCGCGGTCATCACCGCCGCCCTCTGGGTCGTCCTCGCGATGCGGCTGCCCGTGCCGGTCTGGCTGCGGGCGATCTCGAGCAGCGCGGCGTTCTTCGCCCTCGCCGTCGTCGTCGTCGCGATGTCGATGAGCAACGCCGCCGCGGTCGAGGTCGGGGCGAGCCGATCGTTGTGCGTGCTCGATGACGGCGGGCCGACGCAGCGCATCGTCCTCGGCTCGACCCCCCATCACATCGCCACCGTGAGCGTCCACGACGGCCGCACCATCATCGAGCTGCGCAATCATCCCGACGCCATCACCGTCACCGGCCGCAGCTCGATCATCAGCTTCCTCAACGCGCGGGCCGAGCGGGAGCCGTGATCCGACCCGCTCACGATCGATAGCGCTCGATCGCCTCGACGACGGTTCGATGCACCGCGAACGGCTGACGGATCATCAGCCAGAACGCCTCGAACACGTCGCTGCCGGAGGTGGCGAAGCCGATCGTCCCCAGGCCGAAGAGGCGTTCGCGCAGCCGGGTGAACACACTCGTGTGCTGGATGTTCCTGAGCTGGGTCTGGAAGACGGCCACACGGATGACGCCCATGCGCCGGATGATCCGCCGATCCGTGAGCACGTAGACCTGGCAGTACCACTCCAGGGCCTGCCAGCTCAGGCGCAGCCCCGCCAGGCCCAGACCGAGGGCGAAGGCGTGGGTGTCCGACCAGCCCACGGACGGCCGCCAGCGGGCGAGATAGGCCAGGAAGAAGGCGATGCACGCGATGACCACCAGGCTCGTCAGGCACGAGAGGGGGATGAACAGGAGGCTGGGGCGGATAAGCAGGATGATGATCTCATCGTCGCGCAGGAGGTCGGCCGGGAGCAGCGCCGCGGCCCGCGCGGGCGGCAACGCCTCCACCCCCGGCGCGTCGGAGGCGTTCAGCGCCCGCCCCGCGACCGGCGACGGCGCGCCGGCCGCGCGCGACCTGTCGCCCGTCCGCTCACTGCTCACGATGCAGCGCTTCCTTCTTCAGCACGCCGATGTCCGGCAGATTGCGGTAGTAGCCGTTGTAGTCCAGCCCGTACCCCACCACGAACTCATCGGGGATCTCGAAGCCGATGTATTCGCAGGGCGTTTCCAGCGCCGAGGGGACGTTCTTGCGCAGGAGCACGCAGGCGCGGAGCGTGCGCGGGGCGCGGTGCTCGATCTCCCCGCGGATCCGCCGGATGGTCGTGCCCGAGTCGAGGATGTCATCCACGATGAGCACGTGCCGGTTCTCCAGGTCCCCGGGCAGGTCACTGACGATCGGCGCGCCCGTGGTGGTCGTCCGCTGACCCGGATAGCTGCTGACGGTGACCACGCTGATTCGGATCTTCTGCGGCAACTGCCGGATGAGGTCGGCGAGGAAGATGATCGACCCGGTGAGGATGGGGACGAGGATGATCTCGAACTCGTCGCTGAGATCCTCCAGGTCGCTTCGGATCTGGACCGCCATCTCCTCCACCCGGCGGGCGATCCGTTCGCGATCGATCAGAATCCGGTCGATGTCCCGGCCCGCGTGATTCGACGTGCCGGTTGAGGTCGGCGCAGAGTTCGGCATGAGACGTCTCCCAGCTTCAGGACTATATCGCGCCGGACGGAGACAGCAGCCAGAACGCGGACAGATGCGTCAATCCCAGCAGGGTGCTGAAGGCGAGAAGGTCGGTGATGAAGATGAGCAGGATCGCCGAGCTCTGGGCCGGATCACGCCCGAGGCTGCGCATGAGCAGCGGGATGCCGGAGCCGGCGAGGGTGCCCACCCCCATCGCCACCGCCAGGGCGATCGCCGCCACCAGGGCCACCTGCCAGGTCGCCCCGGCCGTGAACAGGCCCAGGAACCAGACGAAGAAGAACATCAGCAGGCCCAGCAGGCAGCCCTGGATCAGCCCCACCATCGCCTCGCGGAGCACGAGTGGCGTCACCCGCTCGGGGCGAACCTCGTCGAGCACCAGTCCCCGCAGGGTCACCGCCAGCGCCTGGTGACCGGCGTTGCCCACCAGGGCCGCGATCACCGGCATCAGGAACGCCAGGATCGGCTGCCGGCGGATCATGTCCTCGGCGAAGATGACCACGATCGCCGCCACGCAGGTGAGGACGAGGCTGATCGCCAGCCAGGGGAAGCGGCCCCTGAACTTCTCGATCAGCCGCGAGTACACCGCCTCCTCACCGCCGGCCCCGACCGTCTTCTGCACGTCCTCCGTCTGCTCCTGGCGGATGATGTCGATCACGTCATCGACGGTGACGATCCCCAGCAGCCGATCGGCCCGGTCGATGACCGGCATCATGAAGTAGTCGTAGCGGTCGAACTCCATCGCGACGGCCTCGCGGTCGAGGTCGGCCCGGACCGCCTTGATGTCGCGCATCATCAGGTCGGCGATGCGCCGGTCGGCCGAGCTGAGCAGCAGCGCCCGCAGGCCGACGATGCCGGTCAGACGCCCGCCCTCATCGACGACGGGCAGATGGTGGACTTCCTCGGGGATTCGGCTGGCGCGGATCGTGGCCGTCGCGTCGCTCACCGTCATGTCGTCGCGCAGGACGACGAACTCGGTGGTCATGAGGCCGGCGGCGGTGTCCTCGGCGTACCCGGCGAGGCGGCGCAGCTTGACCGCCTCCAGGGCCGGCATCGCCTTGTACACCTCCTCCTGGCTCTCCTTGTCGATCGTCTGGAGCAGGTCCGCCGCGTCGTCGGGCGCCATCAGATCGAGCAGCCGTCCGGCGAGTTCGGCGTTGTCTTCCTCCAGCAGATCCTCAAGGACCATCGCCGCCAGGGGGCCCTCCATCTCGGCCAGGGCCTGGGCGGCGACCTCCTCGTCCATCAACTCGAGGACCCCCGCCGCCTCCTCCTCCTCGAGGTCCTCGAGCGTGTCCGCCGCGTCCGCCGCCTCCTGCAGCTCGACCGCCTCGGCGAGCACGGGCACGTCGATCGTCTGCGCCAGCAGTCGCGCGACGCGCTCATCCTCCGGCGATCGCTCGCGGACATCGTCGACGCCCGTCACCTCGCCCTCGGACGACGCCGGGTCGGCCGGCGGCGGCGGCTCGTCGCCGGGTCGAAGCGGATTGTCCTGCGGTCCGGCCATCGCAGGGAGTGTATCTCCCCGGGACCGGGGACGTCGCGGCGAGCGGAGTCGGCTCAGCGACGAAAGTCCAGGTCCTCGATCCGCCCCGTCACCGCGGTCGAGATGTTGGCCAGGTGGGCCGCGACCCGCTTGTAATGCCGTGCCAGCAGGGAATAGGCCACTGCTTCGTGCGTCTGAATGCTCGCCTGATCCCCCAGCAGCCGGGAGATGATCTCATCGCACCGGCGGCGGATCTCGTCGGCCGCTTTGATCGCCTGCTTGGCCGCCTTGTGGTCCGATTCGCCCCATGCCCCGCGCACGGCGGTGAACAGGCGCTCCACGTCGTTGCGAACCTCCTCCAGCGGCTCGTGATAGCGCTCGACGCGGAACTCCTCGGTGTAGAACCGGCCGACCTCGAAGACGTTCTTGCAGTAATCGCCGATACGCTCCGCGTCCTTGGCCACGCTCATCAGGGCCAGGCACGCGGGCGCGTCGCCGCCCGGGCTGATCGTCAGGTGGCGGACGATCTTCCGCCGGATACCCTTCAGCAGGTCGTTGATGCCCTTGTCCCGATCGTAGATCGAGTCGCGAACCTCCTCGGGCGGCACCTTGTGGTTGAGCACCTCGTTGGCGCGGATGAACATCCACTCGGCGTGATCGAGCATCTCCGAGAACTCGGAGAAAGCCCGATCCAGCACGTCGCCGCTCTTCAAAGCCGAGAACAGTTGCCTGAACATGAATGAGCCCTCTCAGGGACCGCCGAACGCGTAGATCAGAAGCTCGGTCACCGCCACCCCCACCACGGGCAGGACGAAGAAGACACCGAAGAGGAAGAAGAATGCATAACGCTTCGAGTCGGCCGCCAGACGCGCGTACCACCGCGAGATGCGGATCGGTACGCGACGGAAGGGGTACCAGAACATCGAACCGATCAGGTTGAACGTCACGTGGGCCGCCGCCACCGTCACCGCGCCGGCCACCGGATTGGCTGCGGCCGCGATCACACCCGTGAACGTCGTGCCGAGATTCGCGCCCAGCGTGTAGGGGAACACCCGCTTGATCTTGACCGCCCCGGCCCCCGCGAGGGGAACGATGAGGCTGGTGGTCACCGAGCTGGACTGCACGAACACCGTGGTCAGGGCGCCGATGATGTAGGCGGTCACGTCGTTGCGGAAGAAGACCCTCCGGAAGAGATTCTCGATGCGCCGCAGCAGGGCGCCCTTCAGGTTTCTGACCATGAACGCCAGCGAAAGGAACAGCAGCAGAAGCCCGAGCGCGGCGATCACGCTCGCCTGGCCCGTTTCGTGACCGGTGATCGCTTCCGCCAGACGGGTGACGAGCCTGACAATCGGCTGGGTGATCACCTTGATGGGGCTGTGGGGCCGCTCCATCTCGCCCAGCCCCAGGAGTTGGGCGACCCACATCGAGAACCGCGTGAGCAGTCCGTAGCCGTCGCTGCTTAGGGCCTTCGTGATCCACTCCATCGGAAAAAGCACGACCACGGTCAGCCAGTTGAAGATGTCGTGGAGGATGGCGGCGGTGAACGCCCGCCGAAACTGCCGGCGGATGCGCATGCTGCCCAAGGAGACCATCGTGTTCGTCACGCTGGTGCCGATGTTGGCGCCCATGACCGCGAAGACGGCATCCTCCATCGACATCTGTCCCGCGGCGACGAGCGTGATGATCAGCGACGTGGTGAACGAGGAACTCTGCACAATCGCCGTGATCAGCACCGAGCCCATCAGGGCCACGAACGGGTTGTGCGCCTGGGCGAGCAGATTCTCCAGCCAGTCCGTGCTCTGCCCGAGCGTTTTCAGCCCGGCTCCCATGACATTGATGGCGCTGAGAAACAGGTACAGGCAGAGACCGGCGAAGATGCCGTTCAGCCAGGCCGGCGGCTCGCGGCGGCCGGTGACCCGCGCCAGCGGCGCCTCGGGCGGAAGCCCGTCGGCCGGCCCTGCGATGACCTCGGCGTCCGGTTCCCGCGCTGCGCCGCGTGTCGATCTCTCCGATTTCGATCCGGCGTCCATCCAGGCTTCCCGGCCGGGAATCAATTGCAAAGCGCTAAGAACACGTTCAGAGAATGTGAAGGGGAGGGGATGATACACCCACGGCCAGGCCGCGCCCACGCCGGACGAGGCATTGACAGCCGACGCTCCGGCCGATCTGCTGGTCTCGTGACGCGTGACCGCAACCAGCCCGCGGACGAATCGCCCCACGCCGACCACCCTGCCGGGGCCGGGCGTGCGTTTGCGGCCCGCTTCGGCCGGCCGCCGCGGTTCGCCGCTTCCGCCCCCGGGCGGGTCAATCTCATCGGCGAGCACACCGACTACAACGACGGGTTCGTGCTTCCCATCGCCATCGACCGACGGGCGCTGATCGTCGCCGACACGACGGCGGCGGCCCGATCCACGTTCCTCGCCCTCGACCTGGGAGAGAGCGCCGAGGCGGATCTGACGCACCCGCTCGAGCCGGACGCCGATCATCCGTGGGCCAATTACCTGCTGGGCGTCGTCGAGCAGTTCCGTCGGCGCGGCGCGGAGCCGCCCAATCTCGAGCTCGCCCTGACCAGCACCGTCCCGCTCGGGGCGGGGCTGAGCAGCAGCGCGGCCATCGAGACCGCGATGGCCACCCTGATGGAGCAGGTGGTCGGCGTCGAGCTCGATCCGCTGGAGAAGGCGCTCTTGTGCCAGAGGGCCGAGCACGCGTTCCCCGGCACGCCGTGCGGGATCATGGACATGTTCGTCGCGGCGATGGCACGCCCCGACCACGCCCTGCTCATCGACTGCCGCGCACGGGAGGCGAAGCCGATCCGCATGCCCCCGCCGGAACAGGCGGTGGTGCTCATCGTCGACACGGGCGTGCGGCACGAGCTGGCCGACGGCGCCTACGCCGCCCGCCGCGCGACCTGCGAGCAGGCCGCGGCCCGGCTGGGCGTGAAGGCGCTGCGGGATGCCGCGATCGACGACCTCGCCGACGCCGCCCTCACCCAGGACGAACACCGACGGGCCACGCACGTCATCCGCGAGAACGAACGGACGCTTCAGGCCGCCGACCGCCTCGAGGCGGGCGACGTCGCCCGCTTCGGCGCCCTGATGTTCCAGAGCCACGAGTCGTTGCGCTACCTCTACGAGGTCAGTTGCCCGGAGCTGGACACGATCGTCGATGCCGCCCGCGACCTGCGGGATGAGGGGGTGCCGCTGCATGGCGCGAGGATGACCGGGGGTGGATTCGGCGGCTCGGCCGTCGTCCTCGCCTCCCCCGATGCGACCGGGAGGATTGGCGACCACCTGCGCACCGCCTTCCGCGAGAGACACGGCAGGGAGCCGCGGGTCCTCAGCACCACCGCGGCCGGGGCGGCCGGCGCGCACACAACGGCGTCATATTGACCGACGTGGTGGATAACCTGGCGGCGGCGCAAGCCTCTGACGCTTTTTGAGTCGTTCCCGGTTGCGGCCGGTCGGCCCGATTTCTCGATCGGTTCGTCCAGTCATCGCACTTCCCCGGCCGATCTACGTACCAGAGGGAGCTGGACAGTCTGGTCCGGTGTCCTGAAAATCCGGTCCGGACATTCGGGTTGCTTGGCAAGGAAGGACGGATACAGGCAAGGGAATGATCAACCACACGCATCATGTCATTCGCTATATCGACGGGAAACGACGCAGCGTAAGCATCTCTGTAGGAGGGCTTTACGAGTATCGACCGTCGGAGAACGGCGCTGAGGCGCAGGACGGCCGCATCTGCCGGGTCGAGGGGTTCGACGACGAACTGCTGCCGCACAAGGCCCGCGTCCGCTTCCAGGACAACGGCCGCATCGGCCTCGTGAACCTCAACGCCCTCCTCGAAGCCGACGATCTGGCCGAGGCATCGCTGGCCTGAGGCGGCAGCCGGCCGGTGACGGCCGCCGCGCCGGATCGCCATCGCGATCGCAGCAGGGATTCGCCTTCTCCCGGCGACACGTCGCGGGAGGGCGGTATGCGCGCCGGCGGCTCGCGAGATCGGCCGGTGATGCCGCGCTCGGGGACGGCGGGCGGCGATGCCGGCGTCGCTTCGCCGCCGGCCTGCGCTTCCTTCAGGGGGCGTCGGGCGGCCCCTCGTCGCTTTCCGCATCGTGGGCTCGAAACCGCCAGGACTTGCGCCGTTCCACCCCCACCCGCGTCCCTTCCCCCGTCTCCTCGAAGGCATGGGAGATCGGGCGCGGCAGGCGCTCGTCAGCCTCCGGCCGGGCGGCCCGCACCTCCCGGAGGATCCGGACCGCCTCGTCGGGATCGTCGGTGAGATGGAAGAGGCCCAGATCATCCTCGCCGATGTGATCGTGCTTCTCGAGCATGACCGAGCGAATCCAGTCCAGCAGGCCCTTCCAGTAGTCGCTTCCCATCAGGACGACCGGGAACGGGGCGGTCTTGGCGGTCTGGATGAGGGTGAGCGACTCGAAGAACTCGTCCATGGTGCCGAAACCGCCGGGAAAGATGAGGAAACCCCGGGCGTACTTCACGAAACAGACCTTGCGGACAAAGAAGTAGCGGAAATCGAGTTCGACGTTCTGGTAGTGATTGGGAAGCTGCTCCATGGGGAGGGCGATGTTGAGGCCGATGGAGGTTCCGCCGGCCTCGAGGGCGCCCTTGTTGGCGGCCTCCATGACGCCGGGCCCGCCGCCGGTGATGACGGCGAAGCCCGCCTCGGCCAGGCGCCGGCCGCACGTTTCGGCCAGCTTGAAGTACTTGTCGGAGCTTGAGATACGCGAGGATCCGAACACGCTCACCGCCTCGCCGACCCGCGCGAGGGTCTCGAATGAGTCGACAAACTCGCTCATGATCCGGAACACCCGCCATGATTCGTGGCGTAGCGACTCTTTGTGCGTTCGCTCGTTCATCGTGCACTCCTCGGCGGGATCGTAGCATGACGCCGCCGGCGTTTTGCGCTGCCGCGTCGGGCGCCGCCCGCGCGAGATCGCGCGCGGCGCCGCCGTGAATCGACGGGCGCTGTATTCTGCAAGCCTTTATGCAAACGCGACTTACAACGATGTGTTTGAATCGACCCCCCCAACCTGCTACACTTGATGCTCTATGAGCCGAGGTGCGAACACCACGCGCCGCAGCGGCCGTCGTGCCGATGTGTCGCCGGCCGAGATTACCACCTACCCCACCGCCGTTCGATACCTGTACGACCGGATGGATCTGGAACGCATGAGGGTGGTGCGCTATGACACCGCCACTTTCAAGCTCGATCGCATGCGCGCGCTCATGGACGCCCTGGGCAACCCGCATCAGCAGGTGCGGATGGTTCACATCGCCGGAACCGTGGGCAAGGGCTCGACGGCCGCGATGATCGCCTCCATGCTCGAGGGCTGCGGCTACGCCGTCGGCCAGTACACCAGCCCCCACCTCGTCGACGTCCGTGAGCGAATCACCATCAACGGCCAGCTCATCCCCCGAACCGAGTTCACGGAACTGATGCGTCAGGCGGCGGAGGCGGCCGAGGCGATCAAGGAGACCCCAACCTTCTTCGAACTCGCCACCGCCGTCGCCTTCAAGTACTTCGCCGAGCAGGCGGTGGACTTCGCGGTCATCGAGACCGGCCTCGGCGGACGACTCGACTCGACCAACATCATCACCCCCGAAGCCACCGTCATCACCCGCATCGATTTCGACCACACCCACATCCTCGGCCGCAAGCTCGAGCAGATCGCGGGCGAGAAGGCCGGGATCATCAAGCGCGGCGTGCCCGTGATCACCTTCGAGCAGGTCGAGGAGGTCGATCGGACGATCCGGGCCAGGGCCGAGGAGATCGGCGCGCCCCTCCGCATCGTGGGCAAGGACATCGAGTACAGCTTCCGGTTCGGGGCCAGCCCCGACCTCGGCCCGCACTGCCGGGTCTGCATCGTCACCCCCACCAGCCATTTCATGCACCTGCCCGTCCCCCTGCCCGGCGAGCACCAGGCGATCAACTGCGGCCTCGCCCTGGCGGTCATCGACCAGCTCAAGGCCTCCGGCTTCGACTGCCCGGAGGTGCCGATGCTGGAGGGGCTGGGGCGGACGAGGACGCCCGGGCGGATGGAGCTGGTCTGGGACCGGCCCCGGATCCTGGTGGACGGGGCGCACAATCCCGCCTCCCTCGCCGCCCTCATGCGCTGCGTGGGGGCCCACGTGCCCTACGACTCGATGGTCTGCGTCTTCGGCTGCTGCGAGGACAAGGACGTCAAGTCCATGCTCGAGAAGGCCTCCCTCGGGGGCGACAAGATCATCTTCACCCGCGCCAAGGGCAACCCCCGCGCCCTGGACCCGGAGGAGCTGAAGCGGCAGTTTGCCGAGCTCAGCGGGAAGATGTGCCAGGTCGCCCGCACCCTGCCCGAGGCCCTCGATCTGGCCACCCGGGCGGTGGGACGCGACGATCTCATCTGCGTCACCGGCAGCTTCTACCTCGTGGGCGAGACCAAGAAGTTTCTCGCCGATCTGGAGCGGAAGCGTCAGCAGCAGAAGCGCTGATCCGGCCCCGACCCGGCCGGCCGGGCTCATTTGCCCCCCCGGATCTGGCCGATACACTCCCCATCATGATCGCAGGCACGCTCTTCCCGGCCATCCGCTCGCCGCTGCTGGTCCTTGCCCGGCGCTGCTGATCCGCGTGCGTTGCACTGCTGTGACACCTGGCAGGGCCTCGCGCACGCGGGGCCCTGTTTGTGATTCCCCCGGCCTCCGCGCCCGTCCCCTTCGTCAGACCTGATCGACCATGAACAAGCCCCCGACATCCCGGTCCGCCGATGCGAACGAGGCCGCCCCGAGCGGTCGGGCCCCCTTCCGCTACACCGCGCGCCTCGCCGACGAGATCGAAACCCGCTGGCAGAGGTACTGGGAAGAGCACGAGACCTTCCGCGCGCCCAACCCGGGCGAGGCGGGTTTCGACGGCGGCAAACCGAAGTTCTACGCCCTGGACATGTTCCCCTATCCCTCCGGGGCCGGCCTGCACGTCGGGCATCCGGAGGGCTACACCGCCACCGACATCGTTTCGCGCTACAAGCGACACAGGGGTTTCAACGTCCTGCACCCGATGGGGTGGGACGCCTTCGGCCTCCCCGCCGAACAGTACGCCATCCAGACCGGCATCCATCCCGCGATCACGACCAAAGAGGCGATCGAGAACTTCCGCCGCCAGCTCAAGCGCTTCGGCTTCGATTACGACTGGTCGCGCCAGTTCGCCACCATCGACGAGGACTTCTACAAGTGGACGCAGTGGATCTGGCTGAAGGCGTACGGCGCCTGGTACGACCCGGCGGCGCGCCGCGCGCGGCCGATCGACGAACTGGTCGCGGCGCTGGAGGACGGCACGTTGCTCGCGGGGCCGGAGCACACGCCGGTCAATGCCGGCGAGGACGGCCGGCCCTGGCGCGAACTGACCGCCGAGGCGCAGCGCACGTTCATCGACGCCCAGCGCCTGGCCTATCTCGATGAGCAGACCGTCAACTGGTGCCCCAGGCTCGGCACCGCGCTGGCCAACGAAGAAGTCACCGCCGACGGCCTCTCCGAACGCGGCCACCACCCCGTCTTCCGCAAGCCGCTGCGGCAGTGGATGTATCGCATCACCGCCTTCGCCGACCGCCTGATCGAGGACCTCGAGTACATCGACTGGCCGGAGTCGACGTCGATCATGGAGCGCGAATGGATCGGCCGCAGCGAAGGAGCGGAAGTCGACTTTCCTCTGGCCGACAAGCTCTCTTCAGATGCTGAAGAAGACAGCAAGCTGACCGCACTGCGCGTCTACACCACACGCCCGGACACGCTCTTCGGCGCCACCTTCATGGTCGTGGCGCCCGAGCATCCGCTCATCGAACACCTGAGTACCGATCCCCTGCCGGAAACTGATGTCGAATCGCTGCGCGCGTACGTCGAGGCGGCCCGCAACCGCGCGGACATCGAGCGGATGGCCGAGACGAAGGACAAGACCGGCGTGTTCACCGGCGCCTCCGCCATCAATCCCGTCAACGGCGATCGCATCCCGATCTGGACGGCCGACTACGTCCTGATGGGCTACGGCCACGGGGCGATCATGGCCGTCCCCGCCCACGATCAGCGCGACTTCGAGTTCGCCATCAAGTTCGGCATCCCCATCATCCAGGTCATCGAGCCGGCGAGTGATGAAGACGGAACCTGGGCGGCCGACGACCCCCGCCAGTGGGAATGCGCCTTCACCGGCGACGGCGCGAACGTCAACAGCGCCAACGACGAGATCTCCATCAACGGTCTGCCCACGCCGGAGGCGATCCGCAAGATCACCGACTGGCTGGAAGAGAAGCGCATCGGCCGCTTCAAGGTGAACTACAAGCTTCGTGACTGGCTGTTCAGCCGGCAGCGCTACTGGGGCGAGCCGTTCCCCATCGTCTACGACGAGCAGGGCAACCACTATCCCGTCGACGAGGCGAACCTGCCCGTCGTCCTCCCGCCGATGGAGGATTACGAGCCGATCGAGTCGGACGAGCCGATGCCGATGCTCGCCAAGGCGAAGGACTGGGTGCACACCACCGCGGGCGAGGCGGGTGTGAGCGGCGATGTCCTGCCGCCCGACACGCCCGTGCGGCGGGAGACCAACACCATGCCCACCTGGGCCGGCTCCTGCTGGTATTACCTTCGATACTGCGATCCGAAGAGCGAGCAGCGTTTCATCGGACGCGACGCCGACCGCTACTGGATGCTCACGCCGAAGACGCCCGGCGAGGATCCGAACTGTGAGGATGGCTACGACCCGCAGCGGCACCGCTTCG
>JAXHTH010000104.1:0-2042 GCA_034211115.1 Planctomycetota bacterium | reverse complement strand
GGGCGCGGATGCGACCGCGATCGTCCGCCGCGCGCGGGCGGCCCGCCGCCGATAAAGCGGATCCATTGATCCGCAATTTAAAGGGCACACCGTATCGCCTCTCCTCTCCCTTGCGGGTCCGAAACCCGCTCTCGCCAACCGGCAGCGACGACGGGCCGGGCGAAGGCGATCAGCCGCCCTTGAACAGCGAGATCGTCGCGCCCGTGGGGTCGGTGATGACGGAAAAGCGGCCGACGTTGGGGATGTCGGTGGGCGGCACGCAGACCTTCCCCCCAAGCTGCTCGGCCTTCTTCGTGCTCGCATCGACATCATCGACGGCGACGTAGCTCATCCAGTGGGGCGGGACGCCTTCCCAGCAGTCGCCGACCATCGGCATCATCCCGCCGACGTGCTGGTCGCCTTTCCTGAAGAGGGTGTAGGTGCCCATCTCACCCATGTCCATGTCCTCGCTGGTCCAGCCGAGCAGCTCGCCGTAGAAGCGCTTCGCCGCCCCGGCATCCGGCGTCATCAGCTCGTTCCAGCAGAACGTGCCCGCCGCGGGCGGGGCCTGGGTGCTTTCAGCCATGGTGATCTCCTTCGTTGTCTGCGCCTTGGACGGGTGGGCGTGACCCGTCGCCTGGCCTTGCCGGGCACACGGTAGCGATCACCAAACAGAATGCAAACCAAAAGATGAAAATCCTGATGTTTTTTCGCCCACCCGGCCCTCGGCGCAGGGCGTTGCCCGCGCCCCGGCCAGCTATGATCCGACTGCGGGATGCGCCTTTCCGCCCCCGCAGGAGCACGACCATGACCACCACAACCGCCGCCGCACGCACCGTTCGCGCGCCGCGCGGCCCCGAGAAGACCTGCAGGACCTGGCAGGCCGAGGCCGCGATGCGCATGCTCATGAACAACCTCGACCCGGAGGTGGCGGAGAAACCCGAAGAGCTCGTCGTCTACGGCGGGCGCGGGCAGGCGGCGCGCAACTGGGCCTGCTTCGACGCCATCGTCGAATCGCTCAAGAAGCTCGAGCCGGACGAGACGCTGCTCGTGCAGTCCGGCAAGCCGGTCGGGGTCGTGCGCACGACGACCGATGCGCCTCGCGTCATCATCGCCAACTCCAATCTCGTCCCGCACTGGGCCACGCAGGAGCACTTCGATGAGCTCGCCGCCAAGGGGCTCATCATGTACGGCCAGATGACGGCCGGGTCGTGGATCTACATCGGCACCCAGGGCATCCTTCAGGGGACGTACGAGACGTTCGCCGAGCTGGCCCGGCAGCATTACGGCGGGACGCTCAAGGGTCGACTCGCCGTCACCGGCGGATGTGGAGGAATGAGCGGGGCGCAACCACTGGCCGTGACCATGAACGAAGGCGTCTGCCTCCTGGCGGAGATGTGCATCGAGCGCATGGAGAAGCGCGTGCACGACCGATATCTGGATGTCATCGAGCATGATCTGGATGCCGCTATCAACCGCGCGCTTCAGGCAAAGGAGAAAGGGGAAGCGGTCTCCATCGGCTGGCTGGGGAACGTCGGCGACCTGCTGGAAGCGCTCACCGAACGCGGCATCACACCGGACGCCCTGACCGACCAGACTTCGGCGCACGATCCGCTGAACGGGTATTACCCGCAGGGACTGAGCCGCGAGGAAGCCGATGAACTGCGGCAGCGCGATCCGAAGGAGTACATCCGGCTCGCCACGGAGTCGATGACGCATCACGTGAAGCTCATGATCGAGCTTCAGAAGCGCAGCGCGCACACGTTCGATTACGGCAACAACATCCGCCAGCGCGCGTTCGACAATGGCCTGGAAAACGCGTTCGATTTCCCGGGGTTCGTGCCCGCGTACATCAGACCGCAGTTCTGCACCGGCCGCGGGCCGTTCCGCTGGTGCGCGATCTCGGGCGACCCGGAAGACATCTACACCACCGATCAGGCGATCCTCGACCTGTTTCCGATCGAGGATTCCCCTCTCCCCCCGGGAGAGCGGGCAGGGGTGAGGGCGACCGGCGACCGCGCTTCGCTGCATCGCTGGTTCAGGATGGCGCGGGAGAAGGTCGC
>JAXHTH010000103.1:0-15861 GCA_034211115.1 Planctomycetota bacterium | reverse complement strand
CGAGCGTGATCCTCCGCCGAACGGGGCGATCGAACTGACCCGCCAGGCGCACTGGACCGAGCCCTACACGTTCTATACCACGGAGGAGCCGGGCATCACCGCCTCCATCGCTTTCGACGCCGGCGACGGCTTGCGGCGCGTGGTCGGCTTCGATGTCCTCCTCAGCGATATCTCCCGCTTCACGACGTCCTACCAGGTGAGCCGCAACGGGAAGATCATCGTGATGACCGACGACGGGCGGGTGATTGGTCTGCCCCGCTTCGAGCGGTTCCTGGACCCGGCTCAGCAGCAGGCAGCGTTGCTCAGGCAGCCCGACGAGCTGGGCCTGCCCCTCGCATCCGACGCGACGGCCGCGTTCATGACGCTGCCCGAGGACGAGACCGGCCCGCTGCGCTTCCGCAGCGGCGGGCAGCCCTGGTGGGCCAACGCCCGGTCGCTGTTCCTCTCGCCCGAGCGGACGCTGTGGATCGCGGTCGTCGTGCCGGAATCCGATCTGCTCCCGGGCCTGACGACGATGCGCCTCTGGATCGTGTCGATCACGCTGCTGGTGCTGGCCGGGGCGGTGTGGCGCGTCCTCGTCCTCGCCCGCCGCTACGGCCGGCCCATCGAGGCGATCGCCCGGCACAGCGATCGCATCAGCCGGCTGGATCTCGAACCGCCCGAACCGATCGAATCGTCGGTCAAGGAGATCCGCGGCCTGGCGGAGGCCCACGAGCGGATGCGCGGCTCGCTCCAGTCATTGCTGCGGCTCGAGCGCGACCTGCAGGTGGCGCGTCAGATCCAGCAGGGGACCTTCCCCAACAAACTCCCCGCCCTGAGCGGCTTCGACATCGACGCCTGGAGCGAGCCGGCCGAGGAGACCGGAGGCGATTCCTACGACGTGGTCGGATACCAGAGTGCCCCGGCCGGGGAGCCGGTCGTCCTCACCGTCGCCGAGGCTGACCGCGCCGTCCTGCTCATGGCCGACGCGACCGGGCACGGCGTGGGGCCCGCCCTCTCCGTCAGCCAGATCCGCGCCATGCTCCGCATGGCCGTGCGTATGGGCGAGCCGCTGCCGCGCATCGCCCGGCACGTCAACGAGCAGCTCTGCGCGGACCTGCCCGAGGGCCGGTTCATCACCGCCTGGCTGGGGGAGCTGAACGCGGCCGATCACACGCTGACGAGTTTCAGCGCCGGCCAGGGGCCGCTGCTGTTCTACGAGGCCGCGACCGGCGAGTGCCGTGTCATCGCAGCCGACACGCCGCCCATGGGCGTGATGCACGATCTGGAGATCGACATCGGCGAGCCTTTCCGCATGAAGGCCGGGGACACCTTCGCCGTCATCTCCGATGGCATCTTCGAGGCGGCGAACGCGGCCGGCGAGCTGTTCGGCTCGCCCCGCACCGTCGAAGTCATCGGCGCGCATTGCGAGGAGTCGCCGGCGCAGATCCTCGCCGCGCTGAGGAAGGCGGTCGACGACTTCGCCGGCGAAACCCCCGCCGCCGACGACCGCACCGCGATCATCCTCAAGCGCACCGGCCGCCCGCGGAGCCCCCGGAAATGAATTCGGTGGCCCGACGCCGCGGCGCTCCGACGCTCCGCGTCGGGCGTCCTGCCCCGTTGAGCCGCGACCCGCAGGGGAGCGCTTCCGCCGCAGATCCAAACACCGGGCTCTCGGCGCACGGCCGAGACGGCCGTGCCAATTCTCGGCCTGTCCTTCACGCCTGGAGCGGTGCGGGCTCGAGCTCGCGCGTGCGCAGCGCGCGCAAGCCCTCCACCATCGCCTCCGCGCCGGCGATCGTGGTCACGATCGGGATGCGATGGCGCATCGCGGCCCGGCGGAGGGCGACCTCATCGAAGTGTGACGCTCTGCCCAGCGGCGTATTGATGATGAGTTGGATCGCGCCGTTCTTGATGTGATCCACCACGTTCGGTCGGCCTTCATTCACCTTATAAACCACCTCCGCGGAGAGGCCGCTACCCGTCAATCGCTCCGCCGTCCCGCGCGTCGCCAGCAGCCGGAAGCCGAGACGCTGCAGGTCGCGTGCCACGCGGATCGACGCCGGCTTGTCGTGATCGTTGACGCTGACGAAGACCGTCCCCTCCCGCGGCAACGATCCCCCCGCGGCGAGGCGGGCCTTGGCGAACGCGGCGCCCACCTCGTCATCGACGCCCATCACCTCCCCCGTCGACTTCATCTCCGGACCGAGAATGATGTCCTCCTCCGGGAAACGGTTGAACGGAAGCACCACGTCCTTGACAAAGACCCTCCCGGGTGACACTTCGCGGATCACGCCCTGCTCGAGCAGTGACATGCCGATCATGACCTTCGCGGCGAGCTGCGCCCAGGCGATCCCGGTCGCCTTCGATATGAACGGGATCGTGCGCGAGGCGCGCGGGTTCGCCTCCAGGACGTAGATACGCTTGTTTTTGATCGCGTACTGGACGTTGATGAGGCCGCGCACGCCGACCGCCAGCGCGAGGTCGGCCGTGTATCGCCGCAGCGTCTTGAGCTGGACATCCGTCAACGTGTGCGGCGGGAGGACGGCGCATGAATCGCCCGAATGCACGCCCGCGCCCTCGATGTGCTGGAGAATGCCGGCGATGACCACGCGTTCGCCGTCGCAGACCGCATCGATATCGATCTCGATCGCATCCTCGAGGAAGCGGTCGATCAGAACCGGATGGTCCTCCGAGGCGAGCACGGCGTGCCGCACATACCGGCGGATCTGCTCTTCATCGTGCGCAACGACCATCGCCCGGCCCCCGAGAACATAAGAAGGTCGCAACAGGACGGGATAGCCGATGCGCTCCGCGACCGTCAGCGCCTCGTCTTCCGAGCGCGCCATGCCGTTCTCCGGCTGGGGAATGTTAAGTTCTTCCAGCAGCGCCCCGAAGCGTTCGCGATCCTCCGCGAGATCGATCGCATCGGGCGCGGTGCCGAGCACGCGCGCCCCGGCCCTCTCCAGCGCGCGGGCGAGCTTGAGCGGCGTCTGCCCGCCAAACTGCGCGATGATCCCCTCCGGCTGCTCGACCTCGATCACGTTCAGCACGTCCTCCAGCGTCACCGGCTCGAAGTACAGCCGGTCGGAGGTGTCATAATCGGTGGAGACCGTCTCCGGATTGCAGTTCAGAAGGATGGATTCAATGCCCAGCTCTTTCAGAGCGAACGCGGCCTGGCAGCAGCAGTCATCGAACTCGATCCCCTGCCCGATGCGGATGGGTCCCCCGCCGAGGATGAGCACCTTGCGGCGATCCGTCGGGTCCGCCTCGCAGCTCGTGGCGTAGGTCGAATATAAGTACGGCGTGAACGCCTCGAACTCGGCGGCGCACGTGTCGACGCGATTGAAGACCGGCCTGACGTCCATCGCCTCGCGCCGGGCGCGCACCCGGAGCGGATCGACCCCCACGATCCGCCCGATCTGTTCATCGGAGAACCCCCACGACTTTGCGCGGCGGAGCAGGCGCGGCGGAAGATCATCGATCCCGTATCCCGCCAGCTCAGACTCGCAGCCCACGATCCGGGCGATCTGCTCGATGAACCACGGATCGATGCGGGTCAGCCGCGCCGCCTCCGCGACGGACATCCCCTGCGTCAGCGCTTCGCGGATGTAGAACACGCGATCCCACGTCGGCGTGCGCAGCCGGGCAATGATCCGTTCGCGGTCGAGGCTCACCTTCTCCCCGCCGGTTTCCAGGCCCGCGATGCCGACATCGAGGGAACGCAGCGCCTTCTGGAGGGCCTCCCTGAAGTTCGCACCCAGCGCCATCGTCTCGCCCACCGATTTCATGGACGTCGTCAGGAGCGGCTCGGAGCGCGGGAACTTGGCGAAATCCCAACGCGGGATCTTGACCACCACGTAATCGAGCGTCGGCTCGAACGAGGCCGGCGTCCGGCGCGTGATGTCGTTGGGGATCTCATCCAGCGTCATCCCCACCGCGAGCAGCGCGGCGATCTTCGCAATCGGAAAGCCCGTCGCCTTGCTCGCCAGCGCCGAGGACCGGCTCACCCGAGGGTTCATCTCGACCACGAGCATCTCGCCCGTCTCGGGGTGCACGGCGAACTGGATGTTGCTCCCGCCCGTCTCGACGCCCACCGCGCGGATGACCGCGAACGCCCGGTTGCGCATCTGCTGATACTCGCGATCGGTGAGCGTCATCGCGGGCGCGACGGTGATCGAATCGCCGGTGTGGACGCCCATTGCATCGAGGTTCTCGATCGAGCAGATGACGACGGCGTTATCGGCGCGGTCGCGCATCACCTCCAGCTCGAACTCCTTCCAGCCGATGACGCTGCGCTCGACGAGCACCTGCCGGACGGGTGACAGATCGAGCCCGCGGGCGAGCATGTCGCGGAACTCCTCGACGTTGTAGGCGATCCCGCCGCCCTCGCCGCCGAGGGTGAAGCTGGGGCGGAGGATGGCCGGGAAGCCGACGTCTTCGAGGAGCGCTTCGCCGTCTTCGAGGCTGCGCGCAAAACCGCCGGCGCAGATGGGAAGATCCGCACGTCGCATCGCCGCCGCGAACGCCTCGCGATCCTCGGCCGTGCGCACGGCCTGCACCTTCGCGCCGATCAGTTCCACCTCATATTGCTTCAGCGCGCCGCGCTCCGCGAGCGCGACGGCGAGATTCAGCGCCGTCTGCCCCCCCACCGTGGGCAGGATCGCATCCGGCCGCTCGCGCGCAATCACCTTCTCGACCATCTCGACCGTGAGCGGCTCGATGTAGGTCGCATCCGCGAGATCGGGATCGGTCATGATCGTGGCGGGATTGGAGTTGATGAGGACGACGCGGTAGCCGCACGCCTTCAGCGCCTTGACCGCCTGCGTGCCGGAATAATCGAACTCGCACGCCTGGCCGATGACGATGGGGCCGGCCCCGAGGACGAGGATTGTCTTCAGATCATCACGCGCCGGCATGGCATCTCATCACGGAACCAGTGACACGATCAGACATGAACGGGCGCCTCCGCCGGCCGCGCCTCACCTGCGGCAACTGAAGACTCCACGAGCGCGCGGAACTTCGCGAAATGCCGCGCCGCCTCGTGCGGACCCGGCCCGGCCTCGGGGTGATACTGCACGCTGAAGGCGCGCAGCCCGGTATGCGACAGGCCCTCGACGGTGCGGTCATTGAGATTGATCTGCGTGACCTCGACGCCCTCGGGCAGGTCCGGGGCGACGGCGAAGCCGTGGTTCTGCGCGGTGATGTCCACGCGGCCGGTGGCGAGGTCCTGCACCGGGTGATTCCCGCCGCGATGGCCGAACTTGAGCTTGAACGTCGTTCCGCCCAGGGCGAGGGCAAGGATCTGATGCCCGAGACAGATGCCGAAGATGGGAACGCGACCCAGGAGGGCCCGGACCGTCCCGATCGCGCCGGTCGCCGCGGCGGGATCGCCCGGGCCGTTGGAGAGGAACACGCCATCCGGCTCCCTCGCCAGGATCTCATCCGCTGCCGTCGACGCGGGGACGACGGTGACGGCGAACCCGACATCGACGAGCCGACGAAGGATGCTCCGCTTGATGCCGAAGTCGACGGCGACGATGCGCCGCGCCGGCCGCGAAGTCGGCGGCGCCGAGCCCCGTTCATCCGGCCGACACCCCACCGCGCCCCCTTCGGCCCAGTCATACGCCGCCGCACACGTCACTTCCGGCACGAGATCGCATCCCTGCATGGACGGGGCGGCGGCGAGGCGCTGCTCCAGTTCCTCGCGCGGCGTTTCGGTCGGCGCGATGATCCCCTTCATCGCGCCCACACCGCGGATGTGGCGGGTCAAAGCGCGCGTATCGACGTCCCTCAGTCCGGGCACGCCGTGCTCGATGAGAAACGAATCGAGGTCGCCTTCCGCCCGCCAGGAGCTGACGCGCGGCGACAGCTCGCGGACGATGAGTCCCGCCGCCTGGACGCGGGGCGATTCCATGTCGCGCTCGTTGACGCCGGTGTTGCCGATCTGCGAGGCGGTGAGGGCAACGATCTGCCGGCAATACGACGGATCGGTCAGGATTTCCTGGTAGCCGGTCATGGACGTGTTGAAGACGACCTCGCCCACCGCGGCGCGCCGAGCACCGAAACGGCAGCCGTCGAATGCCGTGCCGTCTTCGAGGAGCAGGATGCCGTCCATGAAAAACCCCAAAGGTGATCGCGGGCTCGGGACCTTTGGGGCCGAAGCGTACCTCCCCTCGATCGGGTCGTCCAGCGGGCGAGCGGAATGGGGAAAACTGCTCCGTGATGGTCCGCCCGGACGATAGAATCAGCGCCGATGACGTTGCTCTCCGCGCATTTGAAATCGCAGATCCAGGTCGACCGGCCCGCCCCGTGGCGAGGCGCATCATCGTTCTCGGGCAAGCAGATCCACCTCATCGGGATCGGCGGGTGCGGCGTGAGCGGCCTGGCCCTGATGCTGAAGCGCCTGGGGGCCGTATGCCGGGGCTCGGACGCCGCCCCGGGCCCGTTCGTCGAGGCCGTACGCCGGGCGGGCATCCCCGTCAGCCTCGATCAGAGTGCCGGTGCGCTGGCCGAAGAATGCGACCTCGTCATCGCCTCCGCCGCGATCGGGCCCGACCATCCCGAGCGTCTGGCCGCCGAGGCCCGGGGGATTCCCGTCCTCGGCTATGCCGAGGCGCTGGGTCGCGTGCAGGCCGAGCGGACGGGCCTCTCCATCGCCGGCACGCACGGCAAGAGCACGACGACGGCGATGCTCTGCCACATTCTCATCCAGTGCGGGCTGGATCCGAGCTTCATCGTCGGGGCCGCCTGTGCCCAGATCGGCGGGGGCAGCCGCACGGGCAGCGACACCGTGCCCGGCGCGGGTCGGCTGGCCGGCCGGCCCGGGCTGCTTGTCGCCGAGGCCTGCGAATTCAACCGGTCATTCCATCATCACCGGCCGCGACTGGCCCTCATCAACAACGTCGAGGAGGATCACCTGGACGTCTACGGCTCGCTGGAGAGCATCGTCCAGGCGTTTGCGGACTTCGCGGCCCTGATTCCGCCGGCCGAGGAAGGCGGGCGGCTGCTCATCGGCCACGAGGGCGCCCATCGCCGGGCGATCACCGCCTCGCTGCGGTGCGAGGTGCGCACGTTCGGCTTCAGCCCCGCCGCCGACTATCAGGTCTTCGCCGACGCGGCGGTGCGGCGGGTGGGCCTGCTCCAGCACGGGATCTGGCTGGCCCAGTGGACCAACACCCTGCCCGGCGAGCACAACGCGCTCAACTCCGCCGCCGCCGCCATCCTCGCCAACATGGTCGGGGCCGACTGGGACGACATCGGCGAAGCCCTGACCGGCTTCGCCGGCCTCGACCGGCGCATGCAGCGGCTGGGCACGCGAACCCTCAACGGCGGCGAGGTCATCGTCTACGACGATTACGGCCATCATCCCACCGAAATCGAGACCACCCTCCGCGCCCTCCGCGCCGCGGAGAAACCGCAACGCCTCGTGTGCGTGTTTCAGCCCCATCAGCACAGCCGCACGCGCTTCCTGCTTGATGAATTCGCCCGGAGCTTCTCCAGCGCGGACGTGGTCATCGTCCCGCACATCTACTTCGTGCGCGACTCGGAGATCGAGAAGCAACGCGTCAGCGCCCGGGACCTGGTCGACCGCCTGCGCCGGCGCGGGGTCACCGCGATGCACCTGTATCCGTTTGAGGCGATCGTCGAGCAACTGGAGGTCATCTGCCGGGGCGGCGATCTCGTGGTGATCATGGGGGCCGGGCCGGTCTGGCAGGTGGCGCGCGACTTCCTGCGCGCGGGCGAGGACTGAGGCGGCCATGCTCGGCTCCAGTTCCTCCAGCCTGTTCAGCGATCTCGACGTGGAGGTGAAACCCGACGCCCCGATCGGCGCGATGACGTGGTACGGCATCGGGGGCCGGGCGGATCTGCTCGTCCGTCCCCGACGCATCGACGCGCTGGCGACGCTGCTCCGGCGCTGCCGGCGGTCGGGCGTGCCGCTGCGCGTCTTCGGCCGCGGAGCGAACCTGCTCATCGCCGACGAGGGCGTGGGCGGGATCGTCGTGCGGCTCGATGAACCGGCGTTCCTTCGCACCCGCTACCGTGCGAGCGGCGAAGCGCAGCTTCTCCTCGCCGGGGCCGGGGCGGATCTGGCGAAAACGCTCATGGACGCCGCCCGCCGCGGCCTCGAGGGCCTCAGCCATCTCGCCGGCATCCCCGCCACCATCGGCGGCGCCGTGCGCATGAACGCGGGCGGCGTGCACGGCTGCATCGGCGATGCCGTCGAAAGCGTCACCTGCCTTGATCGCAACGGGCAGCGCGTGACCTATCGCGCGGCCGACCTGACGTTCGGCTATCGCGAGACGAACATCCCCGACCCGATCATCCTCGGCGTCAACTTCCGCCTGCAACCCGATGATCCGATCGCCCTGCGCAAGCGCGTCAAAGAGATCTTCGAATACAAGAAGAGCACACAGCCGCTGGCCGAACACTCGGCCGGGTGCGTGTTCAGGAACCCGATCGATCCCGTCAGCGAGCAGCGTGTTTCGGCGGGCAGGCTCATCGACGAAGCCGGATTGAAGGGAATGCGCATCGGCGGGGCGTCCGTCTCCACCCGGCACGCGAACTTCATCGTCACCGAGCCCGGCGCGACCGCCGACGACGTCATCCGGCTCATGGGCGACATTCGCCGGCGCGTCTTCGACCACGCCGGCATCGAACTGCAGGATGAACTCGTCATCTGGCGCCGGGAGGAAGATGAGGGATGAGCACTCAGTCACCAGGAATCAGGGATCAGTGGACGACGATGATCTATGTTTAGCCGCGAGCCGAAGGCGAGCGCTTCCGGTCCCACGCCCCGCAAGTCCCACGCCCCGACCGCCAACAGCCAACAGCCAATAGCCAATAGCCCGACGCCCATGCCCCCCTCAACCGTTCTCATCCTCTCCGGCGGCCCCGATGCGGAGCGCGCCGTCAGCCTCATGTCCGGCGCGGCCGTCGCCGAAGCGCTGCGGCGGATCGACCGGTTCCGCGTCGTCAGCGAGGTCATCGACCGTCCGACGGCCGACCGTCTTCGCCCGCTGATCGAGCGGGAAAAGGTCGACGTGATCTTTCCCGTCCTGCACGGCCGCTGGGGCGAGGGCGGGGCGTTGCAGGAGATCCTCGAGGACCTCGGCCGCGCGTACGTCGGCTCGCGTCCGCGCCCCGCCGCGCTGGCGATGGACAAGCTCACGACCAAGACGCTGCTGGCGGACGACGACGTACCCACGCCCCCGGCGCGCCCGTTGCGGCCCGAGGACGACTGCGATCTCGGCCCGCCGCTGGTCATCAAGCCGATCGACGACGGCTCGTCCGTCGACCTGCGCATCTGCCGCACGAAGGAACAGATCGCCGCCGCGCGGGCCGAGCTGCACCCCCGCCGCGAACGCCTCATGGCCGAGCGCTACATCGCCGGTCGCGAGCTGACGGTGGGCATCGTGTGCGGCGAGGCGCTGCCGCTCATCGAGATCATCCCCTCCGACGCCGTCGAGTTCTACGACTACCAGGCCAAGTACGAGCGCGACGACACCCGGTACATTGTCGAGCCGGAGGTGCCGGCGGAGATCGATCTCCGTTGCCGGGAGCTGGCCCTGCTCGCGTTCCGCCGGCTGGGGTGCCGGGACCTGGCGCGGGTGGATTTCATGCTCGATGCCCGCGGGCCGTGGCTGCTGGAGGTGAACACCATGCCGGGGTTCACGAGCCATTCGCTGGTTCCGCTCGCGGCGCGGCATACGGGGGTGGACATGTCGGCGTTGTGCGCGACGCTCGTCGACGCCGCGGCCGCCCGCGGCGCGGCGCTGGATGCCGCCTCGACCACCGCGGCCTACTTGTCCGGCGGGCGGTAGAACTGCCGCACCATGACGATGAAGACGTTGGCGAGCAGGGCCAGCACGAGCCCGCCCAGCGCGCCGCCCACCACCGCCAGCCAGGTCGGGAGATTCGTCAGCGCGCTGAGCCCCCACGCGCCGGCGATCATGACCGCCGCATACGCCGAAAGAACCAGAAGCTCAAAACGTGCCGCGCTCATGGGACGGATCGCCTTTCAGCCGGTATCCGGGCGGCATCGCGCTGACCGCACTCAGCCGGCGCAGATCATACCGTGCTCGGCCGGCAGACCCGCTCGATTCACCGCCGACCTGTCGATCCGCAGATCGGCCGGCCGTCGCGACGATCGGCTTTTCCGGTGTAAACAACATAAACCGGCCGCCCCCCCGTTTGAAGGTTGCAACTTCCGCCCGGAGAGAGACAATAAGGGCGATCGGGATGCTCGGATCACGCCACGACGCGGGCCGATCGCCGTCGCCGGAGGTTTTCTCCTGACCCGCCGCGAGGGACGGCCGTGAGTGAGCCCCAGAATCCCGAAGCCGGGATGCTCGCCGAGCTGGAGCGGCTCCGCGCCCAGGCCGCGGAACTTCAGCGGCGTCATGCCCAACTCCAGAAGGCCGACGAGGCGCATCACGTCGCCGAGATGCGTCTTCGACAGATTATCGATCTCGTGCCGCACATGATCTTCGCCAAGGATCACGAGGGCCGTTTCCTGCTCGCCAACCGGGCGGTGGCCGAGGCGTACGGCGTGACCGTCGACGAGCTCATCGGCCGCTCGCATCGCGAACTGCACGAGCGCGCCGAGGAGATTGACCGCATGCTCGCCGATGATCGCGCGGTCATCGAAACGGGCGCGCGGCGATTCATCCCCGCCGAGACGTTCACCGATCGGCACGGCGAACGGCGGGTTCTTCAGACCACGAAGATCCCCTTCACCGAACCCGGTTCGAACCTCCCCGCCATGCTGGGCGTGGCGGTGGACATCACCGACCGGGCCCAGACCCGGGAAGCGCTGGAGGAGGAACGTCGGCGCGCCCAGGAGTATCTCAACATCGCCGGCGTCATGCTCGTGGTCCTGGAGCGCGACGGCGCCGTCTCGCTCATCAACCGCAAGGGCTGCGAGGTTCTCGGCCGGGCGGAGCACGAGATCCTCGGCCGGAACTGGTTCGATCATTTCGTGCCCGAGGCGATCAGGGGGCGCGTCCGCGCCGTCTTCGATCGGCTCATGGCCGGCGAGGTCGAGTTGACCGAGTACGTCGAGAATCCCATCATCAACGCCCGGGGCGAGCAGCGCCTCATCGCCTGGCACAACGTCGCCCTCCGCGACCGGGAGGGAAAGCTCGTCCAGACCCTCAGCTCCGGCGAGGACATCACCGATCGCAGGAAGGCCGAGGAACAGCAGCAACAGATGATGCGGGAGCTGGATCATCGCGTGAAAAACAACCTTGCCGCGGTGCTGTCGATCGCCGAGCAGACGGTCAGCGGCGCCGATTCGCTCGATGCCTTCGCCGAGGCGTTTACCGGCCGCGTGCGCTCGATGGCCATCGCGCACGAAATGCTCGCCCGGTCGCGGTGGGAAGGGGCCAATCTTCGGGAAATGCTCCATCGCCTGCTGGCCCCCTATCGGGACGATGACGATCGGCGCTTCTCGTGCGAGGGACCGCCGGTGACCCTGCCCGCGTCGGTCACGCAGTCGCTGTGCATGGTGATCCACGAACTGGTCACCAACGCGGTGAAGTACGGCGCCCTCGCCTCCCCGCAGGGGCGGGTGTGGATCGGGTGGGAGCGCGAGCACCCCGGGCCGTCGGCCGAACAACTGCGCCTGACCTGGCTGGAGCGGGACGGGCCGCCCGTGACCCGGCCGGCCCATCGCGGCTTCGGAACCGCCCTCATCGAGCGGATGATCGCCTACCAACTGCACGGACACGCCAGGCTGAACTTCGACCGGGCGGGTGTGAACTGCACCATGCTCATTCCGCTGACATCCCGACCCGAGCCGGCCGGGATGGAGTCGGGATCTTCGGCCGACGAGCCCGGGGAAGGGGGTTCGTGATGATCGGCAAGCCCGACGTCCGCTGCGCGGGCCTGAAGGTGCTCATCGTGGAGGATGATTTTCTCGTCGCCCGTTCGCTGGAGATTCTGCTCGCCGGACTCGGCTGCGAGGTGGTGGGGCCCGCCTCGACGGCCGAGGAGGCCTGCGAGCTCATCAAGGCCCGGCCCGTGGACGGCGCGCTGCTGGACATCGCCCTCAGCCCCGGCACCAGCGCCCCCGTCGCACGAGCCCTGCTCTACCGCGATCGGCCCTTCGTCTTCGTCACCGGCTACGCGGGCATCGGCATGCTCCCCGATGACCTGCGCGGCTACCGCGTGCTCCAGAAGCCGGTGGATCGGGAGACGCTGGCCTCGGCGCTGGGCGAATTCATCCGCCAACCCGGCCGCTGACGAGAGAGGCTCACGCCTTTTCCGAAGCCGCCGGCGGCTCGTAGCGCTCGTAGTAGCCCAGCACGTTCCCCGCCGCGTCGCGCACGGCCCGCATGTAGATCCGGTGCGTCTCGTTGTCGGTGATCAGGCGTTCATCGAGGCCGTCGGCGCGCATCGCGGCCAGCGTCTCGCCGATGATGCGGCACGACTCGGGGTTGTGGCAGTCCAGCAGCGAGCGGCCGATCAGCGCCTCGCCCTCTTCGTAATGGTCGATCGCCGCCCGGTTCATGTAGCGGATGACGTGCTCCGTATCCGCGAAAAGGAACGGATCCTTCAGGCTGTCCATGAAGCTGGCGAGCAACGCGGCGTCGTTCATGAGTCCTCCCGTCCGGAATCCGGGCCGAGCCGGCCCGACAGGTCGGCCGGCCGGACGATCCGGCCGATCCGACTATAGCCGCGGCGATTCTCAAGGCGACCGCCGCCCGCGGGCCGATGCATACCCCGGCCGCCCGGGCTGCACCGGATCGGGCGGGCCCTAGAATCAGACTCACCGCCATGGCTCGCAAAGCACGCAAGAAGAAGAGTTCACGATCGACGAGGAAGCCGCTGCGGTCGAGATTCGCCGGCCTCGGCCGCATCAACTGGCCGGCGACGCGCCGCTCCGCCGCCGTCGCGGCCTGGATCCTCGCCCTCGCGGCCATCATCGCCGGCTGGGGGCTCGGCGTGCCCCGACTCCGGCAGTCGATCGCCGCCGAGACGGGCGGGGAAGGCCAGACCGCCATCGAGTTCGTCGACATGCCCACCTGGGTCAACGGCGACCTCGCCGCGATGCTCACCCTCTCAGCGCGCGGCCGGCTCGGCGATGACCCCTTCCGGCAGGAGGATCTCGTCCTCGTCCGCGACGCCCTCCTCAACACCGGCTGGTTCGAGTCGATCGAGCAGGTCCGACGCGTCCGGGCCGATCTCGTCCGCGTCCGCGGCACGTTCGTCCGCCCCTTCGCCGTCATCCGCGACGCGGATGGCGATCATCTCGTCGATCCCTACGGCCGCCTGCTGCCCCGCAGTTACCCTCCGGGCGAAGCGGAACGGTTCATCGTCATCACCGGCGCGCATTTTGACCGCCCCCAGCGACCCGCCGTGCAATGGGACGGGGCCGACGTCACCGCCGCCCTGCGCCTCCTGCGCCTCATCGACAGCGAACCGTGGGCGGAGCAGATCGAGGCCATCGAGGCCGGCGAGTACTTCGATCGCGACGAGGGCGGCGGGCTCGTCATCGTCACCGACCGCGCCTCCCGCATCGTCTGGGGCAGCGCGCCGGGCGAGGAGACGGCCGGCGAGGCCGACGCCGGACGCAAGCTCTCCTATCTCGATTACCAGGCCGAGCACCAGGGCCACATCGACGGCGGCTACGAAGGCGAGCTGGACATCACCAGCCCCCACGGCGTATTCGCCCGCTGACCAACGCCCTGCCATACACTGCATCGCCATGACGCACGCCTCATCGCCCGTCCCCCTGCCCCGGGCGCTGATCTTCCTCGCCTCGCTGTGGCTGATCGGCTCGTGGTTCCTGGCCATCGGCGTCCGGCCGCCCATCCAGCCGTCGGCGTCCAGCTACGAGCCGGGCGTGCGGCTCATGCTGCTCTGCGTGACCACGGGCCTGATGATCGGCTGGCCCCTGCTGCGCCTGAGCCAGTCGCCGACGCCGACCCCACTGCGGCAGACGCTGCTGGATCTGGCCGTCCTCCTCGCGATGATGCAGGTGGTGATCTGGCTCCTTCGGCTGGTGACGACCTGGCCGCCGATCCGGACGCTGGCGATCGACGCCACGCTGGCGGGCTGGGCGATGCTGGCGGGGGCGATCGTGGCCTCGGCCATCGGCTCGACCCGCGGCGGGCCGCGGAGCCTGGCCATGCTCGCCTGCCTCGGCCTCTGCCTGCTCGCCCCCGCCCTCGCCGTGCTCGGCGTGATGAGCGGCGTCGAGTCGATGGCCCTCATCGAGCTCAGCCCCCTCCTGGCCGTTCGCTCACTGGGCGAGGGCGGACGAACCCCGCTCACCTTCGCCGAATGGCGGTGGATCGGCCTGCTCTGGTCGGCCGCGTTGACCGTCTGGCTCGTCCTCGCCGGCTCACTCGCCCTCGCCCGCCGAGGCGGCGAGACGCAGGCGTAAGACGATCACCGGCGAACAACCTCCGCCCCGGCCGTCAACCCCATCGAGCACGATGTGGTTCGCCGCCGGCGCCCGCACGCGACCACGCTTGCACGAACCGCCCCCGCTTCTGACACTGTGCAGCCATGCTCGGCAGCGCGTGGCCTGTTCTCGCGATTCTCGGGGAGTTTCTGGCGCAACTGGCGCTGATCGTGTTCATTCTGCTGCGTCGCCGCCCGCATTCCGCCTCCACCCTGGCCTGGATCGTCGTCATCGTCCTCCTTCCCCTGGCGGGGATCATCGGCTACCTGCTGCTGGGCGAAGTGCGCCTCGGCCGGCGTCGCATCCGCCGCCACCGCGAGATCATCGAGCGCCTCGCCGCCCTCCGCAGCCTGCGCGAGGACGCCGCGGCCGTCTTCCAGCCCCACGTCCCCGCTCCCTATCGCTCCATCGCCACCCTCGCGGAAGCGGTGGGCAACAGCAGCGCGGTGGGCGGCAACCAGTTCCAGCTCATCAGCGACACCGACCTCTTCATCCAGTCGCTGGTGGATGACATCGATTCCGCCGAGCATCACTGCCACCTGCTCTTCTACATCTTCCTCACCGACTACAGCGGCCGGAAGACGGCCGAGGCGCTCATGCGGGCGGCGAAGCGCGGCGTCGCCTGCCGCCTCCTCGTCGATGCCGTCGGCTCGCGGAGCTTTCTCAAGTCCGATCTCCGCCGCGAGATGGAGACACGCGGCGTCCGCGTCGTCGAGGCCCTCCACGCCAACCTCTTCCGCATGCTCTTCGCCCGGCTCGACCTGCGCAATCACCGCAAGATCGCGATCATCGACGGCGTGATCGGTTACCTGGGCAGCCACAACATCGCCGATGCCGAGTTCGCCATCAAGCGCCGCTTCGCGCCGTGGATCGACGCCCAGGTGCGCGTGCAGGGACCGGTCGCCCGCGACCTTCAGCGCCTCTTCATCGAGGACTGGTTCATGGACACGGATGAGGTGCTGGAGGAAGCGCTGTCCATCGACCCGCCGATCATGCCCGAGAACGTGGCCACGCAGATCATGGCCACCGGCCCCAACTCCTACAACGAGGCCCTGCGCCAGCTCAACCTCACCGCGTTCCACACCGCCCGGGAGGAGCTGATCGTCACCACGCCGTATTTCGTCCCGGACGAGGCGACGACGATGGCGCTGCGTACCGCCGCGCGTCGGGGCGTGGAGACGACGCTGATCTTCCCGGCCCGCAACGACTCCCCGCTCGTCGCCGCCGCCAGCCGCAGCTATTACGAACCCCTGCTCGAATCGGGCGTGCGGATCTACGAGTATCAGAAGGGTCTGCTGCACGCCAAGACGCTCACGCTCGATCGCAGCCTCGCCCTCATCACGACGGCGAACCTGGATCGCCGCAGCTTCGAGCTGAACTTCGAGGTGAGCATGCTCGTTTTCGACAGCGACTTCGCCAGCGAACTGCGCTTCCTCCAGACCTCGTACCTCAACGACTCGCGCCCGGTG
>JAXHTH010000102.1:0-7309 GCA_034211115.1 Planctomycetota bacterium | reverse complement strand
GACGCCATACAGACACCCCGAAGTCAGTCCGGTCCGCCCTCCGCGATCGACATTGTATCACTTCCGCAACGATCACCGTGCAACGGGGCGAGCCGCTCGCGAGGACGCGGCGCCTCGCCTGCGTGCCAAGCATGCCGCGGCTCGCGTGAACACGGCCGACTCCCTTCGGTCGCTGGCCGTGGCACCTGACTCATCGCTCATCGCTCGCCCGCACGACCTTCCGCTTCGCTGCAGGTGGTGGCACCGCATCCCCCTCATGCCTTGATGCCACGATGCCATGATGCCACCCCCTTCCGGGGGCTCATATCCCATACAGCGGGCGGAACTTGCCCTCCAGGTGTCGCATGAGCGGATCGGGGCCGAGCGGCTTGCCGGTGATGTGCTCGCAGAGGTCCGCGGCGCGGTAGCGCCGGCCGTGCGCGTGGATGTTCTCGTTCGTCCACTTCTTGAGGGCGCTGAACTCGCCGCGCTCGAACTGCTCGTAGAGGTCGGGAATGTCCTCGAGGATCTTCTCGAAGAACTGGGCGGCGTAGAGGTTGCCCAGCGTGTAGGTCGGGAAGTACCCCATCGCGGTCATCGACCAGTGGATGTCCTGCAGACATCCCTTCGCATCATCGGGCACGTCGAGATTGAGATACTCCTTGTAGCGCGCGTTCCACGCCTCGGGGATGTCCGTCACCGCGAGGTCGCCGTTGAGGAGGAGGCGCTCCAGCTCGAAGCGGATCATGGGGTGCATGTTGTAGGTGGCCTCATCCGCCTCGACGCGGATGAAGCCGGGCTGGACGATGTTCACCCCGCCGTAGACATCATCGAGGCTCAGGCCCTTCACGGCGTCGCCGAAGAAGTCCTTCAGTTTGGGATGGCACCACTTCCAGAAGGCCCGCGAACGGCCGACCTGGTTCTCCCACGTGCGGCTCTGTGATTCGTGGATGCCCAGGGAGATGCTCTGTCCCATCGGCTCGCCGATGTGATCGGCGGGCAGGCCCTGCTCGTACATCGCGTGGCCGCACTCGTGCATCGTCGAGCCCAGCGCATCGCCGACGAGATGCTCCTGGAAGCGCGTGGTGATGCGGATGTCGTTGCAGTGCGAGCCGGTCGTGAACGGATGCGTCGAGACGTCGAGCCGACCGCGGTTGAAGTCGTAGCCGATGACCTCGGAGACGTGGCGGACGAACTTCGTCTGCTGCTCGAGGGGGAGCTTCAGCTCGTTGAAGGCGTTTGACGGCTTCTTCGCGCTGCCCATGAGCTCATCGAGGAACGTCTGCAGGCGTTCGCGCAGGGGCTGGAAGACGCCGGCGACATAGGCGGCGGTGCAGCCGGGCTCGTAGTCCTCGGCCAGGGCGTCCCACGCCTCGCCGCCCTCGGCCCAGCCGTAGCACTCGGCCTTGCGGCGCAGAAGATCGACGATCTGCTCCAGCAGCGGGCGGAAGTGCTCGAAATCGGCCTTCTGGCGCGCCTCGGCCCAGGTGTGCTGGCCCAGACTGGCGAGCCTGGCCTCGTCGGCCACGAGTTCGCCCGGCAGCTTCGTCTTGCGATCGTAATCGTGCCGCAGCTCGCGGACGTTCACGGCGGGCGGCGCGAGCGGATCGCTCATCAGCGACGCGTCCGATTCGCAGGCCGCGATCAGTTCGCCGATCTTCGGATCGGTGAACATCTCGTGCTCCATGCGGGCAAGCTGGGCGAGCTGCCGGCTTCGATACTCGACCCCCCCGGGCGGCATCATCACCTCCTGATCCCATCCCAGCACCGATGCGGTGCCCTTGATGAGATCGGCCTCGCGGATGAGCGTGAGCAGTTCGTCGTACGCGGTCGAGGTGGTGGCGGCGGTCGTCATGGAGCATGCCTCGTCTGTGAATCGCGGCAGAGAACCCTGCCCGTACGAGAGGCATCATAGCGGCCCGCGCGGCGTCCGCCCGCCTCCGGCGACCCGCCATCGATGCGAGTGACCGGGCCGTCCGTGATCGGACAAAAGCGACGCACTCGATCGGCGTGCCGGCCGATCGAGTGCGTCGTCGGAATCGATGGGCGGGGTTCGACCATCCGGTCGGGCCCCGCATCTCGATGGGGGATTACTTGCCGGAGGCCTTCTCCTTGGCCTTTCCTCCGCCTTGGATAATGACGCCCTCGACAATGACGCCCTTCAGCAGTTCCGCGACCTCCACCGCGTGGGCATCGGTGCGGTTCATCGCGGCATCCAGCGCGTTGCGGCCGGCGCGATCGGTGGCGGTGACATCGGCGCCGGCGTCGAGGAGCAGCCTGATGGTCTCGATTCTCTCCTCAAGAGTGCCGGCGGCGCTCTCCGCGGCGAGCAGCAGCGGGGTGTTGCGCTGATAGTCTCTGGCTTCGAGATCGGCGCCTGCCTCGATGAGCACCTTGACGCTTTCGGGCCCGCCGGTGCGAACGGCGTGCATGAGGGGGGTGGCGCCCTGGATGGCGTCGGCGGCCTCGATCTCGGCGCCGGCCTTGATGAGCTCGCGGATCGACTCGGCCTCGCCGGTCAGCGATGCCCAGACGATGGGGGTGAACCCGGTGACGGAGGTGACGACCTCGATGTCGGCGCCGGCCTCGATCAGCGCTTTGACGGTCGCCGCGTCCCCGAACCCGGCCGCCCAGGAGAGGGCGGTGTTGCCGAGGTTGTCGCGGGCGCCGAGGTCCGCCCCGGCGTCGAGGAGCAGCTTCAGCGCCTCGACGTTCTTGCTCTGGGCGGCGTAGGACAGCGGCTTGCGCCCCATGTTGTCGATCGCCCCGAGATCCGCGGAGGCATCGAGCAGCACCTGCATGATCTCGACCTCGCCGGCCTTCGCGGCGCGGGCGAGGGGTGTTCGATTGCGGCGATCAAGGGCGTCCACCTTGATCTTGCCCTCCTCGATCCCCTTGGCGATCCCCTCGGCATCGCCGCGCTGAAGCATGGCCTTGAAGCTCGGGCCCGATCGCCGGCGCGTCTCGTTTCCCGGCGGAGGCGGAGGCGGCAGCTTGATCGAGCCGCGGTCGATCCGCGCATACACCCGACGGCACCGGGGGTGATCGAGCGTGAACAGCAGCCGCCGCTGCTGCTTCAGCTCCTCCCACTTCTCCCAGTCGAGGAACAGCTCGTGCTCGGTCTTCGGCTCGGAGGGCAGCTCGTCGCCGAACGCGGCGGGAAACACCGTGCGAACCGTGAACGGCTCGCCGTCCGTGGAGGTGAGCACGATCCGCCCGTCCGGGTGCTTTTCGCGATCAAGGATGTACGGCTCGACCTTCACAAGACTGAGCGCTTCGGCCACCACCTTCAGCAGGATGGGCGGCTGCTTCTCGACCATGAACCGCACGGATTTGCTCAGATTGCGCGCGCGGGTGCCGGCGGTGAGGCGGATGTTGATGTCGACCGACTCGCCGGGCTGAAGCACCTTGCCCTCCGGGCAGTCGAGGGTGGTGCATCCGCAACTCTTCTTGCACTGGATGATCTTGCGCGGCTCGTCGCCGATGTTGACGAGGGTGACCTTGCCGTTGCCGGCTTCG
The DNA here is from genome assembly GCA_034211115.1 of Planctomycetota bacterium. Lineage (GTDB taxonomy): Bacteria > Planctomycetota > Phycisphaerae > Phycisphaerales > SM1A02 > JAXHTH01. The sequence goes on along the minus strand of JAXHTH010000102.1, from coordinate 3,811 downwards.
TTGGTGGGGATCTCGCCCAGGTCGAGCACCTCCGGCTCGCAGACGATCATCGCCTCGCCGGATTCCTCGACGGGCGGCGTGGGGCGATTCCGCTGCAGCGCGCTGGAGCCGGAGAGGGAGGAACTGCGGGACTTCTGCTGTCCCGTCTGGGCCTGCCCGCCTTCGTCCTCCTGCTGCTGCTTCTTCTGCTCGTCCTGCTCGTCGTCCGCCGGCGCCGGGGCGGGCCGGGACCAGCTCGCCAGCCGGACCACGGGCGCTTCGGCGCCGGCCGGGGCGAGGGTGTTGTTCGATTCCGGCTGGGAGGCCGGCTCGCCTCCGTCATCCGATTGACTGCAGCCGCACAATACAATGATCGCCGCCGCGCAAAGCGCCGCGGGCACGGTTCGTCTGAGACTCCTCACGATGGTATCTCCCACCAGTGGACAACCTGTAAGCAACGCGTCAGTCCGCAATTGAAACCCGCCGCCGAGCCGATCGGCTCCTGCACGGCCCCGATACAGCCCGACGCACCCGGAAAGTAGAAAACTCGGCATAATATCCCTGCGACAGGGACCCTGCGAAGGAATTCGCCGTGAATTCTCTAACGCCCCCCGCGCGGCGCGTATTGCTGCGAACGGCGCGGCGTCGGCTCTTTTTGTCGCGCCGTCCTCGGCGGAGGACGCGGGGTCGGCCGGGTGCTGTTCGGGTCGCCGCGTCTCCCCCCGCCGCCTTCCGCCATGGATCGGGCGAGCCGGAGGCTCAAAATCGCGGTCGTGCTGTCGCCGACGCCACGAGTGGCGTATCCTCGATGGGTCAGCCGGAAAGACCCGACACGCCCAGCTTAACGCCCATGTGACGACCAGCCATCTCCCATGCCCACTGATCCCCTGCCCAGCCACATCGAACGGCCTCACCTGCGGCCGATTCAGCCCGTGCCGGTGATGAAGGACGGCAAACAGCTCGTCGCCCTCCGCGACCCGGCCATGCTCGTCCCGCAGACGATGGTCGTGCCCGTGCAGGTCATGGGGATCCTCCAGCACCTCCAGGGCCGGCTCACGCTCGAGGAGCTCTCCGATCGCACGGGCGGCGATCTTCGCCAGCTCACCGAACTGGTGAAGAACCTCGACCAGCTCGGACTGCTCTGGGGGCCGCGGTTCGAGCAGATGGAGTCGCAGCGCTGGGAGGAGCTCCAGCAGGAGGGCGCGTTCCCCGTCCGCAGCTCGAACATGCTCGGGGAGGACGAATCGATCTGCCGCAACGCCCTCGAGGAGTACTTCCAGGAGACGGAAGATCCGGAGATCGACGGGCCGGTGATCGGGCTCGTCGCCCCGCATCTTGATTACGAACGCGGGTGGCCCAACTACGCCGCGGCGTATTACGGCCTTCGCGAACGGACCGCGCCGGAACGGGTCGTCGTGCTGGGGACGAATCACAACGGCCTCGGGGACGGCGTGGTGCTCAGCGAGCTGGGCTTCGACACCCCCCTCGGCCGATGCCGGGCCGACAAGGCCGTCACCGATCGCCTCGTCGAGCGGCTGGGCCGGCCCCTCATCGCCGACCAGCTCGATCATCTCTCCGAGCATTCCATCGAGCTGCAACTGCCCTGGATTCAATACTGCTTCGGCAACGTTCCGATCGTGGCGGCGCTGATTCCCGATCCGCTGGTGCCGATGATCGCCGAGGACGGACAGCGCACGCCGCTGGAGCCGTTCGTCGACGCGCTGTCGGAGACACTTGGGGAACTCGGGGGAGAGACGCTGCTCGTGGCGTCCAGCGACCTGAGCCACGTGGGCCCGCAGTTCGGCGAGCCGCGGGCCGTCGACGATCAGCGTCGCCTGGACGTGGAACGGCACGATCGCGAGATGATGAGCAAGTTCGTCGCGGGCGACCCGGAGGAGTTCCTGGCCGCGATGGCGTGGAACAAGAACCCGACGCGCTGGTGCAGCATCGGGAACATGGCCGCCCTGCTCATGCTCGCCCGCCCCCGCCGCGTCGAGCTGATCGACTACCGCCAGGCGTACGACGAACGCGGCATGGCGCTGGTGAGCAGTGCCGCGATGGCGCTGGCCTGATCCGTCCGCCGGCCCGATCCGGACCCCATCCCGGCCCGCCCGCGGGAGGCGGGTGATCTCGCCGAGCCGACCTTCAGAAGGAGCCGATCATGCAGCAATTCATCAACGAGGTGATGAGCCGGCTGGACCCGATCATCGTGGGGCTGCCCCGCGCGATCGTGATGGTGCTGCTGGTGTGGATCGCCTATTTCCTCGCCTCGCGCGCCCTGATGCTGCTGGACGGGCAGCGGAAGGTCTCGCCCGTGGCGGCGTCGTTCATCCGCCGCGTTCTGCGGTGGGGCGCGCTGGTGCTGGCCGTCGTGCTCGCCCTCCAGGCCTTCGGACTGCTGGAGAACGCGTGGGCGGCGATCACCGCCGTGCTCGCGATGATCGCCATCGGCTTCGTCGCCGTCTGGAGCGTAATGAGCAACGCCCTCTGCTCGCTGATCATCCTGATCGTCCGCCCCTTCGAGATCGGCGATACGCTGGAGTTTCCCCCCGATAACCTCAAGGGCAAGGTGGTCAACTTCAGCCTGCTGTTCACCACGCTCCGCACGGAAGATGACCGCCTGCTCCAGATTCCCAACAACATGTTCTTTCAGCGTGTGATCTGCCGCACCCGCGGCGAGGGTCCCATCGATCTCGATGATCAGTTGTTGCGCGAGAAGGACGCACGGATCTGAGTGTGCCGGCGGGATGGGCGGGTCCGGATGGTGCGCCCGCGTCCAACGCATCTGGATTTTTGGATGGACATCCCCGCCCCATCTTGACCATCTTCACCACGAGGCCGTTGCTTCCGCGGGAACGCCCTTCTTTCAGGCGTTTGCGGCCCCTTTCCCGCCATTCGGGCCTTGACACGGATCGACTTCTCGCGCATCCTGAATAGGTCTCGGGTGGTGGGCTGATGGAAGAGAGAGAGCGTCCGCGCCTGCGGAAGGCGATGACAGGGTCGCTCTCGTGATGTGGGATCGCGAAGACCATCGATCAGAAGTGCATGCCCGCGCCGCCGGCGCGGCGGTCATGCTGCGCCGAGGCGCGGCCCCCTGAATCTGTCCTGTATGTCTCCTCAACGGAGTCTCTTTCTGTCTTCTTAGTACTAGGAGGAATGAACATGAAGGCACAAGTCACGCTTGGGCTGGCCGCGGTCGTCGGTTTCGCCGCCGCCGCGTCAGCAGATGTGCTCTGGGATCAGAGCAACTACGACCCGGATGGCGTGGGACTCGTCAACCAGGAGTTCGGCGACTATCCCACTTACGCCAGCTACATGGTCACGGACGTCGTGTCCACGGACTGGACGATCCAGTCGGTGAGCACGTTCTTGACGGACCAGAACGGCGGTCTGTGGACCGGCGTCACCCAGGCCCGTCTGAACATCTTTGACTGGGTCCCGGGCACCCTGCCCGTCGCGGGTGATGACCCCACCGCCGGCGCCGTCGTCGACGTCACCGTCACCGACCTCGGCAGCGAGCTGCAGATGACCGCCAGCGGTCTGAACATCGATCTGCCGGCCGGCAACTACTGGGTCGGCCTGACCGCGATCGCGGATCTGGCTTCGTTCGGCCAGGAGTTCCACCTGCCCGCCCCCATCACCGGTGACAACACCGCGTTCCGCAATCCCGGCGGTGGGTTCGGCTACGGCACCGACTGGATGTACGCCTACGCGCTGGGCTACTGGCAGGACGAGTATGACGCGTCCATCCTCATCGAGGGTGTGCCCGCGCCTGGCGCTCTGGCGCTGCTCGGTCTCGCCGGCCTCGTGAGTCGTCGTCGCCGCTGATCGG
>JAXHTH010000101.1:0-5418 GCA_034211115.1 Planctomycetota bacterium | reverse complement strand
CGGGCGCGGTGGCTTATTCGGCGGCGTCGGGCTTGGGATGGAGGATGGCATAGGTGGGCAGGCCGGCGCCGTTGAAGAGCTCGATCATGTCCCGGGCGGGTGAGACGTCGACCTTCTCCGCCTGGTACTTGACCTTGACGTAGTTCTCGAGTGCTTCGACGACCTTTTCATCCTTGAAGGTGGTCTCGTCCATGACGAGGCAGTTCTTGCACCAGGTGGCCCACATGTCGATGAAGACGGGCTTGTCCTGCGCCTTGGCGATGGCGAGGCCCTCGCAGATCGAGGCCGTCCAGCCTTCCTGGACCTCGTGCGCGCCGCCGCGGTAGATCTTCCACGCCTCGTAGCCGTAGTAGCCGGCGAAGACGAGGATGAACACGCCGAGGGCCTGCTTGACGCGCACCATCCACATGCCGGGCCTGGGCATGATGGAGATGCCCGCCCCGAGGATGGGCCAGGGCAGGGCGAGGCCCACCCCGAGCAGGAACGGAAGGAAGAGGGCGATCGTCAGGCCCTTCGCGTACTGATCGCCGGCGTAGACCATCACCTGGATCACCACCGGGGCCACGCACGCGCCGGCGAGGATGGCGGTGACCGCGCCCATGAAGAACGCGAGGGCGAAGGTCCCCGTCTTCGCCGCCCCCGTCACGTTCAGCTTGCTCTGGTGCTTCGAGAAGTCGATGTGGATGATGTCGAACATCGCCAGGGCGAGGAGGACGAAGAGGATGGCCACGGCGACGTTGAACCAGATCGTGCTGTTGATCTCGCCGAACGTCCCCAGCCCCAGCGCCACGACGAGCCCGAGCACGCCGTAGACGAGGGCCATCGCCAGGCCGTAGGTGCCGCCCAGCGCGAAGCCGCGGAGGCGCGAGCCGGTGCCCGCCCCTGCGCCGATGATGGCGAGATTGATGGGGATGAGGGGCAGGACGCAGGGGGTGAGGTTGAGGAGGACGCCGCCCACGATGATCAGCGCGATGATGGCGAAGATCCCCTTGCCCTCGAACATGCCCTTCTGCTGCGTTCCCGTCTCCGCCGCCTCCACGAACTGGAGGAACTCGTCCACGCCCATGAAGCCGCCCGTGGTGGCCGCGACGGTGAAGTCGTCGTTGATCTCGGCCATGACATCACAGTCTTCTTCGAACGCGACCTCGGCGGGTTCGGCCTCGGCCGGCGCGGCCTCATCCGGCTCGGATTCGCGCGCGAAATCGATCCCGGCGCCGATCCAGTTCTCGACGGGGGTGATCGGCGCATCGGGCTCGACGACGTTCAGCGTTGACTGTGTTTCCCGCGATTCCGGCTGGAGGCAAAAGCGATCGTTGCAGGCCTGGTAGCTCAGGGTGGCCGTGACGGCATAGGACCCGGGCGCGACATCTTCGCCGACCTCGAGCACGATGCCGATCACGAACTCGCTCTCGAAGACGGCCATCGGCTCGGCGGACATCTCCGATTCCAGCATGAGCGCTTCGGGATAGACGATGCGATCGACGGTGACGCCCTCCGGTGGCGCGACGGTGAGCTCGGTCGGGATGAGAAACTCCTCCAGCGGCCGGTCGGAGTTGACGTGCCAGCCTTCCGCGAGGCTGACGCGGAGGGCGGCGCGGACGTCAGCGCCCGGATGAGCGGCATCGACCTGGAAGGCCCACTCGGCCTGGAGGTCGACGTTCATCTGCCCCGCCGCCGTGGCGGTGGCGAGGGCCGCGAGCACGAGGCCGGGCACGCTTCTTCGCCCCTTCGATGCGAGGTCGCGCATGATGGTCTCCGGTTTGCAGGCGCCCGCGGCGGGGCGCGATCCAGGACGGCCTGTCGGGGCGGCGAGGAACCGCCGGCCCGGTTGCTGCCCATAGAGCATGCGGCCGGCTTCGGGCCGACCGCCAGGGAAGGGCAATATACGCCCGAAGACGGACCCCGACGACCGGATCGGCGGGCGATTTGGCCTCCCCGGCCCCCGGAAGGGGGCGGGGGTGCGATCGGGGAGGTCGGCTGCGGCCCGGCCCTCAAGCGGCCATGTCGGTTCCTCCGATAAACCCTCTGGCCGGCCCGGTGTGTTCCCGCCGGAGGCCGACGTATCGCCGCGCGACCCGCGCGCCGCGGCGGGAGATCCGAGCGGACCCGATGGCTGACGTCCTCGATCAATCCGACATCGACGCCCTGCTCAGCGCCGTCGACACCGGCGACCTCGAGGAGACGTCGGCCGAGGCCCAGATCTTCTCCCGCGGCCGGCGCGATCTCGAGTCCGTCGAGATCAAGGAGTACGACTTCAAGCGCCCCGAGCGGATCAGCAAGGACCAGATGCGGGCCCTTCAGACGCTGCACGACACCTTCGCCCGGAACTTCGGGGCGTCGATGTCCGGCTTCCTGCGGACGATCGTCGAGGTCCGCGTGGCCCACGCCGAGCAGATGACCTATTCGGAGTTCATCTCCGGGCTTCCGAACCCGACGAGCTTCAATCTCGTCAACGCCGATCAGCTTGACGGGCAGTTGTGTCTGGAGGTTTCCCCGCTCATCATCTACCCCATCATCGATCGCCTGCTCGGGGGGTCCAACCAGGATCTGTTCATTCCCCAGCGGCCGATGACGCTCATCGAGACGCGGCTGATCCAGACGATTCTCGAGCGGGGGATGACGGCCCTGTCGGAGGCGTGGGAGGGGGTGCGCAAGATCGAGTTCACGCTGGGGGAGATGGAGTCGAACCCGCAGATCATGCAGATCGTCCCGCCCAACGAGGTGGTGGTGGTCATCGGGTTCGAGATCAAGCTGGCCAATCGCGCCGGGACGATGAGCCTGTGCATCCCGTTCAACGTCATCGAGCCGATGATCGACGACCTCAGCGCCCAGAGCTGGTTCCTCGCCGGCCGTCTGCATGCCGACAGTCGCTGGGGGGCGCTCATCGCCGACCGGCTGTCCAAGGCGGGCCTGGAGCTGGCCGGGGTGCTCGCGGAGACGACGATCACGCTCTCGGAGCTCCAGGGGCTGGAGGTGGGGGACATCATCACCACCGAGAAGCCGGCCGGGGAGCCGATGATCCTCACCGCCGACGGCCACCCCAAGTTCCTCGCCCATCTCGGGCAGTACAAGAACAACCGAGCCCTGCGGATCGTCCGGCCGATCCGGGGCGCGGACCGGACCTGAGGGGGAGAGGGGCCTTCCCGGCCGCCGCAGGCCCGTCGATCGGGCTGCGGCGTGTTGACATTGCCCCATCGAAGCTGATAACCTTATTGATTCTCGGTCTCGGACTGGCCGATCTCTATATGAGAAATGGAGCGCCCCGTGCGTCTAGTTGCTCTTCAGCCCGTTGACCGCCATGAAGCCTGAGTCCGCGCAACACGTGCGCGGCCTTGGCATGGCCCGCGGTTCTCAGCCGCCGCGTCAGTCGACCCCCCGGTCGCCGGCGCGGAGGCAAGTCGGAAAGGCCCCGACCGTGACCTGAGCAGGGAGGACAGGTCGACGGCCGGTGCGGGAGCGCATTCCCCCGGCGACCGTGGGTCACGGGCGGTCTGAACAGACCTGCTCGTGACTTTGCGTTTTGACGACCCTCACTCGACATACTCTGACAACAGAACAACACGACAATCCAACAGCACAACAACACGACAATCTGACAATACGGACACTGCAATGAACACCGAAACACTCCGCATCCTCGACTCCATCGCCCGCGACCGGAACATCGACCGGGAACTGCTCATCCGGGATCTCGAGCAGGCGATGGTCTCGGCGGCGCGGAAGCACTTCAATTCGCTGGACGCCGACGAGTTCGGCTGCCGCATGGACCCCGTCAGCGGCGAGGTGACGATCTGGCGCAACGTGGAGCCGGAGGTCGAGGGGGGCGAGCCGGTGAGGCAGGTCATCCCCCTCGAGCAGTTGGGGCGCATTCCCGCCCAGACCGCCAAGCAGGTGATGATCCAGCGCTTCCGCGAGGACGAGCGGAGCAGCCTGCTGGACGAGTTCTCCAAGCGGCAGGGCGACATCGTCACCGGAACCGCCCATCGTTACGAGGGCGGGGCGCTGGTCGTCCAGGTCGATCGCGCCGAGGGCTTCATGCCCCGCAGCGAGCAGATCCCCGGCGAGCAGTTCCACCCCGGCGATCGCGTCCGATGCCTCATCCTCGATGTGCGCGAGGCCGGCAGCCAGGTCAAGATCGTCCTCTCCCGCAGCCATCCGGATTTCATCCGCAAGCTCTTCGAGGCGGAGGTGCCCGAGGTGGCCGAGCGGGTGATCGAGATCAAGGCGATGGCCCGGGAGGCGGGCTTTCGGACCAAGATCGCCGTCTCCTCCATCGACTCGAAGGTCGACGCCGTCGGCGCCTGCGTCGGCGTGCGGGGCAGCCGCATCCGCAACATCGTCGACGAGCTGGGCGGGGAGAAGATCGACATCGTCCGGTGGAACGAATCGAGCCAGATCCTCATCGCCAACGCGCTGAAGCCCGCGGAGGTCGAGGAGGTCAGCCTCTGCTTCGAGCTGGGACGGGGCACGGTCATCGTGCGCGAGGACCAGCTCTCGCTGGCCATCGGCCGGCGGGGTCAGAACGTCCGCCTCGCCGCCCGCCTCACCGGCTGGGACCTGGACATCCTCACCCCCGCCGAGTTCGCCACCAGCCTCGAGACGCTGGAGAAGACCATCCGCCCGCTGGAGGGGATCACCGACGAGATGCTCGATCGGATGGGCGCGCTGGGGATGATCAGCGTCTTCGACGTGGAGGAGGTGGGCACCGCCGTCCTCGTCGAGGAGCTGAGCATGTCCGAGGAACTCGCCGAGCAGGTGATCGAAGTCTGCGGCGAGCAGGCGAAGATCGTGGCCGAGCAGCAGCAGCGTGAGAAGGAAGAGGCCGAGCGGCGGCGGGCCGAGGAAGAGGCCGCCGGCGCCGCCCTCCTCGCGTCCGCCGACCAGCCGCCCGAGGGGGAGGCGGTGCACACCGATGCCGATGCGGAGGCCGCCGCCGCCGCCATCCTCGGCGACTTCCAGTCCGAGGCCGCCGACACCGAAACCGGCGAAACCGTGCAACCGGAGAAGACCGACGAGGCGGATGAGAGCGAGGAGAATCAGCGAAGCGCGTCAGCGAACGCCGAGAGCGATCCGGCCTCGGCCTGACGGGCGGCAGATCCCTGGAGACGATTGTGGCGAAAAAGGCACCGACAACCCGCGTCTTCCAACTGGCCAGGGAGCTTGGCGTGTCCAGCAGGGACATCATCTCCAAGTGCCAGGCGGAGGATATCCCCGGCATCACGAATCACATGTCGGCCGTCAACATCGGTCTGGCCGCGACGATTCGCGAGTGGTTCGGTGGGGGCGGGGGGTCGGTCGCCACCGCGGTGGAGACCGCGGCCCCCGTCGATCTCGAGGCCGCCCGGGCCAAGGCCCGCAAGAAGACCGCCCGCAAGAAGGCGATGAAAAAGGCCGAGAAGAAGGCGCCGGGCGAGGCGC
>JAXHTH010000100.1:0-5178 GCA_034211115.1 Planctomycetota bacterium | reverse complement strand
GCAGGGCGAATACCTGCGAAGAGAAGCCACCATGCATCTGACGGACTACGTGATCCTCGCGGCGTACATGCTCGGCGTGCTCGGGCTCGGTGCATACTTCTTTCGCCGGCAGACGCACGCCGACGAGTATTTCGTCGGCGATCGCCGCATGACGGGCAGCCACATCGGGCTCTCCGTCGTCGCCACCGACGTGGGCGGCGGGTTTTCCATCGGGCTGGGGGGCCTCGGCTTCGTGATGGGCCTCTCCGCCGGCTGGATGCTCTTCATGGGCCTGCTCGGCGCCTGGATCACCGCCGTCATCATGATCCCCAAGGTCAAGGCGCTGGGGGAGCGCTTCGGCTGGTCGAGCTATCCGGACTTCCTCGAACATCGCTTCGATGCGCGAACGCGTTTCGTCGCCGCGGTGCTTTCCGCCGTCGGCTACGGCGCGTTCGTCGGCGCCCAGATCCTCGGCGGGGCGAAGCTTTCGGCCGGGGCGTTCGACGTCGATCAGACCACGGCCGCGGTCATCATGGGCGCGGTGGTGATCGTCTACACCGCGCTGGGCGGATTGCAGGCGGTGGTCTACACGGACACCGTGCAGTGGATCATCCTCTTCGCGGGGCTGCTCTTCGCGCTCCCCGCCGCGTACTTCGGCGTGGGCGGCTGGTCGCAGATCCAGGAGACGCTCCCCGCCGGGCATCTGTCGCTGGTCAACGTGAACGGCTGGCAGATCGCCGTCTGGGCGGGGACGATTCTGCCCATCTGGTTCATCGCGATGACGCTGTATCAGCGGATCTACGCGACGCGGGACGTGAAGACGGCGAAGCGCGCCTGGTTCCTCGCCGGGCTGCTGGAATTCCCCGTCCTCGCCTTCCTCGGGGCCGCCCTGGGCGTCCTCGCCCGTGTCGCCTTCGCCGGCGAGGGGATCGATCCCGAGACGGGCCTGCCGCGGTTGCTCAAGGAAGTCCTGCCCATCGGCCTGACGGGCCTGGTGATCGCGGCGTATTTCTCGGCCATCATGTCCACCGCCGACAGTTGCCTGCTCGCCTCCGTGGGCAACGTGATGCATGACATCTACCGCAAGTACATCAACCCGTCCACGAGCGAGTCGGGTTATCTTCGGCTGAGCCGGCTGTTCACGATCGTCATCGGCGTCGCCTCGCTGGCGATCGCGCTGTGGGTGCCGACGGTGCTGGAGGCGATCTTCCTCGCCTACGGGTTCATGGCCTCGGGCCTCATCGTCCCCACCGTCGCGGCCCTGCTCTGGAAGCGCGCGACGGCCGGCGCGGCGTTCTGGAGCATGATCTTCGGCGGAGCGACCGCGGTGCTCCTGTCGGTCAAACCCTCATTCAATCCGCTTCACGAGCTGGCCCCGGCGGATCTCGAATCGGGCGTGGTCGGCCTGGCCGCGCTGGTCGCCGTGCCCGTCTCGCTGATCGTTCTCGTCGTCATCTCCCTCGCCTCGCGCGCGCCCGAGCCGGCGCCGGTTGAGGAAGGCACCTGAAAAGACAATCCCCGGGACCAGGCGCCGGTGCCACCGGTCAGGTGCTTTCGCATGATCCGTGCCCTTCACGCACCGCGCGATCGCCAGGCGCGTTGGCTCCGGAGTTCTTGTCTTCTCTCACACAACACGCGTGCAATCCGCGTCGCGTCGCGCCGCGGCACCCCTCATCGCTCATCGCTGCGCTTTGACTCAAAACCCACAACCCCGGTCATCGTGACCGGGGCTGCGGTGATGGTGGTATGCGGAGGTGACTGAGATCAGCGTTGGTGTCGGTGATCTGAGCCCTCCGGGCACACGGAGTAACAGCTCGTTTCGGCTTACTCGGTGGGGCACTCACCCCACTTGCCGAGCAGGAGCAGGAGGTCGGCGGTGCCGACGTTTCCGTCACCGTCCAGGTCGGCGGTGCTGTCGTCGCTGCCCCAGGCGCCGAGGAGCAGGAGCAGGTCGTGCGTCTCGACGGCGCCGTCGCCGTTGATGTCGGCGCTGCAGCCGACGAAGTCGAGGCTCAGGACCGCCTGGAGGGCCGGCTCGCCGTTGACGAGGCCCATCGCGTAGGCGGTGTAGACACGCTCGTTCTCGACCATGACGCCGGGGATGTCCAGGACGACGGTCTCGGTGCCGGCGAGGCGGGCCTCAAGGTCGTAGGTGCCGCCGGGAACCTCGATGTAGTCGCCCACGCCCTTGAACTCGATGTTGCCGAACAGCACCGCGCCGCCGTCGGCGAGCGCGATGTCAACGGCCGGGGCGTTCGGGGACGCGTGCACGAAGCGGAGCCGGGCGTTGTCCATCGAGGTCGCGTTGTCATCCACCAGGACCAGCGGCTCGATGTTCGCGAGCGTGTTGACGGCGAGGACCGTGTAGTCGGTGTTGGCCAACAGCCCGAGGTCGGCCTCGATCACGACCGGCTCGGTCTCGCCCGCGGGGACGACCTTGACGTTGTAGGTGCCGAACCCGAGGGAGGCGTAGTCGGTCACGCCGGTGAAGGGAAGATCGGCGAACGCGACGCCGTCGTTCACGAGCACATCGACGTTGGGCGCGTCCGGAGAGGCGTGGACGACGCGGACGTTGGATTTGGCTTCATTGTCGACGCTGAGGACGGCCTGAAGAGGCTCGGCGCCCTTCGCCTTCCTCGGGAACGCGAAGCCCATCGCGTACGCGGTGTACACGCGGTTCTCGGTCAGCGCCACGCCGGGGATGTCCAGCACAACGGTCTCAGTGCCGGCGAGGCGGGCCTCGAGGTCGTAGGTACCCGCGGGCACCTCGATGTAGTCGCCCACGCCCTTGAACTCGATGTTCGCGAAAAGCACGGGGCCGCCGTCGGCAACCGCGATGTCCACCGCCGGCGCGTTAGGCGACGCGTGAACGAACCGCACACGGGCGTTGTCCGGCGACAGCGTGTTGTCATCGATGAGCACGAGCGGCTCGATGTTGGCGAGGGTGTTGACGGCGAGGACCGAGTAGGTCGTGCTCGACTCCAGGGCCAGATCGGCCTCGATCACGACGGGCTCCGTCTCGCCCGTCGGAACGACCTTGACGTTGTACGTGTCGGCGGGAAGCGAGGCGTATCCGGTGACGCCGGTAAACGCGATGTTCTCGAACGCGATGCCGTCATTCACCAGAACGTCCACCGCGGGTGCATCCGGGGACGCGTGGATCACGCGAACGTCCGCGTTGGAGGCCCACGCGGCGGTGGACAGCGACAGCATCAGGCCGCTTGCGATCATGATTCGAGGGGTCGTGTTCATTGCTCTCAAAGTCCTTTCGTTCCTGGTTGGGTGGCCGGGCGGGCAGCGATGCGAGGCGGATGGGCAGCCGCGTCGGCCGACTCAGTCACTGTTTTCAATTGGTCTGGGGACCTTCTCCGGTGCCACGCATTGGAGGGGAGAACAGCGACACCCGGTCCGGTATTCACGATTTGACTGCTTTGAACGAAATATCGGTCATATTCTTCGATTGGAATCCTGCGATCGGTCATTCGTCAAGCCCGCCGTGGTCTTCCGCGCGGACATATCGGTTCATATGGATTCACCCCTTCCGCAGCCTGCTGAGGCATTACACCGACGAGTCGGGTCCATTCGCCCGCGCTGACGTGATCCGCTTCGCAGATGCGCTGCGGTCCCGGAAAGCGGCCGGGGAGATCCTCTCATCAGTCGAGGCGGCCGCGCGGGGGAGGGCGCCTCCCGCCGCCATGCCTCGAGGAGCGGCCACGGAGGAATTCGCTCGCCGCAAAGGGCGCTTCTATCCTTTGCCCATGACAGATCTCACGCAGGCGCCGGACGTGCTGGGCCGCTTCGGTCCCTTCGGGGGACGCTACGTTCCGGAGACGCTCATCGCGGCGCTGGACCGGCTCTCCGAGGCGTACGAGCAGGCTCGGCGCGATGAGCGGTTCCTCGCGGAGCTGGAGATGATGCTGGCGCGCTACGCCGGCCGGCCCACCCCGCTCACTTACGCCGGCCGGCTCACCGAGCACGTCCGCGCCTCGGCCGCCCCCGGACGGGGAGCGCGGATCTACCTCAAGCGCGAGGATCTGGCCCACACCGGCGCCCACAAGATCAACAACACCATCGGCCAGGCCCTGCTCACCGTCCGCATGGGCAAGAAGCGGGTCATCGCCGAGACCGGGGCGGGCCAGCACGGCGTCGCGACCGCCACCGCCTGCGCGCACTTCGGCCTCGCCTGCGAGGTCTACATGGGCGCCGAGGACGTGCGCCGGCAGAGCCTCAACGTCTTTCGCATGAAGCTCATGGGCGCGCAGGTCAACGTCGTCGAGACCGGTTCGCGCACCCTCAAGGACGCGACGAACGAGGCCATGCGCGACTGGATGGGGTCCGTCGAGCACACGCATTACATCCTCGGCTCCGTGGTCGGGCCGCATCCGTTCCCGATGATCGTGCGCGACTTCCAGGCGGTGATCGGCCGCGAGTGTCTCAAGCAATGTCACGATGCGATCGGCGGGCCCCCCGACTGCATCGTCGCCTGCGTGGGGGGCGGGTCGAACGCCGCGGGCATCTTCTATCCGTTCATCGACGATGATCGCGTGCGGATGGTCGGCACCGAGGCGGGCGGGCACTCGACGAAGCTCGGCGCGCACGCGGCCCCGCTCCGATTCGGCTCGCCCGGCGTGCTGCACGGGTCGCTCAGCTACGTCCTCCAGGACGAGTTCGGGCAGACGGCGCCGGTGCATTCCTGCTCGGCGGGCCTGGACTACCCGGGCGTGGGGCCGGAGCACTCCTTCTGGAAGGACGCCGGTCGCGTGGAGTACACGAGCGTGACGGACGAGCAGGCGCTGGATGCCTTCTGCCGGCTGGCGGAGATGGAGGGGATCATCCCGGCCCTGGAGACGGCGCACGCCGTCGCCGACGCCATCCGCCTCGCCGGGGAGATGTCAACCGACCAGACGCTGCTGATCAATCTCTCCGGCCGGGGCGACAAGGACGTGCAGGAAGCGGCGCGGTTGCTGGAGGCGCACGCCTGATCCGGAATGACGGCGCATGCGATCCGCCGCGCGCGACTTGCGCGTCGGCGCGAGCTGCGCCGCATCCCCTCGGCGTTCGTCAACGCTCCTCCGGCCCGTCCGGCCCGATGCGGCCGATGACCGGATCGTCGTCCTGATCCGGCTCATCGTCCTCGAACTCATCGAAGAAGTCGCCGGCGCCGGCGAGGCCGAGTCCCGGCGTCAGGGACTCGCCCAC
>JAXHTH010000099.1:0-9458 GCA_034211115.1 Planctomycetota bacterium | reverse complement strand
CCGCCACCCTCGGAAGGGGGCGCGCGACGGGAGCCGAGATCGAGTTCGGACCCGGCCGCCGCGGAGGCGCTGGAGAGTCTCGAGGCCGCGCCCGGGATCGAGCCGGCGGTCGAGGCGGCCCTCGCCGGGGCCACCCTTGACGAGCTGTCTTCGGCAATATACGGCGAAACCAGCCCGATCACCATCGATCCGCTGCCGCCTCGACCGTATGCGGCACCCTTCGAGGCGCTGCGGGACGCGAGCGATGCTCACCTGGCCAAGCACGGCCGCCGACCGCGTGCCTTCCTCGCCAACATGGGCCCGCTCGCCCATCACACGGCCCGGGCGACGTGGTCGAAGAATTTCCTCCAGGCGGGCGGGTTCGAGGTCCTCACCAACAACGGTTTTGCCGATGCCGATGCCGCCGTGAAGGCCTTCGCCGACAGCGGGGCCCGCATCGCCGTGATCTGCTCGTCCGACAAGCTCTACGAGACGGTCGTGGTCGAGGTCGCCCCGAAGCTGAAGGAGGCCGGGGCCCGGACCGTCATCCTCGCGGGCAACCCGGGCGAGCGGGAGGTGGACTACCGCGCCGCCGGGGTGGACCGGTTCATATTCCTCAAATGCGATGTGCTCGCCACGCTGCGCGAGCTGCTGACGGAGGAGGGGGTGCTGTCATGAGCGCGATCCCGAACTTCGCCGAAGTCGACCTCAACGGAACCGCCCCGGCGCCGCCGATTGACGGCGAGCGCTGGCGAACCGAGGCGGAAGCCGCCGCGGGCCGGCCGCCGGAAGAGATGCTCTGGCGCACGCCGGAGCTGGTCGATGTTCAGCCGCTCTACGCGGCCGGCGATCTGGAGGCGATCGGGCTCCTTCAGACCGTGCCCGGCATCCCGCCGTTCCTCCGCGGGCCGTATGCGACGATGTACGTGCAAAGGCCGTGGACGGTGCGGCAGTACGCGGGCTTCTCGACGGCCGAGGACTCCAACGCGTTCTATCGGCGCAACCTCGCCGCGGGGCAGATGGGCTTGTCCATCGCCTTCGATCTGGCCACCCATCGCGGGTACGACTCGTCTCATCCGCGGGTGGCCGGCGATGTGGGCATGGCCGGCGTGGCCATCGACTCGATTTACGACATGCGCATTCTCTTCGATGGCATCCCGCTGGACCGGATGAGCGTGTCGATGACGATGAACGGCGCGGTGCTGCCCGTGATGGCGCTGTACATCATCGCCGCCGAGGAGCAGGGGGTGAAGCCCGAGCAGCTCGCGGGGACGATCCAGAACGACATCCTCAAGGAGTTCATGGTCCGCAACACGTTCATCTATCCGCCCGAACCGAGCATGCGCATCGTCGCCGACATCTTCGCCTACACGAGCCGCATGATGCCGAAGTTCAACAGCATCTCGGTGAGCGGGTATCACATGCAGGAAGCCGGCGCGACGGCGGATCTGGAGATGGCCTACACCCTCGCCGACGGGCTGGAGTATGTCCGCACCGGCGTCAACGCGGGGCTCGATGTCGACGCCTTCGCGCCGCGCATCTCGTTCTTCTGGGCCGCGGGGATGAACTTCTTCATGGAGGTCGCCAAGCTCCGCGCCGCACGCATGATCTGGGCGCAGCTCATCCGGCCGTTCGAGCCGAAGAACCCCAAGAGCATGTCGCTGCGCGCGCATACGCAGACCAGCGGCTGGAGCCTCACCGCCCAGGATGTGTTCAACAACGTGATCCGCACGTGCATGGAGGCGATGGCCGCCGCGCACGGGCACACGCAGAGCCTGCACACGAACGCCCTGGACGAGGCGCTGGCCCTGCCGACCGATTTCGCGGCCCGCATCGCGCGCAACACCCAGCTCTTTCTCCAGCAGGAGACGGACACCTGCGCCACCGTCGATCCGTGGGGCGGCAGTTACTACGTCGAACGCCTCACGCACGACCTCGCCGAGCGCGCCTGGACGCACATCCGCGAGGTCGAGGAACTGGGCGGGATGACGAAGGCCATCGACGAGGGCCTGCCGAAGATGCGAATCGAGGAGGCGTCCGCACGCACGCAGGCGCGGATCGACTCGGGCCTTCAGACGGTGGTCGGCGTGAACAGGTACCGCGTCGTGAAGGATGCGAAGATCGAGGTGCGCAAGGTCGACAATTCCGCCGTGCGCGCCCAGCAGATCGCGCGGATCGAGAAGCTGCGGGCGGAGCGCGATCCTGCCGCGGTCGAGAGCGCCCTCAACGCGCTGACACACGCGGCCGAGACCGGCGAGGGCAACCTGCTGGAGCTTTCGGTCAACGCCGCCCGCGCCAAGGCCACGGTGGGCGAGATGAGCGATGCCCTGGAGAAGGTCTACGGCCGGCATCAGCCGATCACGCGCTCCATCCGCGGCGTGTACAGTAGCGAGGTGGGCCCGATGAAGGACGAGGTCGCGAAGGTCCGGGAGGCGGTGAAGCGCTTCGAGGAGCACGAAGGACGCCGGCCGCGCATCCTCGTGGCCAAGATGGGACAGGACGGACACGATCGAGGCCAGAAGGTGATTGCCACCGCCTTCGCCGACCTGGGCTTCGACGTCGACATCGGCCCGCTCTTCCAGACCCCCGAGGAAAGCGCGCGGCAGGCGGTCGAGAACGATGCGCACATCGTCGGCGTCAGCTCGCTCGCGGCGGGGCATCTCACGCTCGTGCCGCAGCTTCGCGATGAGCTGGCGAAACTGGGCCGCGAGGACATCCTCATCGTGGTGGGCGGCGTCGTTCCGCCCGATGATTACGAGGCACTGTATGAGGCGGGGGCGACGGCGATCTTCGGTCCCGGCACCGTCATCCCCACCGCCGCCCTCGACCTGCTGAAGACGCTCGAAGAACGACTGGGCTTTGGGTGAGGCAAGCCCGCCCGTCCCCGGGCGGGCTCGATTCGCAGGTATCATGCCGGCGGAGATCTTCATGACCCCGCCTGCCGCACGCGATCCGAACGACAACGCCCGCCGACGCGACGTGTCTCTTGATGAATACGTCAAAGGCGTCCGCGCGGGGGATCGCGCGCTCATGGGCCGGGCCATCACCCTGATCGAGTCCAACCGGCCTGCCGACCAGGAATTCGCCGAGGAGTTGCTGACCCGCCTCATGCCCCATTCCGGGGGCTCGATCCGCGTGGGCATCACCGGCGTGCCCGGCGTGGGGAAGAGTACCTTCATCGACACACTCGGATCGATCCTGACCGAGGCGGGTCATCGGCTCGCCGTGCTTGCCGTCGATCCCTCCAGCGGCGTGTCCGGCGGCAGCATTCTGGGTGACAAGACGCGCATGCCGCGCCTGGCCGTCCACGCGAACGCGTTCATCCGTCCCTCGCCCAGCGCGGGGGTGCTGGGCGGCGTGGCGCGGCGGACGCGCGAGACGATGCACCTCTGCGAGGCCGCGGGCTTCGACATCGTCCTCGTCGAGACGGTGGGCGTGGGGCAGTCCGAGACGGTCGTGGCGGAGATGACCGATTTCTTCCTCGCCCTCATGCTCCCCGGCGCGGGCGACGAGTTGCAGGGGATCAAGCGCGGCCTGCTCGAACTGGCCGACATGATCGTCATCAACAAGGCGGACGGCGACAACAAGGCCCGCGTGGAGCAGGCGGCGCGTGAGTATCGCAACGTGATGCACTACGCCCGCCCCAGCGACGGCGACTGGACCCCACCCGTCCTCACCTGCAGCGCGCTCACCGGCGAAGGCATCGAGGACGTGTGGCGGGCGATCGTCGACCGGCACGGGGAGCTGCGCGCGGCAGGGGAGCTGGACCGGCGCCGTCGCCGTCAGGCCCTGAGGTGGATGCAGTCGATGATCGACGAGCAGCTTCGGCGCCTGCTCGCGGCCCATCCCGGGGCCGAGGCGGTGCGGGCGGAGGTCCAGGCGGAGGTGCTCGCCGGGCGTCTGCCCGCGGGGACGGGGGCCCGGCGGATCCTCGACGCCTTCACCGCCCGATAAGCTGGGTGTTCTGGCCCGTCGGCGTCGACTCGCCTCCTCCCGCCATTCGCCGGCCGCTTCGCTATACTGCTCCGATTCATCGCCGCCGCCGGACGCGTCGGGATGAGGGACGCTGCCAGACGAGGTCGAGCATGATCGAGGCGAAAGCCGTCAATCACATCGGGATCGCCGTCCGCTCCATCGACGATCACCGCGCCTTCTATGAGGAGACGCTCGGCGCACGGTTCGAGTCCATAGAGGAGGTGCCCGATCAGAAGGTGAAGGTGGGGTTCTTTCTCGTCGGCGCGCCGGGGCACGAGGTCCGCCTGGAGCTGCTGGAGCCGACGTCCGACGATTCGCCCATCGCCCGCTTCATCGAGAAGCGCGGCGAGGCAATGCACCACATCGCCTACACCGTGAGCGATATCCAGAAGCGGCTGGATGAGCTGAAAGCCGCCGGCACGCAGTTGATCGACGAGAAACCCCGACCGGGCGCGCATCACACGCAGATCGCGTTTCTCCACCCGAAGAGTTCGCGGGGCGTGCTGACGGAATTGTGCGAGCCGCGCGGGTCCTGATGTGCCCGGCCTGTACGCAGCAGAGCGAAGAGGTTGATGATGCCCGACGTGAGTGATGAAACTCAGCAGACCGACCTGATGCGTCGGCGCCTGGAGGAACTGCGGGGCAGGAAGGACGCCCTCCTGCTCGGCGGGGGCGAGGAGCGCATCGCCAAACAGCACGCCGCGGGCAAGCTCACCGCACGCGAGCGGATCGCGAAGCTCATCGACCCGGAGAGCTTCCAGGAGCGCAACGCCTTCGCGCATCATCGCTGCACCGTGTTCGGGATGGACAAGAAGGATTTCGCGGCCGAGGGCGTCGTCACCGGGGCGGGGACGGTGGACGGCCGGCTCGTGCACGTGGCCAGCCAGGACGGGACCGTGGCCGGCGGGGCCGCGGGCGAGGTCCATTCCGACAAGATCGTCGAGATGATGCAGGCCTCGCTCAAGACGGGCAGCCCGTTCATCTTCATCAACGACTCCGGCGGGGCGCGCATCCAGGAAGGGATCAACAGCCTCGCCGCCTACGGCCGCGTGTTCTTCACCAACACCATGCTCTCGGGCGTGGTGCCGCAGATCAGTCTCATCTGCGGCCCCTGCGCCGGCGGGGCGGTCTACAGCCCCGCCCTCACCGACTTCATCATCCAGACCCGCCAGGCGCGGATGTTCATCACCGGGCCCAAGGTCATCAAGCAGGTGACGGGCGAGGACATCACCCCCGAAGCCCTGGGCGGGCCCGAGGCGCACATGCATCACTCGGGCGTCATCCACTTCATCGCCGAGGACGATGCCGACGCCGACCGCATCTGCAAGAAGCTGCTGTCCTTCCTGCCGTCCAACAACCTCGAGGACCCGCCGACGCTGCCCGTCGAACCGTATATCGAGGACGATCCGTCGCTCAACGCGATCATGCCCGACAACGTCCGCGCGCCCTACGACGTGCGGGAGATCATCCGCAAGGTGGTCGACAATGGCGATTTCCTCGAGGTACACGAGAAGTTCGCGGAGAACATCATTATCGGCTTCGCCCGCATCCTCGGCTCGACGATCGGCATCGTTGCCAACAATCCGATGAACAAGGCGGGCGTGCTGGACATCGACTGCTCGGACAAGGCCTCCCGCTTCATCCGGTTCTGCGATGCGTTCAACATCCCGATCGTGACGTTCGTGGACGTGCCCGGCTTCCTGCCCGGCGTGCAGCAGGAATACGGGGGGATCATCCGCCACGGGGCGAAGCTGCTCTATTCGTATTCGGAGGCGACGGTGCCCAAGGTGACGATCGTGCTCCGCAAGGCGTACGGCGGAGCCTACGTGGCGATGTCCAGCAAGGACCTCGGCGCCGACTGCACCGCCTGCTGGCCCAGCGCGGAGATCGCGGTCATGGGCGCGGAGGGGGCGGTGGAGATCGTCTTCCGCCGGGAGGTCGACGCCGCCGAAGACAAGGACGCGAAGCGCCGCGAGCTGATCCAGCGCTATCGCGAGGCGTTTTCCACGCCCTTCGTCGCCGCGGGCAACCGGATGGTGGACGACATCATCGAGCCCGCCGAGACCCGGCGCTATTTGGCCACCTCGCTGGAGACGTTGCGCAACAAGCGCCAGGCGCGCCCGGAGAAGAAGCACGGCCTGATGCCGCTGTGAATCGCTATAGTAGGAATCGTCGTCCCGCCCGCCGGGCGCGCGGCGACGAGGACAGAGCACGCTGAGGAACCAACGGAACGTGACCGGAGCAACGACGCCATCATCCAACGCGGGGATCGACCGCAGGCATCTGCCGGTGATCGCGGCGGCGGCGGCCACGGTCGCCCATCGCCACGTTCGGCTGCGGCGCGTGGCGGTGATCGCCGCGGGTACCGCCGCGGCGATGGCGCCGGCCCGCGGCGTGCGCGGACGCCGGGTGATCATGCTCCGCCGCGACGGGCCGGACGCCTGGGTCACGCGAGGGCGCGTGAGCCTGATGGCCTCGCACAGCCCGCATCTGCACTAGAATGACGGGATCGAGTCAGGGACAGGAAACAGGTGAATCATGAGACTTCGGATCACAGTTGAGGGCGTGACGTACGACGTGGATGTCGAGATCCTCGACGCGGGCGCGGGGATGCCGGGAGCGTCGGTCGTTCCCGCCGCCGCGGCGCCCGCGCCCGCCCCGGCGCCGAGCGCGGCGCCGGCCGCCGCGCCGCCGCCCGCGCCCGCCCCGACGCCCGAGCCGAAGCCGGCCCCGGTCGTCGGTCAGCCGGACGGCGTCAAGGAGGTCAAGAGTCTCATTGCCGGCAACGTCACGCGGGTCACCGTCAAGCCCGGCGATGCGGTCGGCCTCAACGACACCCTGCTCGTGCTCGAAGCGATGAAGATGGAGTCCAACGTCGCCGCGACCGCGGCCGGAACGGTCAGGGAGATCTGCGTCGGCCCCGGCGATGCGGTGGAGACGGGACAAACACTGGCGTACATCGAGTGATCGACGTCCGACGCGGCCCGACGCACCGCGCGGCGCACGCGATGTCGAAGGATGGCGGCGCCTCCGCGGCGCCCGGCGCCGACGGGGGATGCCGCCCGCGGCGATGAAACGGTTTCACTACGCCACCGTTCAGTCCACGAACGACGAGGCCCGGCGCCTCGCGGCAGAGCATGGCGATCAGCCGCTGATCGTCACCGCCGAGGTGCAGTCGGCGGGGCGGGGCCGACACGGCCGGTCGTGGCTGTCGCCGCGGGGCGGGGCGTGGATGAGCATCGCCTGGCCCATGGTTCGCTCCGCATCGTTCTACGATGCCGCCCCCCTCCTCGCCGCCCTCGCCCTCGTGGACGCGATCGAGCGCCTCCTCGAGCGCGCCGGGCGCGGCGAGCTTGTCGGGCAGCTCCGCGTGAAATGGCCCAACGATGTCCTGCTGGCGGGTCGCAAGCTGGCCGGCGTGCTCTGCGAGCGGACCCTGCCGGCGCGGGGCGGCGGCGACGATGAGCGCCGACGCGCGGACCCGCCGGCGTGCCTCATCGTCGGCGTGGGGGTAAACGTCGATTTCGACGAGGCCGAGCTGCCCGTCGATGCCCTTCGCGCCCCCGCCACCACGCTGCGGGCGGTGCTCGGCGCGCCCGCGGACGTGGAAGAGATCATCGATCTGTTCAGCCGCGGAATGCTCACGCTGATGCATGATTTCGAGCGGTCGGGACTGACCGCGGACATGCTCGATCGGCTTCGCGATCGTCTCGCCTTCGAAGGCTGCACGGTGCAGGTGACGCACCAGGGCGGGCAGATCATCCGGGGACGGTAGATCGGCCTCGACGACAGCGGCCGGCTGCTGCTGGAGACGGAGCGGGGGACCCACGCGTGCAGCGCCGGCGAGATCGATCGCCTTCACCCCGCCGATACCGAAAGCGCCGACCGGATCTGACCCGCGGGGCGCCGTCGCACCCCGATGTCTCCCGCCTCACGCCTGCGTCTTCGCGCGCTCGTCCACGATCGACGTGAACGAATGGCGGCGAAGCTCGCCCGCGGTCAGACCGGTCGGCGCGAGCTGATGTTCCGTGATCGCCCCGCAGTTGAGGGCACGGCGGAAGAAGTTGAGCAGGCCCTGTCCCGTCGCGGCATCGTCGAAGACATTGCCCACGCGCGTCGCGCGGGCGGCCTGCTCGATGAACTGTCGCAACCGCGCGGAGGCATCGGCGAGACCCTCGAGGAAAAGGCAATACACCGCCGCATACCGGATCGGCAACTGCCCCGGATGCAGATCCCAGCCCTGGTAGAAGCCGGCGGCGAGGGATCGGCGGATGTCCTCGTAGCTCAGCCGCCAGGCATCGTGCACGGCCTGCCGGTTCTCGCGCTGTTGTTCTTCCCTGAGCGGGGGGCCGTCCCGGCCCGGCCGATGCGGCTCGATGGGCAGGACGTTCGTCGCGCCGTCCGACAGCCGCACGTTCGTCCCGGCCAGCGCGGTTTGCATCACCTGCCGGGCAAACTCGCAGGCCGGATGATGCAGGCGCTGGCACGATGCGGTGATCTGAAGGGCCGCGGTGTAGTCGTAGGCGCCGAAATGCGCGGCGACGCACCGCCCGGCCGCCGCGTCGACCAGCCGACGCAGCGGGCACGTGCCGTCCGGGCCGATGATCGCGCCGGGCGTCTCGACCATGAGCTCGGTCCGGATCGAGTCGGCGGGGAAGCCGCATTTCTCCTCCAGGCAGGCGATCGCCTCGCTGAACGTCGCCACCGCTTCGACATCATCCACCTTGGGCAGGGTGACGAGGAAATGCGCCGGCGGCCGCCCGCCGGTCCGTCCGGCCAGGCGCGTCAGAAGAAGATCGAGCGTTCGCAGGCTTCGCGCCCGCGTCCGGGGCCGGAACGACTTGACGCGGAAGCCGATGATCGGCGGCAGCGCGTCCTCCTCCATTGCCCGGGCGAGTTCATCGGCGCAGGCGACGGCGTGCTCGTCTTCCTCGGCCTCATCGCGGTATCCGTAGCCGTCCTCGAAGTCGATGCGGTAATCCTCGATCGGCTCGCGCTGAAGCTTCTCCGTGATGCGGTGATGGACGAGCGCGGGCAGGTCCGTCCCTGCCTTGAGGCCGACGATCTCGGCGAGATCGCGGGGCGTCGGCGCATAGGTCTCGAAGGCGCGCCGGGCCAGGGCGCCGAGCTTCGAGGCGGTTTCGGCGCGGAAGAGATGCGCCCCGCCGTAGACGGTGTGAACCGGCTGGCGATCAGGGGCGCGGGCGTCTTCGCCCGCTGCCGTGTCCGGCCGGGCGCGGGCGAGCCAGTTCGAGATCATGTCCGCGGGCAACGAGTTCTGCATGGCCGGTGCGTGGCCGAACATGCTAGCAGACGGCGCGAATCGAGCGCACACGCTCGGCGGGGGGCATCGCCCCCGGCCCGACCTCGTGCTCCGACGGGGAGCGCATCAATGCCCCGCTCGCCGAAGCAAGATTGCGGGGCCTGATGGTCGTGGACGAACAGCGTTTGGCGGCCACAGAACGCGGCCACTGGTTCCTCAACGACCTGTTGGAGCTGTTTCT
>JAXHTH010000098.1:0-2012 GCA_034211115.1 Planctomycetota bacterium | reverse complement strand
GTCCACATGAACACCGCGAACAGGGCGGCGAACCCGCCCAGCGTGGCCAGCGGGACGCTGAACATGATCACCATCGGCTTGATGAAACTCTGGAAGAGCACGCACATGAGCAGGTACACCACGAGCAGGGCCAGGATCAGCGAGCTGCTGATGAGCCCGACGAAGCTGCCGTCGCCCAGCAGCGCGGCGCGGACGGCGGCGAGCTTGCTCGCCGAACCGGCCAGGTGCGTCTCGATCGAGGGCGGGATCGTGCCGTCGGCCCGCAGGTCGGCGATGATGCCTTCCAACTCGCCCACGGCTTCCTCCAGCGATACGCCCTCCTGCGGGGTGACGAGGAACGTCACCGCCCGCTGCCGGCCCACGCGGGCGATCGCCTGCGGGCTGCCGATGCGATAGACCTCCGCGACGGAGCCAAGGGTGACCACGCTGCCCCGCGGGGTGGCGATGGGGATGTCCCGCAGGCCGTTGATGGACTGCTGGTCGACGGCCTCGGTGGAGATGATCTTCAGATCGATCGCCTCGCCGGCCATGTGATACTCGTCGATGATCGCGCCGTCGCCGCTGGCGCGGACGGCCATGCCGATGTCGTAGGTGGTCAAACCCAGTTCGCTGAGGCGGACGAGGTCGGGCAGGACCTGGATCTCGGGGCCGGGGATGTTGAAGTTGGACGGCTCCGGCTGAGGCACGCCGAACCTGCCCGCCCGGAGAATGGCGCCGAAGACCTCCTCGCCGGCGGCGACGATCTCATCCAGGTCGTTGCCCACGAGCTGGAGCTTGACCGCCGAACCCGTCACGCCGCCCAACTGGAACAGCGGCACCTGGAAGGAGAAGGCGATCGCGCCCGGCAGCGCCTCGCCCCGCGTGGCGTGGTTGAACAGCGGCATCATGTCCACCGCGTGCGTGGGCTCGTCGCTGATCCCGCCGTGGAAGACCAGACCCTGGAAGGAGACGAGGAAGTAATCCTGGATGGAGGGCGGGGTGACCGGTTCGCCCGGCTGCTGCGTCATCCAGTTGAACGTGGGGACCGAGGGAAGCTGCTGGACGGCGCGCTCGTACGCCGCGGGATCGTCCTCCTTCAGCTCGCCCGCTTCCCAGAACGGGCGCACCACCGATTCGATCCGCCGGCCCAGCTCGCTCATCTGCTGGAGGTTGTAGCCCGGGGGCGGGATGATGAGCCCGAACACGAAGTTCCGGTTCCCCGTCGGCAGGTAATCCGAGGGCGGCATGAGCCAGAGCGTGCCGATGATCGACGCGGCCGTCAGCACGATGACCACGGCCAGCCGGGCCAGCGTGCTGCCGCAGACGACATAGACCATGCGCGCGATGAAGTCGGCGACGCGATGATGCGCTTCCCCGCCCTTCTTCGCCTGCTTGGCGACCAGGCGCCGGAGCACGCGGGCCGAGGCGCAGGGGATGACGGTGATGGAGACGATGAGGCTGAGGAAGACGGCGGCGCAGATCGCGAGGGCGATGTCCCGGAAAAGCTGGCCCGCCTCCTCCTGGATGAGCAGGATGGGCACGAAGACCGCGATGGTGGTGAGGGTGGAGGCGAGCACCGCCCCCCACACCTCGCGGGCCCCCGCGTAGGCCGCCTCGAACGGCTTCTTGCCCATCTCGATGTGGCGGAAGATGTTCTCCAGCACCACGATGGCGTTGTCCACCACCATGCCGACGGCGAAGGCCATCCCCGCGAGGCTGATGACGTTGATGCTGCGCCCCATCGCCACCATCGCCACCACGGCCCCGATCACCGAGATCGGGATCGCCAGCACGACGATGCTCACGCTGCGGGGCGAGCGGAGGAACAGGAGCAGGGCGAGGGTGGCCAGCGCGCCGCCGATGAAGATGTTGTTGCGCACCAGGGCGAGGGCGTCGTGAATGTAGACCGTCTGATCGTAGACCTGCCTCAGCCACAGCCTGCCGTCCAGCCCGCGGCGGCGCGCTTCCTGATCGAGCAGACCCCCGGGGCGGTTCAGTTCATCGATCCGCCCCTTCAGGCCGTCCATCACCTG
>JAXHTH010000097.1:0-17634 GCA_034211115.1 Planctomycetota bacterium | reverse complement strand
GGCCGCCGCTGCGACGCGCTGTTCGAGCATCGCCTCCACGGCGCGGAGATCGTGCTCATCGCGCAGGGATCGGCGGTCGAGACGATCGCGGCCGTCGCCGATCACGCCCGAAGGGAAGGGATGAAGGTCGGCGTGCTCGGCGTGCGGCGCCTGCGACCCTTCCCCGACGCGGACATCGTCGAACGTCTGCGCAAGGCGAAGATCGTCGCCGTGCTCGAACGAATGGACGCACCGACGGCCGATGAGGGCCCCCTTCAGCGCGAGATCCGATCCGCCTTCGACCGCGTTCTGGATACCGGCAGAGACCATCCGCGCCTCGTCGGCGTTCCCTTCGGCCTGGGCGGCTTGCCGCTTCGCGCCGCCGACATTCTCGCGCTGGTGCGGGAACTTACGCAATCCGATCGACGACTCATCTACCTCGGTCTCGATTTCCTCCGCGCCAAAAGCGCCTATCCGAAACGGCAGGCACTGCTGGACATCCTGCGCCGAGAGTACGGCGATCTCTCGACGCTGGGACTCCGAAGCGACGATCCGGCTCCGGACGTCCGGAGGGAAGGTGCGATCACGATCGCGGTTCATCGTCTCGCCGGCCGCGAGCACGAATCGCTCGCCGGAGATGCGGCATCGCTTATCCACGGCCTCGCCGGCGGTCATCTTCGCACTCGCCCCGCCCTGACCTGGCAGCGCTTCGACGAGCCGTGCCTCGAGCTCATCACGCACGCGTCCGATGCGGTTCTCGATCCGGCCGATGACGTTCAGGCCGACATCGCGGCGGTCGTCGGACCGCGCTTCCATCGTCTGGCGCCCCTGACCCGCCGCCTGTCGTCCGAGGGATCGGTTCTGCTCGTCGATGAGCGGCCGGACGATGCGATCTTCGCGTCGCTCTCGGCCGATGCGCAACGCGACATCCAAAGCCGGAACATCGTTCTCTTCGTCGTCCGGCGCGATGAGCCGGCCTCGCACGCAATCGAGCCCCCGCAGCGCGCGGAAATGCTTCTGGGAGGGCTCGTCTCGCTCTTCTTCCAGCGCCGCGGTGAGGATGCCCCGCCGGAGGCGAAGCTCCGCGCCGCGCGCGAGGAGGCGCTGGTCGATCTCCCGGAAACCGAGCGCCGCCACCGCGTCGAAGCGTTCCTCGCCGCCGTCCGTTCCGTTCATCAGCTCGATACGCCCGCAGAGACGCCGCGCCCCGCGCCGGCGGACGAGATCGCCACGCCCCACGCGGTCCGTCACCTCAGGCGAACCGACGCCACGCTCGATGCGCTGCCGCGCTTCTGGGATCAGACGGGCGTTCTGTATCGCCGGGGGGAGACGGAGGAGCTGACGGCCGATCCGTATCTCGCCGCCGCCGGGATCCCGCCCCTGTCGGCGACGTTTCGCGATGTCAGCGGATCGCGCCGGACGCTGCCGATCTTCGATCCGCCGAGCTGCGACGGTCACGCGCGCCTCTGGACGAGCTGCCCGGACGGATCGATCGCGCCGCTGGTCATCTCCGCGCGGGCGCTGATCAACGCGGGCATCGATCTCGCCTCATCGAAGGGCCGATCCGCCGACATGCTGCGCAGCATCGCGGGCAAGCTCGCCGCGCGCATCAACAGGATCGTCGTCAGCGAGAACCCGCCCACGACCGCCGACGGCCTGCTCAACGAGGCCTTCGAGCAGGTGACGACGAAAGCCGACATGCCCGAGGCGCAGAAACAGCCGCTGCGCGAGGCGCTGAACGTCATCATCGACGAGGTGGGCGAGCTTCCGCTGGCCCGCACACCGGTCTTCTTCGATGATGCGGAGAAGCAGTCGTCCGGCTCGGGCGAGCTGTTCGCGCTCATCGTCAACCCCGATGCGTGCAAATGCCCGGAAGCGACGCTCGCCCGATGCCGCGGACGCGGGCTGAAGGGCCTGGAACAGACGCCGGAGCGCGTCGAATCCGCGCGCCGGCTCTGGAACCTCTACCAGCAGCTTCCCGACACCTCCGGGCAGACGATCGAGCGCGTGCGCGATCACGAAGCCGTCGGCCCGCTGGGGTCGCTGATGCTCTCGCGTCACTGCCTGCTGGCGATGTCCGGCGGTGACGGCGCCGAGGCCGGCTCGGGCGCGAAGCTCGCCCTGCGGCAGGTCCTCGCCGCCGCCGAGTATCAGCTTCAGCCCGCCATTCAGCGACATCTGGAGCACATCGAGGATCTTCGAGGCCGGCTCGCCGACCGCATTCGCGACATGCTCGCCGACGCCCTGCCGACCGGCGATCTGGATGCGCTCGCCTCCGGGCTCGACGCGCTGGGGCGCGACGATGTCGATCTTGGTCGGCTGTCGGAGAAGGTGAGCACCGCCGTCTCCGGCGGGCACGTGGACGGCGCGCATCTGGGGCGGCTCGTCGATGTCGCCCGCGCGCTGGCCGACCTTCACTGGCGCATCGCCCGCGGCCCGGACGGGCTCGGGCGCGCGCGCTTCGGGCTGGCGCTCGCCTCCGGTTCGGTCGCGTCGTGGGCGGGCACGTTCCCGCACAACCCGTTCGGCGCCCCGGTGGTGATCGACGCCGTCGGCGAGCCGGGCCAGCTCGCCGCCGGTCTCATCGAGGGACAACTCCGCCATGCCCTGGGCGATCTTCGCCTCCTGCGCTGGGCGAAGCTGGAACTGGACAATCCGGCGAACGCGGCCACCGCCGCCGAAACGCTGAAGTCCCTGCGCTTCGACGACCTGACGAGAGAAGAGCGCGCGATCTGCCCGCCCGTGCTGATGGTGGGCGACGACCGAACGCTGGGCGGGCGCGGGCTGTCCCAGGTCGCCTGGCTGCTCGCCAGCGGTCTGCCGGTGAAGATCATCGTCCTCAGCGATCTCGGCGGCAATGCCGACGGCGCGCTCGCCGTCGATGCGCTCGGCGATTACCCCGCCGGGCAGCGCCTCGATCTGGCGCTGCTGGCGCTGCTCAGCCGTGATGCGTTTGTCGCCCAGGCGTCGCTCGCCCACGGCGAACATTTCGCGGAGGCGGTGACCGGGACGATCGCCTTCAACGGCCCGGCGCTGATTCACGTGCACGCTCCCAGCCCGCAACGGCACGGCTTTGATCCGGGCCGCCTGCACGCGCAGGCGGAACTGGCCGTGCGGTCGCGCGCGTTTCCGCTGTTCACGTTCGATCCCGCCGCGCCGGGCGTGTTCGGCTCGCGTCTGGATGTGTCGGCCAATCCCGACGCGGCCGCCCCGTGGTCGGCCGATTCGGAGGGGCGCATCCTCACGCCCGCGGACTGGACCGCGACGGAAGAACGCTTCGCCGAGCATCTCCGCCCGCTTTCATCGAATGATCCGGCGCCGATCCCCATCGCCGAGTATTTCGATCTCCCGCTTGGCGAACGCGCCGATCGAACACCGTTCGTGCGGGTGTTCATCGACGGTGAAGAGCGGCGTCTGCGCATCGACGATGTGCTGCTGGCCGACGTTGAGCGGCGCCGACGCCTCTGGCGCACGCTCCAGGAACTGGCCGGCGTCGTCACACCATTTACGAAGCAGGTGCGCGAGGCGGCGGAGCGCGACCTCGCCGAAGCGCACGAATCGGAGATCGCCTCGCTCAAGGCGGATTACGAACGAAAGATCGCCGAGCTCCGCGCCGGGTTCGAGGCCGAGGCGACGGAGCGCGTCACCCGCGGGTTGATGGCTCTGGCCGGATATCAAGCCGAGGTCGCGTCGGAGGAGGATGGCGCCTCATGAGCTCCGATGTGCTGTCGAGAACATTCCGGCACGGCGTGCATCCCGAGGAGTACAAGGAGCAGACCGAGCACTTGCCGATCCAGCGCATGCCGTTCGTCGATCGGTACGTTCTGCCGCTCAGCCAGCACCTGGGTGCACCGAGTCAGCCGATCGTCGAGCCGGGCCAGCGCGTCGAGCGCGGCGAGATCATCGCCTCGCCCGGCGGGTTCGTGTCGACAACGCTGCACAGCCCGGTGACGGGAGCCATCTCCGCGATCGCGCTTCGCCGGCATCCCAACGGCCAGATGGTGCGCTGCATCGAGATCGAGGCCGACACGTTCGCCACCCAGCGCCTCGACGGCGGCGAGCGCATCGACTGGGAATCACTCAACGTCGACGAGTTCATCGAGCATGTCCAGCGCGCGGGCCTCGTCGGGATGGGCGGCGCCGCCTTCCCCACCCACGTCAAGTACAAGCTGCCAGAAGGCAGGCGCTGCGAGCGTCTGGTGATCAACGGCTGCGAGTGCGAGCCGTTCCTGACCTGTGATCATCGCCTGATGGTCGAGCGGCCCGGGGCGGTGGTGCGGGGCATGCAGATCGTCGCCACGAAGCTGGGGGCCGAGTCGGCCACGATCGGCGTCGAACTGAACAAGCCCGATGCGATCGACGCTCTCCAAAGCGCGATCACCGGTGACATGAACATCAACGTCGTCGGTCTGCGGGTCAAGTATCCCCAGGGCGCGGAGAAGATGCTCATCAAGGCGCTGTTCGGCGAGGAGGTGCCCGCGGGGAAGTTCCCCGTCGATCTCGACATCGTGGTGAACAACGTCGCCTCGATGGCCGCCCTCGCCGACTACTTCGATCGCGGCCAGCCGCTCATCGAGCGCGCCCTCACGGTGGCCGGGCCGGGCGTGGACCGGCCGGCGAACCTCATCGTGCCCATCGGCACGCCGGTGCGGGCGGTGATGCACTACTGCGGGCTCAACGAAGAGACGCGTGAGATCATCATGGGCGGGCCGATGATGGGCACCCCCCTCGCCTCCCTCGACGCTCCCGTGCTCAAGGGCGCCAGCGGACTGCTCGCCTTCACCCCCGAGGCGATCAGCCATCCCAACGAATACGCCTGCGTACGCTGCGGCAAGTGCCTGGAGGCGTGCGGCAACTTCCTCAATCCCTCGCGCCTCGCGCGCCTCGCCGAGGCCGGGCGGCTCGATGAGCTGGAGCGGCTGCACGTCACCGACTGCATGGAATGCGGGGCGTGCACCTTCGCCTGCCCGTCCGGCGTGCCCATCGTGCATCTCATTCGCGCGGCGAAGGCCGCACTGCGGAGGAAGAAGGCCAGGGCTTCATGACGCAGCGCGATCCGCAACTGCTTCTCCAATCGGCGCCGTTCATCCGGCGGGACGTGAGCACGCCCGTCCTGATGATGGATGTCCTGATGGGGCTGGCGCCGGTGATCGTCGCGGCGATGTACTTCTTCGGCTTCAGCGCGATCGCGGTCATCCTCGCCGCCACCGCCGGCGCGGTGGGCACGGAATGGCTGCTGTCATCGCAGCGTCCGCGCGGCGCTTCGCTTAGGGACGGCAGCGCGATCCTGACGGGGGTGATTCTGGGCCTGTGCCTGCCGCCGGGGATGGCGCTGTGGATGGCGTTCCTTGGGGGCGTCGCAGGCGTGGGGCTGGGCAAGCTCGTCTTCGGCGGGCTGGGGCAGAATCTCTTCAATCCCGCCCTCGTCGGGCGGGCCTTCCTTCAGGCGGCGTTCCCGAAGGCGATCACCACCTGGACGCAGCAGGGCTCGATCAGCGAGTTCGCCACCGTGCGCGCCAGCAACTGGGCCCCGCCGTTTCTGAAGGCGTCGGAATCAGCGGTTGATGCCGTGTCCACCGCGACTCCCCTTGGTCTGATGAAGTTCGAAGGCGCGCTGACGCCGCTCAACGATCTCGTGCTCGGCAACACCGCCGGCTCGCTGGGCGAGACGTGCGGCCTGCTCATCATCCTCGGGGGAATCTTCCTCATCGCCCGCCGCGCGATGGACTGGCGCATCCCGGTCAGCATCGTGCTCACCGTCGCGCTCTTCGCGGGCATCCTCCACCTCATCGACGCCGAGGCGTATCCGGGCCCGCTGTTCATGCTCTTCTCCGGCAGCCTGCTCTTCGGCGCGGTGTACATGGCCAGCGATCCGGTGACGAGCCCCATCACCCCGCGCGGGGCGTGGATGTTCGGCATCGGCGTGGGCGCGCTCGTCGTGCTCATCCGTGTCTGGGGCGGCCTGCCCGAAGGCGTGATGTACGCAATCCTGCTCATGAACGCCGCCACCCCGCTCATCGATCGCATCAGCCAGCCGCGCGCCTTCGGCCGCACGGAGTTCGGAAACGTCCCGACGTGAACGAGGTCGAGCTGACCATCTCGGCCGGGCGGAAGGAGCCGGGCAGCCTGCGCCTCGTCTTCACGCTCGCGCTGGCGGGGATGCTCTCGGGCCTCGCCGTGGCCGGGGTGTACCAGATCACGAAACCGATCATTGACGCCAACAAGGCCCGGGCGCTGCGCGAGGCGGTCTTCGAGGTCGTGCCCGGCTCGGCGCAGCTTCAGCGCCTCGCCTTCCGCGACGGTCGGCTCGTACCGCTTGGCAGGGACGAGACGACCACCGACCCGGTCCTCTACGCCGGCTACGACGCAGAGGACAACTTCCTCGGCTACGCGATCGACG
The DNA here is from genome assembly GCA_034211115.1 of Planctomycetota bacterium. Lineage (GTDB taxonomy): Bacteria > Planctomycetota > Phycisphaerae > Phycisphaerales > SM1A02 > JAXHTH01. Next base: position 11,255 of record JAXHTH010000097.1, on the reverse strand, counting down.
GCTCCGGGCCCGGATACCAGGACATCATCCATCTCATCTACGGCTACGATCCGCAGCGCCGGCGCGTCATCGGGATGCAGGTGCTCGAGAGCCGCGAGACGCCCGGGCTGGGCGACCGGATCTACAGGGATGAGGCCTTCGTCGCGCAGTTCTCATCCCTGGCCGTCGAGCCCGCCATCACCGTCGTGAAGGAGGAAAGCGAGGCGCCCAACGCCGTCGACGCCATCACCGGCGCGACGATCTCTTCCAAGGCGGTGATCGAGATCATCAATGCCGCCAACGGGCGGTGGCTTGATCGTCTGCCTCCGGCCGGCGCGGAACCGCCCGCTCCGGAAGGGAAGCGCGGCGAACCGATGCCCACGAGCGACGACGGCGATGCGGCCGGGGAGGGAAGCTGACCATGGACGGCACCCGCGGCAGCGACGTCACCATCGACCGCATCTACGACGAGTTCGTCAAGGGCATCTGGAGGGAGAACCCCGTCTTCGTGATGGTGCTGGGGATGTGCCCCATGATGGCGGTCACCAACACCGCCATCAACGCGCTGGCGATGGGCGCGGCCACCGCGTTCGTCCTCATCGGCTCCTCCCTGCTCGTCTCCCTGCTGCGCCACCTCATCCCGAAGCAGGTGCGCATCACGACGTACATCATCATCATCGCGACGTTCGTGACGGTGGCGGACCTCACGCTGGAGGCGATGGTGCCCGAGATTCACAAGGCGCTGGGCGCGTTCATCAGCCTCATCGTCGTCAACTGCCTGATCCTGGGCCGGCAGGAGGCGTTCGCCAGCCGGCATCCGACGCGGCTGGCCCTCGCCGACGCGGCGGGGATGGCCATCGGCTTCGCCTTCGCCCTGCTCTGCCTGGGCGCGACGCGCGAGATCCTCGGCTCCGGCTCGCTCTTCGGCTTCCTCCTGTTCGGCGAGCAGTTCGAGCCGTGGGTGATCATGATCCTCCCCCCCGGCGGGTTCATCATGCTCGGCGTCATCCTGCTCTTCTTCAACTGGATGCGGCAGCGTCGGATGAGCCGACAGGTCGCGGCGGCGGCGAAGGAGGAGGCGCGATGAACGAGAACCTCCTCTGGGTCTTCATCTCCGCCTGCCTCGTGAACAACTTCACGCTGTACTACTTCCTCGGCCTCTGCCCGTTCTTCGGCGTCTCCGGCCGGCTCACCACCGCCTTCCGCCTCGGGCTGGCGACCATCTTCGTGATGGTGATCACGAGTCTCTGCGCGTCCTTTCTCAACGCGTTCATCCTGCCCTACGCGCCGTACCTGAAGCTCATCAGCTTCATCGTGGTGATCGCGTCGACGGTCCAGTTCGTGGAGATGGTGATCCGCAAGGTGAGCCCGGCGCTGTTCCGCGCGCTGGGGATCTTCCTGCCGCTCATCACCACCAACTGCGCGATCCTGTACCTGGCGCTGACGCAGACGAGCAAGGAGCTTTCCGTCGTGCAGGGGCTGGTGTACGCCGTCGGGGCGGGCAGCGGGTTCACGATCGCGCTGGTGCTGATGGCCGCCCTGCGGGAGGAGGCGGAGCTGTCAAGCGTGCCGTCGGTGATCAAGGGGACGGCGTTGAACATGATCCTCGCCGGCCTGCTCTCGCTGGCCTTCATGGGCTTCGCCGGCCTGTTCAGCGCGACGTAGAACCCCACCGCGCCATCTTTGCCTGCACTGCGGCCACGCCGGGCCGAAGCGCAGCGGAGGCCCGGGTCACCCCCGGGTCACCCTGCACGCGGATCAGCGCGCGCAACCCGGGGCTCCGCTGCGCTGCGCCCCGGCGTGTGCGCTGCGCCCCGGCGCTGGGATGGTGTGCAACCGCGAATCACCATTCCGCCAGCGGTGTGACTTCGGTCACCTTGTCGCGTGGTCGTACGTTCTCCCTCCATGGCGTCAACACCACCGCGATCCGCGCCTCGGGCACGCCCTTTAGATGAATGGCCAGCTTGCGCACGCCGCGATTGGCGTTCTGTCCCTCCGGCCGGGGCGAGGACGGCAGCGGCCGGGCCTCCCGCACCTCGAACCGGCCGCCCCCGGTCGGGGCGAGCAGGTGCGCCTCCAGACGCTTCCCGCCCAGGCTGAGGATCGCCGATCGCCCGTCCCCGGACAGCTCGACCGTCGCCCGCGTGTGCATGAACCACCACAGCTCAATCGGCTCATTCGCCCTCACTTCATCCTGGATCAGCACGCGCGACCGATCGTCGATCAGCGCGACGCCGCGTTTTACGCTCGAGGCCTGTTGCGCATAGGCCGGCGTGAGGTCGGCGATGGCCTGCGCCCGGACCGGCGTGAAGCGGGTTTCGACGATCGCCGTCGCCGCGCGCGGATCCTGGTCCGGCCCCTTCCCCGGATTGATCAGGAGCGTGTTGTGCCCCTCGGCGCGCAGGCGGTAGTAGGTCCACCGCCGACCGCCGAAGTAGGCGGGAAGATTGTAATTGTCACCGCCGAGATCGATCGCCCAGCGCTCGCCCAGCGCTTCGAGCACGAACGTGCCGGGATCGAGATGCGAATGGTTGACCTTGTTATCGCCGGCTTTGAACCCGATGAACGACGCCCCGTGATCGTGCCACCCGCTGCGCATGGTCACCACCTCCGGCCCCCGGAAGTATCGATCGAGCGTTTCATCGTCTGCGGTCGCCGCGTGCGCTTCCTCAGACCATCGGGCATACCAGAGCAGATCCAGCGCGGTCGGCTGTGCCCGACGCTGCTGATAGCGGGCATAGAGCGGCCGATTGAACCTCTCGGCGAGCCGGAACAACTGCGGCGCGCGGATCGCGCGAGCGCCGCCGTCGGCGAAGTTGAACGTCTTTCCCGTCGGCGCGGTCAGGTAGATCGGAAAATCGCCCGTCCGGTCGAATCCCTCGTACCGCGAGAAGTCGAAGTCGGTTCCCAGCGCCGACTGCAGGGCGGCGAGATGCACGACGTTGTACGAGGTGGCGTAGTTCCAGTACCCGGGCCCCTCCGCCCACGCCCCATCCGGGGCGAAGCGGCTCATCGCCCGCCGCAGCGACTGCAGGCCGCGGTGCAGAATCTCGCCGCACAACTCCGGCTCCTCGTCGCCCAGCGCCAGGGCGCCCAGCGCGATCCCGCCGTTGCAGACCTGGTTCCAGTTGTGACGGGAGCGCACCCACCAGCCGTAGCGCTCCTCACCGCGATAGCTGTGCAGGGCCGGTCGCAGGCCGTGCGTGATCATCGCCTCGCGCAGGACGGCGCGCTGAGCTTCGGACCAGTCGCGGTAGAACCAGTCGTAGCCGATGGCGAAGGCATGCGTCATCTCCGCGGTATCGAGGAAATGACTGGGGTTCCAGTCCTTGAAGGCGGCCGCCGCCTCCAGCTCCGCCCAGGCGCGATCGCGATAGCGCGCCTCGCCGCCGGAAAGGTGATACACCATCGCCAGCGTGTAGATCCGATCGAGCACGCGTCGGCTCGTCGAGAGCAGCCGCTTGCCGTCCGGGATCTCGTATCGGGAGGGCGGCCTGTCGAGAACCCGATCGGCCCGCTCTCGCAACTGCCGCGCCCACTCTCTCAGAACGGGATCATCGGCGACGCGGCGGCCAAACCCCTCGAAGTCGCCCGACGCGATGAGCAGGCGAGGATGCTTTTCCCGCAGCGTGTTCAGGATATCCTCCTGCGGCGGGATGTCCCCACCCGCCGGCGACGGAACGCGCCCCGGCGCCGGCGACGCGCACGCGGACAGCACGATCATCAGCGAGGTACGGAACCAACGAATCCTCATCATGCCGATCTCCTTCGGTCTTGCCGGGACGGCCGCAGACCCGAAGCCCGGGACCACGGCGACGCCGCGGCGCCATGATACGGCTTTCGCCCGTCGGTCTGCATCCGGGTATGATCCGCATCATGAGATGTCGCTGGGCCCTGCTCATCACGCTCCTCCTCGCGCTGGGGATCGTCATCGGCCTGCTGCGGCGGGTGCCCGAGGCGGAGCCGCAGTTGCCGTATGTCTCCTTCACCGAGCAGATCATGGCCGCCCCGATCGGCGTGCTGCTGCCGGCCGAGCATGGACGCGAGGGAGCGGAGATCGTCTTCGAGGTCTTCCGCAACGTTGAAACGCGGATGAACGAGTGGAAAGAGGATTCTCCTCTTGCGGCCGCCAACCGCGCGGCGGGTGTCAAGCCGGTCGCGGTGCCCGACGACTTATGCGCGCTGATCCGCCGCGGGGTCGAGATCGGCGACCTGACGGATGGCGCCTTCGACATCACGTGGGCCGCACTCTGGGGTTTGTGGGACTTCGGTGCAGATCTGCCTCACGTCCCGGATGCAGATGAGATTGAAGCGCGCATCGATCTCGTCGACTACCGGCTTGTCGAAATCGATGATGAAGCGGGAACGGTGTTCCTCGCTGAGAAAGGTATGCTCATCGGGTTGGGCGGAATCGCCAAGGGATACGCGCTGGGTCGCGCCGCCGATGCGCTGCGCGAAGCGGGCGTCGACAGCTTCCTCATCTCCGCCGGCGGGCAGATGATGGTGTCCGGCCGGCGCGGCGAACGACCCTGGCGCATCGGCATCCGCGGCCCCCGGAAGGGACCCACCGAATACTTCGCGTACGTGGAGGTCACCGACACCTCCGTCTCCACGAGCGGCGATTATGAGCGTTACTTCATCCTCGATGGCGAGCGCTATCACCACATCCTCGATCCACGCACGGGCCGGCCGGCGAATCCGCCCGATCGCCTGCGCAGTGCAACGGTGGTGTGCGCCGACGCCACGCTCGCCGATGCCCTGTCCACCGCCCTGATCGTGCTCGGCCGCGAGGAGGCGCTGACGCTGATCGAATCGCTGGACGGCGTCGAGGCGGTGCTCGTCGATGACGAGGCGCGGGTGCACAGCACGAGCGGGCTGGGCGAGACGCTGCAGTTCGTGCGGGAGCCGTCGCGTTGAGTGACGGCCCACCCCCAGGCTCGCTCGGCCGTGCACCCCGCCGATACCATCGGTGGCTTTACACATCCGCCAGGAGCCGCGATGATGGTTCGACACCATCGACGACCGCCATTGTGAGGATGAACGACCATGGCATTCCCCGATCTGCGTGACCAGGCCATGCGCCGGACCCCGGAAGAGATGCTCAGACATCTGCAGACGTTCGAGTTGGACTTGAAGTTCTCGGCGGGTGTGTGGTTCTTCTCGCCGCCCTTCAGCCGCTTTCACGAGAAGTACGCCGACGATCTCACCATCGAGCAGCGTCTGGACATCGCCGCCTCTCTGGCCGACTACGGCCTTGCCGGCATGGAGGCACACTATCCCAACGAGATCAACGAAGACAACGTCGATCTCTGGAAGAAGTTCACCGCCGACACGGGCGTTCGGCTCATCACGGTCATCCCCCTGCTGTTCTGGGATCGCCAGTTCGAGTGGGGTTCGCTGTCCAATCCGCTGGAAGGACCGCGGCAGGTCGCCCTCGACCGCGCGAAGAATGCGTTTCGGCTGAACCGGGAACTGGACACGGACTTCGCGGTGGTCTGGCCGGGCATTGACGGGTACGAGAACCCGTTCGGCATCGACTTCGCCTCGATGCGTGACCGCTTTGCGGAGGGCCTGGCCGAGGCGATGGACGCCGCCCCGGGCGTGCGGATCGCCTTCGAGCCCAAGCCCTACGAGCCGCGCGGCCATATCCTGTTCGGCACGACGCCGGAAGGCATCCTGCTCGGCCGGCAGGTCGAGTCGATGCTGACCAGCGCGGAGAATCGCGCGCTGCTCGATGAAGGCCACGCCCTCTGCTGCATGAATCCCGAGATCGGCCACGTCCTCATGGGTTTCGAGGATCTCGCCTACGCGATGAGCTGGCCGCTCTCGGAGGGACGGCTCGCGCACACGCACTGGAACAGCCAGCCGCTGGGCAACTACGATCAGGATCTCAACGTCGGCGTCATCTCGCCCGAGCAGCTCGAGGCGATGATGTACGTGCTCAAGATGCACGGCTACCGCGGCTACATGGGCATCGACATCAACCCCGAGCGAATGCCCGTCGATGTCGCGCTGAAGGTGTCGATGGATGCCATCCGCGCGGCGAACGATCGGATCAACGAGCTTGATCACGAGGCGATCCTCTTCACCCACCAGCATCCCGACCGCGCCCGCGGATGGCTGGAAGGCTATCTTCTCCGCGCCCGCGCCGCGCATCCCGACCGACTCGCGCCATTGAAGCGTCCGTTGTGATGAGGATTTGAAACGCGGAGGGCCGCGGAGGACCGCGGAGTAGGGGAAGAGAATGGCCGAGTGCGCGATCAGATCATGTGACACTAGTCTCCGATCCCGTGAGTGCGCCTTCAGGTTCTAATATTAGGTCATCTCCGCGGCCCTCCGCGGCCCTCTGCGTTTCAAAGTGCATAACCCCGAGACACCAACATGCCCACGCATCTTCTCGGCATTGACGTCGGCACGAGCGGCAGCAAGGCGCTGCTGATTGACGCCGACGGCCGCGTCGCGGCGAGCGTGACGACCGAGTACCCCCTCTCCAGCCCCCGGCCGTTGTGGTCCGAGCAGGATCCGCATCACTGGTGGAACGCGACGGTCGCCAGCATCCGGGGCGTGCTCGAGCAGGCCGGCGTCGCGCCGAGCTCGATCGGCGCCGTCGGCCTCACCGGCCAGATGCACGGACTCGTCCTGCTCGATGCGCGCGGCGAAGTCCTCCGACCCGCCATGCTCTGGAACGACCAGCGCACCGAAGCGCAGTGCCGTGCGATGCACGAGCGCACGGGCCTGGAACAGGTGATCGAATACACCGGCAAGCCCGCGCTGCCGAGCTTCACCGCGCCGAAGATCCTCTGGGTGCGCGAGCATGAGCCGGAGGTGTTCGATGCGGCGGCGAAGATGCTCCTGCCGAAGGACTACGTGCGGTATCGACTCACCGGCGCATTCTTCAGCGATGTTGCCGACGCGTCCGGCACCTCGTTGTTCGACGTGCGAAAGCGGTCGTGGTGTGATGAGATCATCGAGGCGCTGGACGTGTCGCGCTCGTGGCTGCCGGAAGTGACGGAATCCCCCGTCGCCAGCGCGGCGATCTCCCACGCGGGGGCCGAGGCGACGACGCTGCCCGCGGGCACGCCCGTGATCGCCGGCGCCGGCGACCAGGCCGCCGAGGCCGTCGGGTGCGGGATCGTCGAGGAAGGCGCGGTCTCGGTGACCATCGGCACGTCCGGCGTCGTCTTCGCCGCCATGAACGAGCCCCGCATCGATGGCGAAGGCAAAGTGCACGCCTATTGCCACGCCGTTCCGGGAGCCTGGCATCTCATGGGCGTCATGCTCTCGGCGGGCGGCAGTCTGCAGTGGTATCGCGACACGTTCTTCGAGACGGAAACGCGTCGCGCGCGGGGAGCGGGGATCGATCCGTATGATGAGATCCTGAAGCCCGCGGCGAATGTCCGGCCCGGGTGCGAAGGGCTCCTGTTCCTCCCCTACCTGACCGGCGAGCGCACGCCGCACCCGGATCCATACGCGCGCGGCGTGTTCTTCGGCCTCACTCGCCGGCACACGCGGGCGCACACGACACGCGCAGTGCTCGAAGGCGTCAGCTTCGGTCTCTGCGATTCGGTCGAACTCATGCGCGGGCTGGGACTCGACATCAGGACGGTGCGCGCCTCCGGCGGCGGCGCGCGCAGCGCACTCTGGCGCCAGATCCTCGCCGATGTCTTCCGGGCCGAGATCGTGACCGTCAACACGACACAGGGCGCGGCGTACGGTGCGGCCCTCCTGGCCGGCGTCGGCATCGATGTCTTCGCCGATGTGCCCGAGGCGTGCCGGCGGGCCGTGCAGATCGCCGACTCGACGCACCCGGGCGACGATGCAGACATCTACGCCGATTACTACGCGCAGTATCGCGCGCTCTATCCCGCCCTCGCCGATCAGTTCCGCGCGATAGCGCGAACGGATGAACGGCATGACGGCGCGGACTGACCGGCTCCCAGCCGTCGGCGAGCGATTCGGAGCTCATCCGGGCGATGCGGGGGCGAGTCCAATCGAAGCTCCTCGATCCGGAGGCGGGATCGGGAGACTCCCCTGACCGCGTCGCCCCCAAGCCATCTGTCGACGGCAACGCCTCCCGGAACGGCCAGCCCGGTGCAGCAACCGCAAAAAACCTGTATCAGGGCACCCGGCATCTGCACATCGAGAGAGGGGGGGCGTGGTATCCTCCGGCCGCGTGGGCCGGAATCGGGAGTTTCTCTGACGGCATTCTGGGCGGCGGAAAGGACGATCTGACCATGCGAAAACTGACATTCCTCACCCTGCTGTTGGCCGTGCTCGCACTCGCCACGGGTGGCCGGGCCGGGGTTGCCCCCCTGGACTTCGTCTACATCACCGGTGAGCTCACGATCACCGAGGTCACCGAGGACATGGTCTATGGCGATCTGACCGGTGACGTGGTGGGCGACTTTGAGGCGGTCATCGTCGGCTCCGAAGAGTACGAGTTGCCCTTCGGCACCGTGGTGGTGCTCTTCACCGAGAGCCTCATCATCACCGAGGACGGCACGATCACCATGGAGGACATCATCTACACCGTTCCGATCGGCGGCTCAGGCATCAGCTACTGGGTCGGCCAGCACGACATCAACGGAGGAACCGGAGCGTTCGAAGACGCCTTCGGCGGGATTCTCACCCGCGGTGTGGTGCCCCCGGAGGGACCGATCATGCTCGGGTACTACGGCCTGGTGGGCATTCCGGAGTGAGCGACCGGCCCAATCCGGGACACACTCCAACAGCGCTGCCGACGGGACCGGCAGCGCTGTTTTCTTCAGCGTGATCCGGGAACGCAGTTGTCGCGGACCGTGCCTAGAACGAGAGGGATCGCCGCACCTCGGCGAGTTCCGCCTCGATGTCCGCCGCATCATCGACCGTCTCCGCGACGATCTCCCTGAGCAGGCCCATCGTGCGGCGCTTGACGACCTGCACCGCCGCCGCGGCGAGGGCGGGTGTCGCAAAGCGCTTCGCTTCGGGCATCTCACTCAGCGGCCCGGGTTCGTGGCCCGCGATCGCCGGCCGCAGGATGCGCGCTTCAAAGAGCTCCCAGTGCGCGATCCGCCCGCTGTCGCGGAAGTGCGTTTCGCATCGGCGCAGGGCCTCCTCGAAGAGCGCCAGCGCCCAGCGACGCTCGAAGGTGCAATCCACTGCGCCCGGGGGATGCCCCAGCCGCGCCTCCTCGGCATGCAGTGCCTCGATCGGGATGGTGACATCGACCCCGCGGGAGACAGCCCGGCGACGCCGATCGACGCGAAAGCGCTTCAACGCCGTCAGCAGCAGCGTGCGCAGCTTGCCCCGTCCCGGGGCCGCCTTCGTGAACAGGTCGCGGTGGAGGACGACCTCGGCGAAGAACGCCTGGGTCAGCTCGGCCGCGGATTCGCGGTCCTGCCCGCGTCCCCGCAGGTGCGCGTAGACGGCCGGCCAGTAACGGGTTACGAGCGCCTCCAGCGCGTCGCGCCGCGCCGCCTCATCGCCCTCGCCCAGCGCGCGGATCTGCGTCCAGCGCGTGGTGCGGAAGCGCTCGTAGGTCTGCTCAAGCCCCTTCAATCCCGTTCCTCTCCAACCTGCGGATCGGCGGGCATGATACTGTAAACAGGCCGACGATCCAAGCGCAGGGATGTGAACCGGCCGCGCCGGCGCAGCCTATTGCGCGTGCGATGATGCGTATTCCGGGCGGGGAGGGTAAGGCGGCATGGACCGCGAGCGGAACGAGGCGAGCATGACGGAGCCGAAGCCGCCAGAACGGACATGGAGCGAGGCGATGGACCTCGATGCCGCCGGCCGCGTGCTCGAAGCGCTCGATGTGCCGGAGGGTGCCACGAGCAGGCCGGATGCGGGCAGCGCCGCGACGCCATCCATCGAAGGCTATGTCTTGGACGGCCGGCTCGGCGGCGGAGGCGGAGGCGAGGTCTATCGCGCTGTCCGCATCGGGTCCGACCGCCCGCTGGCGATCAAGATCCTCAACCAGCGCATCGGCGAGTCGCCCGAAGCGCGGCGGGCGTGGCGCGAGCTGGATGTCCTCGAACAGCTTCGCCTGCCCTGCCTGCCGCGGCTGATCGATCACGGCATCGCCGACGGCCGGATGTATCTGGCCATGGAGTTCGTCGAGGGGCACCCGATCCTCGAGCATTGCCGGGTGAATGACCTCGATCGCGCCGCGCGCGTCGAGCTGCTGGCGAAGGGCGCCGATGCGGTGCAGAGCCTGCACGAGCGCGGCGTGATGCATCGCGACATCAAGCCGAGCAACATTCTCATCGACTCAAGCGGCCAGCCCGTGCTCATCGACCTGGGGATCGCGGCCCTGCTCAGCCGCAGCGCGGCCGAGACGCTCACCTGCGAGGGCGCCCCGATCGGCAGCCCGGCGTACATGGCCCCCGAGCAGGCGCGGGGCGAGAAGGATGCGATCTCCACGCGGAGCGATGTCTACAGCCTCGGGGCGACGGGCTATGTCCTTCTCACCGGTCATACGCCGCACGACATGGATGCCACGCTGCACGAGGCGATCCGGCGGGTGGCGTTCGATGAGCCGCGTCATCCGCGCCAGATCGAGCCGACTTTGCCCAAGGCCCTCGCGGCAATCCTCGCGAAGGCGGCCGCGCGGGGTCCGGATCGGCGTTACACCTCCCCCGCCGAGTTCGCCCGCGACCTCCGCCGCTGGCTCGATCGCGAGCCGGTCGAGGCGGGAGGGGTATCTCTTCCGCAACGGATCGGCCGGTTCGTCTCGCACCATCCGATTCTGACCACCGCTATCGCGTGCGGCCTCTTCGTCGTGATGACGATCATCGCATCGTACGGCGTCGTCTGGTGGCTGAACAGCACGCCCTACGAGATTCAGGTTGATCCCGCCGACAGAGCATGGGCACGACTCCTGTCCCCCGATGGGCGCATCATCAGGGAATGGAATACAGACACCAGCAGCGGGGTATCCTTCGGTGAAATGACTGAAGCGGATCGCACACGATGCAGCCGGCAGCTGATTATCCTCGGCTTCGGAGGATCAATCCCGGCCCCAGAGCTAAGCGAATTCGCGGGCAAGCTGTGCGTGTTTGATGTTGATGATCTCGAGGATCCGCTGTGGCATTCCGGAGGCGGCCCGCCGGATCTCAAGATGCCGCCGCCGATCTCACACGTCGAGGGGGAGGACTTCCGAACCTCCAGCGCGCTCGTCGAAGACATCTTTCCTGACTCGCCGGGCGATGAGATCGTCGTCGTTCACGCGCACATGCCGCACTCGGCATATGCCATACGGATCCACGCAACCGATGAGGACGGAACCCTGCTCTACG
>JAXHTH010000096.1:0-10731 GCA_034211115.1 Planctomycetota bacterium | reverse complement strand
AGGGCATCACGCTCTCGCACAAGGTGCTGCGCATGCGGGCGCGACCCAAGATCCTTCTCGCCACGACCTTCGAGGAGGCCTGCGAGTACTACCGGCGATACCGCCGGAACCTGCTGGGGGTCATCTCCGACGTCCGGTTCCGGTCGGGGGAGGAGATCGACCCCAACGCGGGGGCGGAGTTCGCCAGGCGGGTGCGGGAGGACAATCCCGACGTGCCGTTCCTGCTGCAGTCGACGGACGCCCGCAACGCCGACCTCGCCGCCTCGCTGGGCGTGAGTTTCCTGCACAAGGAGTCGCCGCAGATCAAGCACGAACTCGAGCGGTTCATGCTCGATTCCTTCGGCTTCGGCGCGTTCATCTTCCGGATGCCGGACGGCCGTGAGGTCGCCCGGGCGGAGAACCTCAGGCAGCTTCGCGAGTGTCTGAAGACCGTGCCCGCCGAGTCGCTGCGCTTCCACTCGGATCGCAATCATTTCTCCGCGTGGCTGAAGGCGCGGACGGAGTTCCGACTCGCGGCGAGGCTGCGCCCCCAACGCGTCTCCGATTACGCCAGCCTCGAGGAGATGCGGCAGTCCATGATCGAGGCGCTCTACGAGTCGCGGCGGGAAACATACCGCGACGCGGTGGCACACTTCACCCCCGAGACCTTCGCCTCGCTGAGCACGTTCGAGCGCATCGGCGGCGGATCGCTGGGCGGCAAGGCCCGCGGCCTCGCCTTCCTCAACATGCTTCTCCGCGAGCACGGCGTGGGCCGGAACCTGCCCGATGTCGACGTCGTCGTCCCCCCCACCGTGGTCATCGGCACCGAGCTCTTCGACCAGTTCATGGACGAGAACGATCTCACGGAGATCGCCCTGAGCGACGCCCCGGACGAGACGATCCGCGAGGCGTTCCTCGAGGCCCGGCTGCCCGGGCCGCTTGTCCGGCATCTGGAGGCGCTGATCAAGCTCGTCCGCGTCCCGCTCGCGGTGCGCTCCTCGAGCCTGCTGGAGGATTCCCAGCACCAGCCCTTCGCCGGCGTGTACGAAACGTACATGCTCCCCAACAGCCACGAACAGGACAGGCATCGGCTGCGCGAGCTGTGCGCGACGATCAGGCTCGTCTATGCCTCGACCTTCTCCGCCCGGGCCAAGACGTATCTCAAGGCCACGCCCCAGCGGCCGGAGAAGGAGAAGATGGCGGTGATCATCCAGCACCTGATCGGCCGGCGCCACAGCGGCCGCTTCTATCCCTGCTTCTCCGGCGTGGCCCAGTCGTACAACTACTACCCGTTCGGCCGCATCCGGTCCCAGGACGGCGCGGCGCGGGTCGCGCTGGGGCTGGGGATGACCGTCGTCGAGGGCCGCGGCGGGGTGCGCTTCTGCCCGAAATACCCCCGGCATCTTCCGCAGTTCTCGTCCGTCGATGACATCCTCCGCAACTCGCAGAAGACCTTCGCCGCCCTCCCGCTGGGCGAAACGGACGGCGACCCGCACCGCCGGTACCGGCCTCGGCTCTACGCCATCAAGCAGGCCCAGCTCGACGGCACCCTCGATCCGGTGGGTTCGATCTACTCCCACGAGAACCACACGATCCATGACGGGATGGCCCGGCCGGGCACGCCCGTGATCACCTTCGCCGGCGTGCTCAAGCATGACCTGTTTCCGCTTCCGGGCCTGCTCCAGGAACTGCTGGAGATCGGGACGAAGGCGATGATCACGCCCATCGAGCTCGAGTTCGCCGTCAACATGGAGCGGACCGACGACCAGCCCCGCACCTTCGCCTGCCTCCAGATGCGACCGCTGGCGGTCATGCGCGAGCTGACGCGCCTCGATCTGAACCGGCTGGACCGCAAGGACCTGCTCTGTCAGAGCCCGCGGGCGATGGGCAACGGCCGGATCAAGGGCATCCGGGACGTGGTGTGCATCGTGCCCGACGCGTTCGATCGCAAGGACAGCCGGCGGACCGCCAACGCGGTGGCCGACCTCAACGCGTTCCTCCGCATGGAGAATCGGCCCTACCTGCTCATCGGGCCCGGGCGGTGGGGCTCGGCCGACCCCTGGCTGGGGATTCCCGTGAACTGGGGGCAGATCGCCGGGGCGCGGATCATCGTCGAGACCGGCTTCAGCGGCCTCTCCGTCACCCCCTCCGAGGGAAGCCACTTCTTCCACAACATGACCGCCTTCCACGTCGGCTACATGACCGTCAACCCCGACAACGGCGAGGGCATGATCGACTGGGACTGGCTCCTCTCCCAGCAGGTGATCCGCAGCGGGACGAACGGCCTGCGCTGGATCCGCCTCGGCCAGCCACTCGTGGGGCTCATCAACGGCCGGTCCTGCGAAGGCGTGATCGTCAAGTCCGAGGAGCAGGCCCAGCCCGGCGAACCGCCGGCGTGAGGAGGAAGAGACGAAGTCACGAAGAGACGGCATCTTCCGCGAGCCCGGCCGTCCTCGGCCCGGGCGACGTCCGATCCAGGACCCGCCCTCGCCCCGTCAGCGGAAAGCCCCCAGCGCCTCGCGCCCTGACTGACCGACCTCGACGCCCAGGATCTGCGCCGCCTCGGAGACGGCGATGACCTTCGCCTCGAGCATGTCATCGAAGGACTTCACGCCGGTCACGATCGCGCACGCCTCGCCGGTCTTCTCGCACGTGGCCGGGTTGATGTAGCCGCAGGCGAGCATGCCCTTCGCCCCGCGGACGATCAGGAGCGGCGCGGCCAGTGCGATGTGATGCTGCTCGATCCCCTGCCAGATGCTCGTCTCACGCGTCATGACTTTCTCCTGCCGACCTTCCCCAGCGCCGCCTGTGCGAACGGGCACGCGTCATCGATTACGTCTTCGCCGCTTTCCGTCCCACGCTGAGGAAGAAGCCGAGCACGATGGCGAGCACCGCCGCGATGAGCACGTACCACTCCCGCGGCATGGCGAACGTGAACGTGTGGGCGGGGATCCAGAACAGCAGCGTCGCAGGCAGGAAGCTCAGCACGAACCGCTTGTCGGTCGCCTCCGCAAACGCCCGCAGGCTCCACGACCGCCAGCGGGTGCGGATGAGATGATTGCAGTACTCGTGTCCGACCATCATGCCCCAGGCGTACATCCCGAGGAAGTTGATCCACAGGCTCTTGGACAGCGGCATCCACAGCCCCTGAATCGGCGCGGGCAGAAACGCCTGCGCCTCGGGCCACAGCCCCTGCTCGACCAGGCCCTCGACCAGCGCTGCGAACCCGGGAAAGGCGAGCGTGAACCACAGGCCGTACACGCCCCACACGAGCGCGCGCTCGATGATGTGGTCCAAGGCCCACGACCCGCGCGCGATGCGGTACTTGAGCAGCTCCCCGAGCGTGCCGAGGCACAGCAGCTTCAGGAATCCCGCGAGGAACGGATGCGACGCCGTCGTCGTCGCGAACCGGTCGGGGAAACCCAGCGCGAAGACGATGATCGCCAGCGAGGCGAGGGCGAAGATGACAAACTGGATCCGGCCGCGCATCGAGGCGGCGATGGTAGCGAGGGCGCCGGCGATTGCCAACCGGGTCCGACCGGATGCCGCAGGCGGCCTACTCCTCCCGCTCCTCGATCCACGCCTGCTGGATCGCCTCGAGGATGCGCTCGTTGCACGGATGCTCCGGCTGCGGCTCGAACCCGGGCAGATCCTTCACCAGGTCACGCAGCCTCGGAAAGCTGATGGTCAGCGGATCGGCCTCCGGGTGGCGATCGGCCAGCTCCTCGGCGATGCGCTGCACGTCAAGCCAGTGAAACGTGTCCTGCGGCATGGTCCTGATTCCGTTTGAGAGAAGGCTGCCTCTCCGCCGGCCGCGGCGCCATCGCCTCAGTGCGGCACTTCCTTGACCGCGTTGCGGTTCCAGGCGGGCACGCGGACCACGATGGGCCCGTCACCGATGATCTCGCACTGGCAGCTCAGCCGGCTGTTGGACTGCAGGCCCGGCGCTTCCTCGACGCGATCCTCCTCGTCCTCCTCGGCCTCCGAGAGGTGATCCATCCCTTCCTCGACGTAGACGTGGCAGGTGGAGCAGGCGCAGACGCCCCCGCAGGCGTGCTCGATGTTGATCCCCGCCTCGAGGGCCACCTCCAGCAGGTGCTGGCCCTTCGCGGCCTTGACCTCCCATTCAGCCTGATCGGTGTCGGTCAGGCCGTGGGGATCCTCGAGAATGAACCGCACGGTCACGGTCCTCGGTCCGACGGCTTGCTCGGAATGGCCGATGTGCATCTAATTGGGTCCGGTTCTCAATTGCATCAACGTCGTGACGATAGGCCCTCCGGGGTCCGGCATCGAGCCTCCCTTGCTGATGTGCTACTCTAGCCCCATGCCCGAGCAGACGGGATCCATCGCCCTTTCCGTGGTCGCCCCGGCCCACAACGAGCAGGACAACATCCGGCCGCTGGTGGGCGAGATCGCCGCCGCGCTGGACGGGCTCGAGCTCGCCTACGAGATCATCATCGTCGATGACGGCTCGACGGACCGCACGCGGGAGGTCCTCGTCGACCTGCTCGGGGCGTTTCCACGGCTTCGCGTGATCGGCATGACCCGGACGCCGCCGGGCCGGGGCAACGGGCAGTCCGCGGCCTTCCACGCCGGCTTCCGCGAGGCGCGGGGCGATCTGATTGCCGTGCTCGATGCCGATCTCCAGAATGACCCCGCTGACATCCCCGCCATGCTTCGGAAGATGCAGGAGACGGGGGCCGACCTCGTCCAGGGCGATCGATCGGCCAACCGGCGGGACACCTTCGTCCGCCGCATCAGCTCCGGCGTCGGCCGGTTCTTCCGCCGCCGCCTGCTCGGCGACACGATCCGCGACACTGGCTGCTCGCTGCGGATCATGCGCCGGGTCGTCGCCCTGGAATTGCCCCTGAAGTACCGGGGCATGCACCGGTTCATCCCCGTCACCGCCCGGCAGCTCGGCTACACCGTCATCGAGATGCCCGTCAACCACCGGCCGCGTGTGAGCGGCGAGCCGAAGTACGGCATCTGGAACCGGGCCTTCTGCGGCATCCCCGATTGCCTTGCCGTGAGATGGATGCGTAACCGTCGCCGCCCGGTGGCGTATGAGCGGATCGAGCCGACCCCCGCGATCGAGACGGCGCGGCGGGAGGGACCGGCGTCGCGGGAGGCGGCGATGGCCCGGAGCGAGCCGTGAGCCGACGCACGATCATCATCCTCCTCCTCGCGATCGCGGCCGTCATCGCGGTCCTGATCACCCTGCTCCGCACTGATCTGTCTTCCCGCCTGCGCGATGACACGCCGGGCGTGAAGGTCAAGGTCGTCCTCGACGACGCGGCGCGCAATCCCCGCCTCGTGCAGCAGGAGGACGGCTCGTACCGCTACGTCATCCAGATGAAGGACGGGACGACGGAGTCGCTGACGCCTGAGGAGTTCTCCCGCCGGATCTATGTCGAGCACTCCGCCCGCAACGTCTGGTTCCGGCTGATGAACATCACCACCCCGCTGGGGATCACCTGGGTCGCCGTCGGTTTGCTGGGCCAGGTCCTGTTCGCCGGCCGGATGCTCGTGCAGTGGCTGGTGAGCGAGCGCCGGGGGCGGTCGGTGATCCCCGTCGCCTTCTGGTGGATGAGCCTGCTCGGGGCGTCGATGCTGCTGATCTACTTTCTCTGGCGCAAGGATGTGGTCGGGGTGCTGGGGCAGACCACCGGCTGGACGATCTACATGCGCAACCTCTGGCTGATCTACCGGCGCAGCCTTCGTCGCCGGCTCGCGTCGGATCCGGCGCCGCAGCCGCAGCTCTCGACCCCCGTCGCCGCTTCTGATGGACAGACCGCCGATTGACATCCTCGGCCTCACGAGCGGGCAGTTCGTGCGGCAGGCGGCGGCCCGCGGCGTGCGCGAGCCCGAGGCGATCGACATCTACCGGCGGTGTTTTCGGGACTCGCAGGCGCCACCGGCCGAATGGATCGCCCTCCCGGCGCAGTCGATCGTCGAGACGCGGCGCGAGGGCCGGTCCGTCAAGTTCGTCCAGCGCCTCGACGACGATGTCGAGATCGAGTCGGTCATCCTGCCCCAGGAGAGCCGGACCGGACGGGCCCGCAATGCGCTGTGTGTATCTTCGCAGGTCGGCTGCGCGCTGGGCTGTGCCTTCTGCCGGACCGGCCGGATGGGCATGGCCCGCAATCTTCGAACGTCGGAGATCATCGCGCAGTACCGGGCGGCCCGCCATCACTTTGGCATCGACATCACCAACATCGTCCTCATGGGGATGGGCGAGCCGACGGAGAACCTCGAGGCGGTGATCCCGGCCGTCCGCGTCCTCGCCGATCACAACGGTCCGGCCATCGCCGCGGCGCGGCTGTCGATCTCCACCGTCGGCCGGGCGGCGGGCATCCACCGCCTCGCGGAGCTCGCCCGCGCGCGGGGCTTCCGGCGCCTCCGCCTGGCCGTCTCCCTCAACGCGCCCAACGATGACATTCGCGACCGGATCATGCCCATCAATCGCGCCGAGCCGATGGATCGATTGATGGAGGCGATGCTCGCGTGGCCCGGCCGCGATCGTTCCCGCATCCTCATCCAGTACGTCCTCATCCCGGGCGTGAACGATGCGCCGGCGCACGCCGACGAGCTGTGCGCGTATCTGCGCCCGCTGGCGTGCACGGTCAACGTCGTGCCGTACAACCCGACGGACGATTCGCCCTGGCCGGCGCCTTCGGAACAGTCGATCAGGCGTTTCGTCGACCGGATCATCGCCAACGGCCGGTTCGTCAAGCGCCGCCAGACCCTGGGGCGCTCGATGCACGGCGCGTGCGGGCAGTTGGGTCGAGGCCCGTCGCGGCGGCCGGGGTCGAGCCTTCGCGGCGCGGCCCCGCGCTGAGCCGGGGCGATGACGATTATCGGCCGCCGCGCGGCCATCGAAGCTCAGGCATCGATCCCACGACGCGGACGGGGAGTGCACCCGGCCGCCCGTTGTCGCCGGACTGGCGGAAAGTCGCCGCCCCTTTGGTCCGATGTGAAAGCGGGACGGGCCCGGCCAGCGCGGGCGGGAGAAGCAGTATCGAGCATGCCGCAACGACCGGGCACATTCAAACGACCGCGGAACGTCGCGCAGTGGGCGTCGCAGCTCTGGGGCGTCGCCGGCCTCATCGGCCTCACCGCCACCGCCACCGTGGCCCTCCTGAATCCGTTCCCCGACTTGCGGCCGGCGACGACGGCCCTGATCGCCGTCGCCTGCGGCTGGGCCGCGATGCTCCTGCTCGCCCCCTGGGCCTACATGGCCCGCCTCGATCGCGATCGACGCGTTCTCCGCCAGTTCACCCGCCGGCTCAAACGCATCAACGTCGGGCAGCGCGATGATCGCATCAACGCCCTGCTCCTCGATCGCGATGACGACCTGGGCGAGCTGAGCCGGACACTTCATGCCACGCTCGTGCAGGTGATCAACCATCGCCGCGAATCGCGGCTCCTCCAGCGCACGATGGACGATGCCATCCGCCGGGAGACCGATCGGGCCACCGTCCACCTGAAGCGCGAGGCCACCACGGATGCCCTGACCGGCCTGGGCAACCGCCGGGAGCTGGAGCGGCAACTCGCCGAGCTGTTCGGGCCCGATCGGCGTCAACGCCGGGGCACGGTGGTGGCGATGGTCATCGACATGGATCACTTCAAGACGATCAATGACACGCTGGGCCACGAGACGGGCGATGACTGTCTCGCCTTCGTCGGCGAGCTGCTCTCCTCAACCCTGCGCAGCAATGATTGCGCGATCCGCCACGGCGGGGACGAGTTCGTCGTCCTCATGCCCGACCGGACGGTGACGGAAGCGGAAGCGGCGGCCCGGCGGGTCCAAGAGCTTTTTGCCCAGATGCCCTGGCCGCACCGGGCGACGACCCGGCCGACGCTGAGCATCGGGATCGCCAGCGCGTGGTGCGGCGATCCGGCGGGCGAGACCGAACTCATCCGCCGCGCCGACGCGGCGCTCTACCACTCCAAGAGTTCCGGACGCGATCGCGTGACCGTCTACGACGATCATCGCCGCGTCGCCTGATCCGCGCGCTTCGCATCAGAAATCGTCACCGCCGCGCCGGCGCTGGCGCAGGTACTCGCGCAGCGCTTCGAGCTCCGTCTCGTTCAGCCGGCCGTCGCCGTCCTTGTCGAACCGATCGCGCAACGAGCCGCCCCGTCCCGGGCCGAGGCTTCCGCGCCGGAGATCGCGGCCCGTCCCGCGCGTGCTCGGAAGCTCGCGAAGCTGCTCGTCCGTGAGCATCCCCTCCAGTTGGGCGATGTACTGATCGACCGCCTCCCGGCGGGCGGCGTAGGCCGCCTGGACCGGGTCCTCCGTCCGCGCGCCGACGGCATCCGGCGCCTGCGGCGCGCGGCGCTCGAAACGCCGGCGGACGGTGGACGGCTCGTGGCCGATGATCGTCTGCCGAAGCTGCTCGTTGCGCGCCGCCAGGTCGGCCAGGAATGTCTGCTGAAGCTCCTGGATCGCTTCCCGTGTCTCCTCGTCGAGATCCTCCAGCTCCATCGCGGCCTCGAACATCCGCTCGCCGCGGGTGGCGCGATAGACCCGGCCGAAGGCCATCAGGTTGAACTCATTCATGAACACCTCCCGCCATTCCTCGGGCAGGCTGGACGCGATCGCCTCGGCGTATTCCAGGTTGACGTCACGCACCGCCTGGCTCATGCCGATCCGGCGATTCACCACCGCCAGCGCCGACTGCTGGTCACCCGACCGCAGCGCCTCGCTGAGCGTCTGCTCTGACTGGCTGGTGTAGTCGTTTCGGGCCCTCAGCTTCTCATCCAGGGCCACATCGTATGCTCCCAGGCTCGGCGCGATCTGCTGCCTGACTTCCTCGGGCAGATCAATGGCGCGGAGGATGCGGAACAGGTCGATCGATTCTCCGGAAAGCTGCCCGCGGCTGATCGTCTTCTCGCGTCGCAGCTTCCGCTCGAAGGCGGGCCACAGCGCGCGCTGCTCCTCGTGGAGCACGGCCTGCACGCCGGCGAAGAACTCGTCCTTCAACTGCTTCTTTTGGTGCACCCATGCCTCGAGTTCGCGATCGATCTCGGCCGCCAACTGCTCGTCCTCGGCCGGGTCCCGCCGCTGCGGGGCGAGATCGATCATCTTCTCCCGCAGTTCGCGAATCCGCTCCTGATACTCCTGCATGATCTGCCGCCGCTCCTCTTCGCTGGCGGCGTCGCGCGCCCGCTCCCGCGCCTCGGCGAGCACGTCGCGGACCTTGTCACGCAGCTCCCGGCGGGCCTCGCGCTGCGCCTCGTTCGGCGGCTCGGGCGTCGGCCGCAACTCCGCCATCCGCGCGCGGATCTTGGCCACCCCCTCGTCGAATGCGGCCTCGTAATCGGCGAACATCGTCTCCACGAGAAGCTGCTGCTCTTCATCCAGTTTCAGCGCGGTGACCATCTCGCCCAGGTCCCGCCGCAGGAAGTCCGGCCGCAGCGCGCCGCGCATGTCGCCGACATAGGGCGAAGGCTGACCCGGCGCCTCCGACGCCGGCAGCGCCACCGCCACGACGAGCCAGAACACCATCCCCACCCGACCCCTGACGAGCAAAGCCTTCATCCGAACACCTCCCGTTGATGGAGCACGCGACAGCCGGCGGCGCCCGCGTGGGCGCCTCATCCGCCCAACGCCCCGGTCGGCCGTGATTATGCACGAAAAGCCGCTTTTCGCCCATGCCCGGCGATTTGGCCCGCTCATCGAGGCCCGGATCGCCGATCACGGACGACGGAATAGAACGGCCCCGGTGAGGGTCCTGTCCCACGGTCGGGCCCGGAGTTCTCCCCGCCATGGCGAGCACGCGAGCACGAAGACAATGGATGGCGAGCGGCCTGGCCCTCCTCGCCGTCGTCCTCTGGCTGGCCGGCTGCAACGCCGCCGAGCAGGCCCGTGAGGCGATGGAGGCCGGGGAGGCCGTCCGCGCCGTTTCCCTCTATGAACGTGCCCTCCGTCATCAACCGGGCGATCCGCAGCTCGCCGCCGAGCTCGGCGCCGCGCGGACCGAGGCGGGCGACGACCTCGCCCGCCGCGCCGAGCGGGCCCGCCGCCGCGGCCAGGAGTCGAACGCCATGCGATTTGCCCGCGATGCGGCCATCTTCGATCCGGTCCAGCGCGCCACCGAGGTCCGCATCCGTCACGAGGTGGCACGACGGCATCTCCGGCGCGCCGAGGAGCACCTCGCCGCCGGGCAGTTCAGCGTCGCCCGCGGCGAAGCGCAGGACGCCCGGTCCATCGCCCACGACCTTCCCGAGGCGACCGCCCTGCTTCAGCGCATCAACCGGACGCAGGCCCGCGAGCTTGCCGACCGGGCGACGTCCTACGCCGAGATCGGCGCCCTGCACGCGGCGATGACGCTCGCCGAACGCGCCGCCAAGCTCCAGCCGAACGATGAGGCGATCGCTGCCCTGCCCGAGAGAATCGATGTCATGCGTCGCTCCCGGACGTTCAAGGCTCTGCTCGGGACGGCGCGCGATGAACTGGCGACCGGCCGCATGAGGCGTCTCGATCGCACGATCGCCCGGCTCGCGGAACTCGATGTGCAGCACGAGACGCTCCAGCGGCTCATCGGCGATGCGAAGGAGCGCCGGGAGCGCTTCGAGGAAACGCTCGCCGAGGCGCGGGCGGCCCGCGACGCGGGCGAGTTCCAACGCGCCCTGCGCCTCTACCCCGTCGCCTGCCGGCTCATCACCGATCGCGATGACATCCGCGCCGAGTGGAACGAGTGTGAGATCGAGAGCCGCTTCGTCTTCCTCCTCAACGCCGGAACGGAA
>JAXHTH010000095.1:0-2242 GCA_034211115.1 Planctomycetota bacterium | reverse complement strand
CAAATCCCGTTACCTTCACGAGTTGACCGTTATAAGCATCTGGTTCGGGATAAACATTTAAAGTGCGGAGCCATTCTATCAGCGATCGCTCAGGATCGTGGGCGACCATCGCGCGCTGCCCAGCAGCATCGGCCGCACCGCCCCGCGTCCCGTGATCACCCCGTTCAGCGTCGCCTTGACCCGCACGATCGTCCCGCTCATCGCGTGGGTATCGAGGGCATCGCCGAGCTGGAGGCAGCGCAGGTCGACGGGGATCACGATCCGCTCCAGCGGATCGAGCCGGAGCCGGCGATCGATGTCCACCACCACCGCCTGAGGAACCCGCTCCAGTGCCTGCGCCGTCAGCGTGGTCGTGTATTCGACCAGCACCTCCGGCCGGATCGGCCCGTCCCGATCGATCGCGAACGCGTAGTTGGGGGAGTTATTCGTCACCACGATGTTGACGACGGCCGGCTCGTACGGCCCGAATGTCGTCTTGACGGGCTCAACCACCAGCCCCACCGCCAGCGAGGGCGTTTCCGGGTAACGGAAGAACGAGGACGGAATCGAGTCGATGAGCGCCTCCATCTCACGCGCCTGCTCGGAGAGCGGCACCCGGCGGCCGAGAAGATCGACGAGGTGATTGGCGGCCCCGATCCCGATGAGCGTTCCCGGCTGAGCCCGCGCCACGTCCAGAAGCACACGCGCCGCGTCCCGGCGCCGATCCATCCTGAGATACGCCTCGGCGAGCCCGAGCCCCGCGGCCGGGTCCGTCTCGGCCGACCCCTCCAGCCGCGACACGGCCTCGCTCACCTCCCCGCGGCAGAGGGCCAGCCATCCGTCGAATCGCGCCCGTGCCGTCTCGCTGAGCGGCTTGAGCTGCTCCACGTCCTCCAGCAACGACGAGACGGTCGACACGTCGCCGGCCAGCCAGACCGCCACCCAGGCCATCTCCAGCTTCAGGCGTGCGATGTCGGCGTCCGTGACTTCCGGCGCGGCCCGGATCTGCTCGATGATGAAGGCATAGGTCTGCAGCGCCTTCCTGACCGACTCCGCAGCCTGCTCGTCTCCCCGCTCCAGGTGAATGGCGGCCCGCACCGCGGCGAGGGTCGACGGGATCATCGCCTGCTCCCGGGCCCTCTGCGCCCGGCGCCGCGGGTCGAGATCCGGTTCCTCGCTCGCCAGCCGGGCATCCTGGCGCGTTTCCGCGTCCCTCTGCCGCTGACGGACCGTGGCGAGGGCGGCCTCCGGATTGCCGTTGGCCCACTCCGCCACGGCCTTGTCCGCCAGCAGGCCGGCGGTCGGTGCCCGCCCGGACATCTGCTGGTTGCGCGTCGCCAGATCGTAGAGCTTCTCCGCTCCGGCGTAGGCGCCATGCTCGAGCAGGAGCTTGGCCAGGGCGATCTGGGTTGTGACGTCCGTCGGATCGGCGAGAAGCAGATTCGTCAGCAGCTCCGCCTCCCCGCAGGGATCGTCCACCCGCATCCGGAAGAAGCCGGCGGCGATTGCCGCCGCCGCGCGATTGGCCGGATCCAGGGCCGCCGCCTCCCCCAACGCCTCGGCGAACCCGTCCAGGTCTCCGTGCCGCCGCAGCAGCAGCGCCAGATCCAGCGCCAGGCGCGACGCGGTGGGCGAGCCGATCCGCTCCCGCTGCTCTGGGGCAAGCAGACGCCGGTACGCCTCGACGCGCTCTTCGACCGTGTCATAGCGCTCCAGGGCCAGGTTGAGCCGCATGAGACGGGCCCTCGTATCGCGGGGATCGAGTTCCACCACCCGCTCGATCGCCTCCGCCTGCGCCTGCTGATCGTCGGCAAGGACGGCCAGCTCGGCGGCGAATCGCCAGAGCTCGGGATTGTCCGGATCCAGGGCCAGTGCCTCGTCGAGGAAGGACATCGCCGCCTCGATGGCCGGGACCGTGAGCGTCTCCGCGTCGATCACGCGGGCCGCGGCCCGGCGGAACTGAACGGCCAGCCGCTCCTCGGCCGTGGGCCCGTCCCCCGCCGCCGAGGCGAGAGCGACCACCAGCGGGGCGACCGTCGCAATCATCAATCCCAGACGACGCATGTGGCACCTCGTGGCTCTTCGCATCCGCACGTTCCATTCTGTCCCGCCCGCGCCGCGGCTGGAGGGCAATGTAGGGTCGGGAGCCGGGCGGGGCAAATCCCCGTCATCGCGGGCTTTCGGAGGCCTCGGCCCCCGTCCCGGCATATCGTTGACACTCCCCTGCCCCACTGGTACGTTCCGTCGTTTACGCTGTTCGGCG
>JAXHTH010000094.1:0-15618 GCA_034211115.1 Planctomycetota bacterium | reverse complement strand
CGAGGATCTGCAGCGCCTGATCGCGGATCTCCGGGGGTTCCCGACGCCGGTCCACAGCATCGGGCTCGTGCCGCCCTCGACGCTCATGTCGCGGGTCGCGCATCTGGGATGTGACATCTACGTCGGTGACCTGGAGGAGGCCACCGACGTCATGAAAGCGCTTCGGCGGCGCCGGCAGCGCAAGCACGTCGCCGTCCGCCGCGCGGAGCTGCTCAAGATGTGGTCGGAGGAAGCGCCCGGACTCGACGCGGGCGGGCGGATCACGTCCCCCTCGCCCCCCATCAGCGGGTGGCGCCTCTGGCCTGCCGATGAGCTGACCGGGTTCCCGTGGTCGTTCGGCCCGTCGCAGATCAGGCGACCGGCCGCGGGTATCGGTCGACAGGAGGCCTCGGACTGAGGCCGGGAAAGAAAGGACCCACGCAGCGCCGGCCGGCGCCGCGCGGGATTGGGAGAACCAGCAGCGTTCTCCGACAGGCTCTCTCTCTTCTCTCCGCGCCGTGCCGGAAGGTGCGGCGTGGATTTGGCGAGGATCGAAACGGACTCGGTCCTCCGACAGGCTCTCTCTCTTCTCTCCGCGCCGTGCCGGAAGGTGCGGCGTGGATTTGGCGGGGACCGCAACGGACTCGGTCCTCCGACAAGCTCTCTCTCTTCTCTCTGCGCCGTGCCGGAAGGTACGGCGTGGATTAGGCGGGACGCCTCCACGCTTCCCCCGCAAGTCTCTCTCTCTTCTCTCCGCGTCGTGCCGAAAGGTGCGACGTGGATTTTTCATGGGTCCGGACCCGCGCCGATCGAGGCGGGCCGCGGCCTCCGTCATCGACCCTTTTCCAAACCGAGTCTCGCGGGCGCTTCGTGTGGTTCATGATGCGTACCTCTCGTTTGAGGGATCGTCGGCCCCATCGCATCGAGGGGTTTAGTATTCAAGGGATTTGATTATCGGACCTCGTCTTGCCGGGACGTCGTCCGACCCGCCGACCGTCCTCAAACCCCCAGCGCGGCGGCGATGTGCTCGATGGGATGCCCGGCCGGCCGGCCCGTGCCCTCGAGAATCTGGTGCCGGCAGCTCGTTCCCGGGGCGACGAGCGCCGCCTCGCCCCGGGCCCGCACCGCCGGGAACAGGCTCAGCTCGCCGATCCGCATCGAGAGGTCATAGTGGTCGGGGCTGTAGCCGAACGCCCCGGCCATCCCGCAGCAGCCGGCGTCGATGAGCTCGACCTTCGCCCCCGTCAGGCGCCGCAGGAGCTCGACCGTCGGCTCGACGCGCCACAGCGCCTTCTGGTGGCAGTGCCCGTGGACGAGGATCGGCCTCGCGGCGCCCCGGTGGCCGGCCGCCGGGGGCTCCGGATGCCGCTCCCAGCGCGCGGCGATGAAATCCTCGATGAGCATCGTCCGATCCGCCAGCGCCCGGAGGCGCCCGCGATCGACGTCCATCTCCAGGTCGAGCCAGTCATCGACGATGGTCGAGATGCAGCTCGGTTCGCAGCCGACAACGGCGATGGCGCCCGTCGCCTCGAGGCAGTTCATCAGCGCGCCCGCGGTGCTTCGGCCGGTGGCCACCGCCTCCCGCAGCAGTCCCTGGCTGATCAGCGCCCGCCCGCAGCAGCCGAGCCGGGGGAGGATGACGCGGTATCCCAGCGCTTCGAGCACGCTCACCGCCGCCCGGCCGATGTGCGGCTCGTTGTAGGCGGTAAAGCAATCGGGCAGGAGGATGACCGCCGGCGCCGCGGCCGTCAGTTCCGCCGGCCGGCGCGATCGAAACCAGCGATACAGCGACGGCGCGAATCGGGGCAGACCGCGCCGGGCATCGAGGCCGAGTACGCGATTCGCCAGCGCCCGGGCCGGGCCGAGCTGCATCAACGCGTTCGCCGCGCCGGGCAGCATCGCGCCGACCCGGTTGAGTCGCCGGACGCGCCCGATCGCCCGGGCGGAGAGCGGAATCCTTCTCCCGCGCGCATAGCCCTGGGCGAGGTACTCGGCCTTGAGCTTCGCGAGATCGACGTTGCTGGGGCATTCGCTCTTGCACGCCTTGCACGACAGGCACAGGTCGAGCGTGCGCAGGGTCTGCTCGTCGTCCCAGGCCGGGGTCCGACCGTCGGATGAGAACTGCCCGGTGATGGCGAGGCGCAGGGCGTTGCCCCGCCCGCGGGTGGCGTGCCGCTCGTCGCGGGTCGCGCGGTAGGACGGACACATCGTCCCCTCGTGCATGCGCCGGCACACGCCGGCGCCGTTGCACAGCTCGACCGCCTCGCCGAACCCCTGCTCGTGCTCGTAGCGGAAGAACGTCCGCACCTCCGGAACGTTGACGATGCGCTCGTTCGGTTTCACGCGCAGGCGCTGGGTCATCGACCCCGGCTCGGTGATGATGCCGGGGTTCATGCGATTCTCGGGATCGAAGATCGCCTTGATGCGGGCAAACCCCTCGCAGATGGCGTCGCCGTAGAAGCGCCGCAGCAGAGGGGAGCGGACGCGCCCGTCGCCGTGCTCGCCCGACAGCGCGCCGCCGAACTCGCGGACAAGATCGGTCGTCTCCGCGGCGATGGCCTCCATCGCCCGCCGATCGTCGTCGTCCTTCAGGCAGATCATCGGGCGGATGTGCAGGCAGCCGACCGAGGCATGGGCGTAGTACGCCGCCCGCGTCCCGTGCGCCTCGACGACCTGCCGGAAGCGCTTCACGAACGCCGGCAGGCGCCGCGGATCGACGGCGGTGTCCTCGACGAAGGCGAGGGGCTTCCGCGCGCCCGGCAGGCCGTGCAGGAGCGGCTCGCCCGCCTTGCGCAGCGCCCACGCCCGGGTTATCGCCTCCGCATCGACATAGCCGCGCACGCGTTGGTCGCCGAACCTCCGTCCCAGCGCCTCCAGCCGCCGCTTCAGATCGCGCTCGTCACCGGCGAAGTGCTCGACGTAGAGGATGGCCCCGGCGGGGCCGTCCGGCATCGACGGCAGCAGGTCGAGCGCACGCCGATGCCGGATGTTCTCCCGCGCCAGATCGATGATGACATCGTCGACGAGTTCCACGGCGGCGGGTCGATCCTCCAGACACGACGCCACCGCGGCCAGCGCTTCATCGACATCGCGGAACGCGACGATCGCCAGCCCCTTGCGGCGCGGGGTTTCCACCAGCGACACCGTCGCCTCCGTCATCACCCCCAGCGTGCCCTCCGCGCCGCAGAAGAGATGCGCGAGATTGACCCGATCGAACGTGCCGGGCGTCGATGACCGGAGCTGCGCCAGGATCAGATCGAGGTTGTAGCCGTTCACGCGCCGCATCGTGCGCGGATAACGCCGCTCGATCTCATCGGCCAGCGACCGGACGACCTCGGCCACGCGGCGGGTGAGCTGCGCGACCTGCTCATCGCGCTGCGCGGCGCCTTCCTCGAAGCGCAGCCGCCGCCCGTCGGCGAGAAGCACGTCCATCGCCTGGATGTGCTCGGCCGTCCGGCCGTAGAGGATCGACCGCGCCCCGGCGGAGTTGTTGCCGATCATCCCGCCCAGCGTGGCGTGGGCGGAGGTCGCCACGTCGGGGCCGAACATCAGCGCCTCCGCGCTCACCGCCGCGTTGAGCTCGTCCAGCACCAGCCCCGGCTGCACGCGCGCGCGGCGCCGCTTCGCATCGACCTCCACCAACCGATCGCAATACGGGCTGAAATCGATCACGATCGTGTTGTTCACGGCCTGGCCGGCCAGCGAGGTGCCGCCCCCGCGGGGCAGAACCGGCAGGCCGCGGGCGGCGCAGAACCCGACGACCCGCTGCACATCGGTCATCGACCTCGGCGCGACCACCCCCAGCGGCTCGACCTGGTACATGCTCGCATCCGTCGCGTAGAGCATGCGGTCGTGGCGCGAGAAGCGCACGTCGCCCTCGATGAGTGGCTTCAGCTCGCGCGCCAAGCGCCGCAGCTCGGCCTCGCCGCCGAGATCGACTTCATTCCCTGGAATCGGCCGCTGGACATCAGGCATGGGCATCATCGGCTCTGTGGCACGTCAATCCCGGCCGCGCGTTCTGCCGGCTCAATCCTCGTCCTCCACCTCCTCCAGCGCCGCCAGCGCGGCTCGGATGTCATTCTTGAGGGTCTGGGCGTAGTCGCCGCCGAAGCCGGCGTGGTGGGTGTGGACGATGCCGTCGGAGCGGATGATGAAGGTCGAGGGGATGCCGGTCACGCCGTACGCGCCGGCCGTTTCGTCGGTGAAGTCCATCGCGATGGGCAGCGTGAAGTTGTGCTTCTTCCAGAAGGCGAGGACCTTGTCGCGCCGCGCATCGGGCGAATCGGACCGCTCCCAGACGTTGATGGTCAGGATCTCCACGGGCAGCGCTTCGGCGCGGACCCACTCGGCGACCTCGTGCAGCCCGGGCAGGGCGCGGATGCACGGGCCGCACCAGGTGGCCCAGAAATCGAGGACCACGACGCGGCCGCGGAGCTCCTCGAGATCGACCGCCCCGCCGTCCGCGGTGGCGAGGATGAACTTTGGCGCTTCCTTTCCGATCAGCCCGGCCGGGCGGGCGGGGACGGCGGGCTGACCGCCCGGCGGCGCGGCGGCCCCGGGCGGCCCCGCGCCCGGGGGTCCTTCCGGCGGCGCCTCCGGGGGCGGCGGGGACAGCGAGGCGAGAACACTCACCCGCTGGCGCCCGGCGAGATCCAGCTTCATCCTCTCCGCCGCAAGCGGCTCGTCGAACGTCGTGTGCTCGAACGTGTAGTTCGTGCGCTTCACCGCGCCGTCCGGCACGAACGTCCCGCCCGTGATCTCGTGCTCGATCGACTCGATCAGCTTCGTCTCCGGGTCGACGAGGATGCGCATCGACGCGTTCGGACTCGACAGCGTGATGCGTTGCCGCCGACCGTCTTCGCGTTGTACGTCCTCAACGGTGGTCGGCACGATGAGCGGTGATTCCGGATGAAGCTGCATCCAGACTTCCTCGGGCGCCGGCTCGCCCCAAAGCAGCGCGAGATGCGGATAGGGAATCTCGAGGAAGTCGCTGAGCAGGACCCAATACGGCGAGCCCTCGTACGTCTCCTCGTAATAGGAATGATCGGTCTTCTCGTGGATCGCGCGGAACACGCCGTCGCGGAAGGCGCAGATGAAGTGCCTGATCCTGACGCGCCCGGCCCCGCCGCGCGAACAGGTGAACTCGGCCTTCACGGCTTCGCTGGACGCGATGGCGTCGCCCTGGTGAAGCTCGATGGTCAGCGCGCTCCTGACGCGCAGGGCGGGGCGATCGCGGTAGGCATCGAGGAGCTGCTCGAACGCCTTCGCCGCCTCCGGGTCCGGGTCGTAGGGCTCCGCGTACTGGGCGCACACGACCGAGGCGGCCGCGGCGAGGCCGAGGAGGGCGCCGAGCACGACTCGCGCGTTCAACATCGTCATCCATCACCTCCGGCGGGAAAAACGCCGTCAATCCGGGGCGCTGATGATGATACGGCATCCGCCGACGATGACGAGAGAGATGAGCAGAAGCTCGCCCCGGGAGAATGCTCACCGCCGCGGGACCAGGCTCGTCTCC
This sequence comes from Planctomycetota bacterium, assembly GCA_034211115.1. Classification (GTDB taxonomy): domain Bacteria; phylum Planctomycetota; class Phycisphaerae; order Phycisphaerales; family SM1A02; genus JAXHTH01. The sequence goes on along the minus strand of JAXHTH010000094.1, from coordinate 10,124 downwards.
GGCGGCTTCGGCCCGGACCGACGAACGGTCTCGCCCTCCACCTCGCCGTCTCCCGCGCGGAGCGCATCGCGCAGCTCGGTCATCGACCGCCCGAGGACGGGATGGACCAGGGCCGGGGCGAGTTCGGCCAGCGGATCGAGGACGAAGGCCCGCTCGTGCATCCGCGGGTGGGGCACGGCCAGATCCGGCTCGTCGATCGTCGCTTCGCCGTAGAGCAGGATGTCCAGATCCAGCCGGCGCGGGCCCCAGCGCTGCTCGGCCGCCCGGTCCCGCCCGTGCTCGGTCTCGATCTGCTGGCACGCCCCGAGCAGGGCGTGGGGCTGGAGCGAGGTCTGGAGCCTGATGACGGCGTTGAGATACGGCCCCTGCGCGGGTCGGCCCAACGGGGCCGTCTCGATGATCGAGCTCACCGCCTTCACCTCGATCCCGTCGTGGCGGGCAAGGGCGGCGACGGCGGAGCTGATCAGCGCGCGTCGGTCGCCGAGATTCGAGCCCACCGCGACGTAGGCCGTTTTCATCTCGCTCATATCCCGTCCACCTCTTTCGCCTCGACGCCGGCCGTCTCCCACAGCAGCGGCTGATCGTCGCCGACGCCGAGGAGGGCGAAGCGGAGCATCTGGAGGGCCGCCTTCGCCGAACGATCGCGCACCGTCGCCCGATCGCCGCGGAACGCGAAGCGCCGCACGGAGGTCGAGATATGATCGGGGTGCCGGCGGGCGAGGGCGATGAAGACGGTCCCGGCCGGTTTCCCCGGGCCGCCGCCTTCGGGCCCGGCCACGCCGGTGATGGCCAGGCTGTCGTCGGCCCCGCCGCGATCGAGGGCGCCTTCGGCCATCGATGCCGCCACGGGCTCGGATACCGCGCCGTGTTCATCCAGCCGAGCGGCGGGGACACCCAGCTCGGCGATCTTCATCTCGTTGGAGTAGGTCACCCAGCCGCCGAGGTAATAGGCGCTCGAGCCGGGCACATCGACGATCTGCTTGCCCAGCCACCCGCCGGTGCAGGACTCGGCGGTGACGACGGTCCGACCCGCCGCGCGGAGCAGTTCGCCCGCCGCCTCCGGGAGCGTCGTCTCTCCGCGTCCGAAGCAGTACGGCGTCCAGAGGCGTTCGATGAGGGTGGCGGTCTCTTCGACGAGCCGGCACGTCTCCTGCTCTTCGCCCATGTGCCGGATGCGAGCGCTGATGATCGCCTGAGCGGCGGTGAGACCGACCATCGGCTCGTGATCGCGCTCGGCGAGATCGCCGAGAATCTGCGCGGCGCGCGATTCGCCGAGGCCGAAGGCGCGGATCGTCTCGGTGATCAGGCGACGTCCCGGCTCGGGCGCCGGCAACTGGCGCGCGATGCGCTCGTCAAACATCGCCTTCATCTCGCGCGGCGGGCCGGGCAGGACGTAGATCGAGCAGCGGCCGTGCTCGCCCGCCAAGCCGGGCGCGGTGCCGTGGTCGTTGGGGATCATCCGCATCGTGCTCGGGCGGCGGGCCTGGGCGAGATTGGCCGGCGGCATCGTCGTCTTGCGCCCGGCGAACCAGCGCCGCACGTGCCGGACGGCCTCCTCGTCCGTGACCAGCGCCTCACCCGGCGTGAGCACGTCGCCCAGCGCGGGGCGGGTGAGATCGTCGGCGGTCGGACCCAGCCCGCCGGTGATGAGCAGCAGGTCGCAGGTCGCGGCCAGCTCGGCCACCGCCCGGGCGATGGCGGCGCGGTCGTCGCCAAGCGTGCGGTGCTCGGCGGTGACGATGGAGCGGGCGAGGAGCTGCCGGGCGAGCCAGGCGCTGTTGGTGTCCACGTGCTGGCCGAGCGTGAGCTCATCACCGATGGAGAGGATCGCCGCCTGCATGAATCGGGCCCTGGGCGAGGAGGATGAGGCCCCGGGAGCGGCATCATCCTAGCCACGAAGGCGGTCCCGGATCGGCCGACGGCCGTCATCGGCCCCGATCGAGACGGCGAGGGGTGGCAAACCCGTGACCGCGAGGGCACGGCCACGCGTGTCGGACCCACTGCTCCGGCATTCCTGCTACCATCGCCCCTCGGAGATCCCCCATGGACGGATTGTCCGGATCCCCGACGAGAAGAGGCGGCGACGACCGATTCGATCGGTTGGCGCGGAGGGGTAGTTTTCGCATTGTTGATTTTGCCCTCGAAAACTCCTCTTTGCGCGGACGGATCGGCCCCGGGATGAGCCCGGCCGCCGCCGGAGGGGCCACACAATTCGAGGAACCGACGTGTGGATCGCGAGGATCTTCTCCACGGTCCACATGCCGGCGTGCACCAGCATGGTCGCTGAAAGGAGTTCACGATGAACAGGTCGCATCGCGCCATCCGCGTCCTCAACGGACAACGATGCGAGGTCGTCATCGCAGAAGGCAAGCTCTGCGAGGTTCGACCGGCCAACGGGCACAGAAAGGCGCACCGCGGCCGCATCTGTCGGGTGGAGGCTCTGGACGATTACGTCCTGCCCCGCCGCGCGCGGGTGCGCTATGAGGACAACAACCGCATCGGGCTGGTCAACATCGACGATCTCGTGGAGGTCGAGGCCGAAGCGCTGACGGTCTAGGCGATCGTCGGGCGCATCGATCGTTTTCAGGCCGAAACCGGCTCCGTGCTGTGCAGCGCGCGCCGCCGGATCAGATGTTCAGACTCCGGCCGCGTTCGGCTGCCGCCGGTGGACGATCCGGCCGCCGACCATCGTGAGAAGAACCCGCGGCGGACGATCGACCCAGTCCGCGGTGAACGGATCGGTATCGAACATGACGAGATCGGCCGGAGCGCCGGGGCGCAACACGCCGGCCTCGTGGAGTTGGAGCGCCTCCGCCGCGCCGGCGGTATAGGCTCGCAGCGCCTCCTCCACGCCGATCGTCTCGTCGGGCAGGAAGCGCTGACCATCTTTGGTGAGGGCGGTGACCGCGGAACGAATCCCCGCCAGCGGATCACAGCTCACCACCGGCCAGTCCGAGCCGAACGCGAGCTTCGCGCCGGCCTCCCGCAGTGATCGAAAGGGGTAGAACCGGTCCAGCCGCCCCGGTCCCAGTTGCCGCAGCGCGTACCGGCCGTCGTCAGCCCGATGGGTCGGCTGCATGCTGACGATGAGATCACGGCAGCGCGGCACGTCGGCCGGATCGACGAGCTGGGCATGCTCGAGGCGCAGCCGCGTTGCGCCCCGGCTCGCCCGCGGGCCGAGCGCATCGCACACGTCGAGCACGCAGCGCACCGCTTCATCACCGATCGCGTGCACGGACGGCGACAGGCCGGCCTCGATCACGCCCCGCGCCCAGTCCTCGAGGTGACCGTCCGCCGCGAGCTCGACAAACAGCCCGCGGTTGCCGGGATCGTCCGCGTAGTCATCGAGCAGTCGGGCCGTCTGCGACCCGAGCGTGCCGTCCGCGAATGCCTTGTACCCGATCACCGCGAGCCGATCGTCGTTCGCGAACGCGCGGCCGTAGTCGAACTCCATCGGCCAGGCACGGTCGAGCAGCGTCACGCGGCAGCGCAGCGAGAGCTCCTCGCGCATCGGCTCGAAGATGCGATGCACGTCGTCCCGGTACTCCATCGTCCCCACCGCGGTCAGGCCCAGCTCATGGCCGCGGGCCTGCGCGGCGCGCAGCGCTTCTCTCTTCTCTGAGTCGCGGGAGGCCGGAACGATCGGATTGACAAGCTCCCACAATGCGGCCTCGATCATCAGGCCGGTCGGCTCGCCGGTCCGCGCATCGCGCTCGACGCGGCCCCCGGTCAGGGGGCGCGAGAGATCGCAGCGATCGAGAACGGCGTCGTTGACCACCGCCGCGTGCATGTCCATGCGATAACAGACCGCCGGTCGATCCCCCGCCGCGGCCAGCCACCGGCGCGTGGGCATCTCAGCCCCCGCCCAGTTCTCCTGCGACCAGCCGGAGGCGAGCAGCCAGCGATCGGGCGGGAGCTGGTCGTGCCGGCGGGCGATCGCCTCCTCGAACGCCTCCCGCGACCGGATCGATGCCAGATCGAGCTGCCCCAGCGCACGCCCCGCGGCGAGCAGGTGGAGGTGAGCGTCGATGAGCCCGGGCGTGATCGTCCGGCCGGCCGCGTCGATCACCGTCGCCTCGCCCCCATCGGCCTCGTCCAGGGTCGTCACCCGCCCGTCGCGGATGGAAAGGGACTGCGCCCAGGGTTTATCGGCCCATCCGGTCCAGATGCGGGCATTTCGAATATCGACGGTCGCGGTCATGGTTGACGAGTGTAGGATCATGTCGATCCCGAAGCTGGCCGGGATCGAATCCGCCTCCGAGACCCTGTGGGGAGATGTTTCGCGATGAATGCTCGCCTCGTGCTCGCCGCGCTGCTCGCCGTCGCCACGATCGGCCTGCTGGTGTGGGCCTTCGCCGATCAGTCCAGTTCCATGCCGGGAAGCCCGGCGGCGGACACCGACACTGGGGCGGAATCGGAAGCGCCGGGCGCCGAGCCCGCCGCATCGAAGACCCGTGCGCCCGATCCCGCGCCGGCGGCTCCGCGCACGCCGAGCCCGCCGCCCGATCCGGCTTCGCCCGACGGATCCGATCTCGATGGTCCGTCGACGCCGCCGGCTGAGCAGCCCTTGGAGCCGACCTCGCGCCGCCTGAGCAGCAGCGCCGGCCAGCCCGAGGAACCGAAGGACCTGAAGACGTTTCCCGACAACTGGTTCTTCGCGGATCGGACCACCGGCGGCCGGCGCGCGATCCCCCAGTCGCTGGAGGGCAAGCCGATGCCGCGGCTTCAGGTTCGCCAGTGGGTGGGCGAGCCGGCGAACCTCGATGACCTCCGCGGTAAGGTCGTCGTCGTCGACTTCTGGGCCACCTGGTGCGGCCCCTGCGTGCGCTCGATCCCCCACAACGTCCAGCTCGTCGAGAAGTACGGGGATGAGGATTTCCTCTTCATCGGCGTCCACGACAGCCGGCGCGGCTTCGACAAGGCCCCCGCCCTCGCCGAGCGCGCGGGGATCAACTACCCCATCGGCGTCGACGATGCGGGCGTGTCAAAGCGCGCCTGGAAGGTCTCGTTCTGGCCGACGTACGCGGTGGTCGACCGCAACGGCATCGTCCGCGCTGCCGGCCTCATGCCGCGCTACATCGAACCGGTGGTCGAGGCGCTGCTGGCCGAGGAATAGGACCGCCCCGCCGCAATGGCCGCCGCGGCGCGCGCCACGCCCGGCGATCTCCTATGCCGCGCCGGTTTCCGCCTTCTTCGCCGGACGGACGAAGGCGTTGTAGAGCAGCGCGAGGACAAGCCCGAAGATCGCTCCGTCCACGATCGCATAGAGCGTTCCGACGATCACCTCGCCGATGTTCGTCTCCGCGTCGTAGCCGGGGTAGACCGAGGCGCACATCTCGAGGAATGCGACGGCGTAGGACGGCCAGATCAGGTTCGCGATCCCGCACAGCAGCATGACCGCCCCCCACAGGATCGCGGCCGCGATCGTCAAGGGCCAGATCGAGAGCTTCATGGGTGGATCTCCTGAAAGTGAAATCAACCCATCTGGATTCGGCGATTTCGCCGCGATCGCTCCAGAAGTGGCTGTCGGGGGCCGGGAGCCGGGTTCTGGCCGTGGAGTTGTTGGTCCTTGGTTGTTGGTTGTTGGTTCTTGGTCCTAGCTCGCCGCCTGCTGCGATGAGACGCTCGCTTCCCCGAGGCGTCAGCTCGCTGCATCGAGCCTGCGCGCCGGCGCGCATCTTCCCTTTCCAGCTTCCAGCTTCCGGTGTTTCGGCTTTCGGCGTTTCGACGCTTACAGCGGACACTCACCCCAGGCGGCGAGGAGGTCGAGGAGATCGGCGGTGTTGACGAGACCGTCGCCGTCGAGGTCTTCCAGGCCTTCGGTGCTGCCCCACACGCTGAGAAGGCGGAGGAGGTCAGCGGTGTTGACGGCGCCGTCGCCGTCGAAGTCGGCCCGGCAGGACTTGTACGCGCGGACATCATCGCCCACGCCGCAGACGATGACGATCCCGCCCGGTCCGACGGCCGGCCCGCCGAGGTTGACACGATAGAGCGGCACCGTCCAGCGCTCGGTGAGGTCGGCGTTGAACGAATGGAACTCGCCCTCGTCGAACCCGCCGTTGGTGACGAAGACCGTCCCGCGGGCGTCGATGGCCATCCGCGGGCTGTTGTCCTTGAGCGGGAACGAGAGATCCAGCACGTCGCCGGTCGCGGGATCGAGGCGCATGACCTCCAGCTCGGGCGAATAGGTATAGACCGTTCCATCCGGCCCGATGGCGTGGGAGGCGAACGGGACGTACCCCATCGGCTGGCGCCACTTCTCCTCGAAAGCGGTGCCGGTGTCGCGGAGCGCGACGAAGTAATCGGTGACGGGGTTGTTCTGCGTGCGCGGGGCGTAGATCGTTCCATCCGGGCCGACGAACAGGCCGAGCTGCTGGATGTATCCGCCGCCGATGCCGGCGCTGGAGTAGAGGTAGTCGCCGGTGTCAATGTCGAAGGCGCTGACTTTCGGCCCCGCGCCACCCGCCTCCCAGAGATAGACGCGATCGCCGAACACGGCTGCCTCGGCGCCGTTGCTGGTCGGGCAGGTGCGCGGCGTCGACCAGACGGTCGTGCCGTCGTCCCTGTCGATGCGCATCACCGAGTTGAAGTTGCCGACGATCAGATCATCGTTCTCGGCGAACGCGAGGCTCTCCGTCGTCGCCTCGTCGATGAGGTCTTCCGACTGCCAGATGATGACGTTGCCATCGTTGACATCGAGGGCGTAGAGGTAGTCTTCGTTGGTGTTGCCCGCCCGGGTGGCGTAGACGTGCCCGTTGCGGATGGCCGAGGTCTTGCTGCGCCACGACTCGCCGGGGAAGTCGTAGGGAAGCTGCGTCTGCCAGAGGATGGCCCCGGTGTAGAGGTTGTGGGCGACGATCCAGGTCCCGGTGGGGATGTCGAAGGTCTCGATGCGGCTGACGACCATGATGTCGCCGTCGATGACCGCCTGCTGGGCGACGATGGCGGGGAGGCCGCCTTCCCAGAGCAGGTCGGGGGAGGACGGGCCGACGTATTGCGACCGGCCGTCGCGGGTCGAGTTGCCGCCGGTGCCGGTGTTCCAGGCCTCGGCGAGGACGGAGGAGGAGACGGCGAGGGCGGCGATCGCAGCCGGGGCGATCGCCACCGCGCCGGCGCGAATGAGGCGACGGGGGCTCATGAATCGGGTCATGGTTGCTTCCATTCTGAAACGGGGGACGATCCGGCGCCCGCGGGAGGGCGCGCGGCGGGGGAATGAGACGGCCGCGGCGTGTCATGGCCGGCCCGCGGCCTCCTCACCAATGTAGAACCGCCCGTTCCGCAGACAACTCTCAACCGGCCGATGCTCGCGCCATGACTGAGATCGGCCGACCCCGAAGCGTCGGCAGGCCGGCCCCGAAGGACCGGCGACACCCCACGGACGGCACTCTGGATCATCCGCGGGAGCGGGGCAAGCTTCAGCCGCGCCGGCGAGGGGAAGTCCGCCCTGAAAGGGCAATGTGTTAGGTTTTCATAAGGGTCTGAGGGGCAATCCTCTGTTCCGCGGGTATGGTTTGTGGTAGAATTGACGGGTAGACCAAGGGTGGATCGTCGGCCTCGGCAGCGTCTTCTGCCGGACCGGCAACGGATGCGGGCACAGTCAAGGCCGCTCTCGCATCCGATCGTGGACACGTTCGCGCCCCGTTGGCATCGCAGTCCCGTCCTGCAGCACGTGACCTGCGCTGTCGCCAGCGCCGGACCTGGAGAAAAGAAAGGTTGCGCCTGTGATTCGAATCGACGCGACCAGCAAGAACGCCGCCCGATACCGCGCCGTGACCCGGACGAACGTTGACCGGATGCCCCAATGGGGGCGCCTGGATCCGGAGGTTCGCGAGGCGGTGGAGGTGGTTTCCCTGGTCCTGCCGTTCCGAACTAACGCCTATGTGATGGAGGAACTCATCGACTGGCGTAAGACGCCGGACGATCCGATGTTCCAGCTCACCTTCCCCCAGCGCGGCATGCTGAGCGACGCGCAGTACGAGGCGATGGCCTCGCTCGTCCGGGCCGAGGCGCCGCGGGAGGTTCTCAAGGCGGAGGCCAACCGCATCCGGGCCCAGCTCAACCCGCATCCGGCGGGGCAGATGACGCACAACGTGCCGAGGGTGAACGGCCGGCCGCTGCCCGGCGTGCAGCACAAGTACCGGGAGACCGTCCTCTTCTTCCCCTCCCACGGCCAGACCTGCCACGCCTACTGCACCTTCTGCTTCCGCTGGGCCCAGTTCGTGGGCCTGGAGGATCTGAAGTTCGCCAGCCGCGAGGCGGGCGATCTCGTCGCCTACCTCAGGGAGCATCCGGACGTCACCGACGTGCTCCTCACGGGCGGGGATCCGATGGTGATGAAGAGCCGCGTGCTGCGCAAATACGTCGAGCCGCTGCTGGAGCTGGAGCAGCTCATCACGATCCGGATCGGCACGAAGTCCATCGCCTACTGGCCCCATCGCTATGTGACCGATCAGGACGCCGACGACGTGCTCGAGCTGTTCGAGCAGGTCGTCGACGCGGGCAAGCAACTGGCCGTGATGGCCCACGCCAGTCACCCCGTGGAAAACTCCACCGACATGGCGCGGGAGGCGGTGCGCCGCATCCGCGCCACCGGCGCCAACATCCGGATGCAGAGCCCCGTCGTGCGTCACGTGAACGACGAGCCGCAGGTCTGGGCCGATCTCTGGCGGGACGGCGTGCGCATCGGCTGCATCCCCTACTACATGTTCGTCGAGCGCGACACCGGCGCGCGGGGGTACTTCGAGATCCCCCTCGCACGCTGCTGGGACATCTTCCAGAACGCCTACCGCGAAGTGTCGGGGATGTGCCGCACCGTCCGCGGGCCGTCGATGTCAGCCTTCCCGGGCAAGGTGCACGTCCTCGGCCTCACCACGATCGGCGGCGAGAAGGCGTTCGCGCTCGAGTACCTCCAGGCCCGCGAGGCGGGGCTGGTGCGGAGACCGTTCTTCGCCAGGTTCGATCCGACGGCGACGTGGTTCGATCAGCTCCGGCCGCTGACCGAGCGGGACCGGCCGTTCTTCCCCGCCGCGCCGGCGCGAAGCGACGCGACGCCGACGGTTGTACTGACGACATCCGGCGAGCACGCCGCGCGCGGCGAACGGGACTGCTGACCAGGGGTCGGCCGGCGGCGCGCCCGAATCCTCACTCGATGCCGAACTTCTCGCGGATCGCCCCCAGATATGAGCCTTCCAGCGTGCGGGTGCGATCGCCGATGTAGTCGTGGTCGGGTGAGGCCTCCCCCGCCTCCGATTCGGCCTCCTGCGCCAGGCTGTGCGCATCCTCGCAGGTCTGGAGGCGGCTGTCCGGGATCGTCGGGTTCTGCGCGCTGCCCGCGGACGCGGGTGAAAGCGACGGGCTCTGGGCGGGATCGTGAATCGTCTCCAGTTCGCCCTCCGCCTCGTCCATCCAGCCGCTGACGTCGTCCTTGTCGGTTTGCGAAGGCTGGTTGCCGTCACCCACCGTCTTTGCCATGTCCTCGGTGTCGCCGAGAACCCCCTTGATCCTCTTCAGCGCCTTCTGCAACGACGTCAGATCGGCCATCGCGACACCTCCCGTCAGTCACCTTCCTGCGCCTGATTCGCCCGGACCTGCTCGGCGCGTTGCTTTTCCAGTTCGGCCAATCGGCTTCGGACGTCCTCGAGGATCTCAGCGCCCCCCAGCCTCTCGACGTTGTAGATCCGCCGCAGGGATGGCATCACGACGTCATCCAACCGCGTCTCGCTGAAGGCATCCATAACACCCGGCTTATGTCGGGCCACCTGGTGGTAGATCTCCTCCAGGCTGATCAGCAGCTCCGCCGCATCGCGCAGATGCCCGTCCTCCATCTGAGCCTCGGTCATCTCGACGAGCTCGAGCATGACCGCCTCGGCCTCATCCCATTTCTTTTCGATGAGGATCGCCTGTTCCTCGGCTTCCCGCTGGAGGCGCTCCGACTCGATACGGTTGAACTTCTCCCGGATGTGCAACTCGCGGGTGGTGCTGACGATGCCCATCCAGTAGAGGGTGGCGACGGCCATGCCGGCGCCGAAGACGAACATGAGCACAAGCTGGACGGGGGTCCAGACGCCGAGCTGTTTTCCGGCGCGGAGACGCGGCCGTCGGCGCGCGCGCGCCGGCGTCAGCGC
>JAXHTH010000093.1:0-5423 GCA_034211115.1 Planctomycetota bacterium | reverse complement strand
GCCCGCATTCGCTGCACACGCCCTCCAGCGGGCAGCGATCGGCCCACGTCGCCACGACTCCGCGCAGGTCATACCCGCAGCGCGGGCAGCGGGCGGCAGCGGGTTGATGATCATCATCGGCCACGGGCAGGCCCTCAGGATCCGCTACCATACCACCCCATTCCCCACGCGACGCGAGGATCTGCCACAATGCGCGCCCTGCTGCTGACGTTGCTGTTCCTGCCCCTCGGCTGCGAGGCGGCAAACTCGCCGCCGATCGTCCTCGACGGCCGCTTCGACGACTGGACGTCCGTCCCCGCCGCGGTCGTCGACGAGGCCGATGCCCCCCGGGCGGAGGTCGATTTCCGCGCCGTCCGCATCGCCGATGAGAGCGACCTCGTTCATGTGCTTCTCGATCTCGGCGAGGGACGGAAGCTCAACATCCAGCGCCTCGACGGCTGCGCCAGGCTCCTGCTCGACAGCGATGGCGATCCGGCCACCGGCCGGACGATGTATGGCCTGCCCGGCGTCGATGTCATCATCTCTCTCACCCCGCCGCCCCCGCCGCCGGAAGGGGGGCCGGGAGCGCGCAACAGGCCCGGGATGGGCGTCGGGCTGGAGTCGACGACCTACGAGGGCGATCCGGACGATGAGATGCGCCCCCCGCTCACCCCCTACGACATCGGCCTCGCCCTCGCCCCCACCTACGCCGGCCGATTCGTCGAGCTGCGCATCGAGCGCGGCGCGGATCTGCCGAACACGCCGCCTTTCCTGACAGGCGATCACTTCACCGCCAGGCTCGTGCTGGTGGACCGGGCGGGCGCGGTGCTCGATGAGACCGACGCGTTCACCCACCGGCTCACGCCCTTCGCCCCGCCGCGGCCCGTGCGCGATGAACAGCAACCGGACGATCCGCTCGCCCGCGCGCCCGGGACCGATCTTCGGCTGATGACCTGGAACCTTCAGCGCGGCGCCCTGCTCAAGCAGCGCGATGCCGCCCTCCGCATCCTCCGTGCCGTCCAGCCGGACATCATCTGTATCCAGGAACTTGGCGAAGAGGGCAACGTCGACGAGGTCGCCCACCTGCTCGATGCGATGAACGAAGAGGATGGCGACGAGCCGAACGCTCAGCCGTGGGCGGTCATGTTCGGCGCCGGAGGAGGCGATCTGCGCTGCGCGATCGCCACCCGCCTGCCGATATCCAGCAATGAGCATATCGAGCCCATCCCCCACCACGCCGTCGAGGGGTGGTTCCTGCGCACGGCCGGGTCGATCGTGCATGACAATGACCGCCGCGTGCTGGTGATGTCGGTGCATCTCAAGTGCTGCGGCCGGATCGGCGATGAATCGGATCGGACGCGGATCGGCGAGGCGAAGGCGATCCGCGCGGCGCTGCGTGAAGCGCTGCGCGCAACGCGTTTTGACGGCATCCTCATCGCCGGCGACATGAACCTCGTCGGATCCCGCACGCCGCTGGACATTCTCGCCGGCCGCGTCGCCGGCGCCGGGCCGCGCCTCGCCGTCGCCGAGCCCATGCCGCTTGACGGGCGATCGAACGCGACGTGGCGGGATCCGCGCGAGCCGTTCGTGCCCGGCCGGCTCGATTTCGCCCTCTATGACGGGACGGCGTTCGAGCCGGCGCGGGCCTTCGTCCTCGATGGACGCGACCTGGCGCCGCGATGGCTGGAGCATCACGGCCTGCGCGCCGCGGACACCGCCATCTCCGATCACCTCCCCATCGTGGTCGATCTGCATCGGCTTGATTCGGCCCTCCCCGAGCCCGGGCGCGAGGAGAAGCGGGTACACTGACGGCGGCCTTTTCATCGAGGGAGTCGCGGCATGGCTCGGCAGTCATCGATCACCAGGTGGAGCGTGCTGGCGCTGATCGTCGTCCTGCTCGGCGGGGCGGTGACGCTTCTCCTCGGCCAGCTCTGGCTGGAACAGTGGGCCCGGACCGGGCAGCGGGCGGCGATCGGCCGCGACCAGACCGTCGATCTGCCCGCCGGCGAAATGCTCGTCTATTACGAGTCGAACATCGCCGTGCCCGAGGTCGGAAGCGCGAAGCTGGCCGTGCGCGATCCATACGGCAGGCGGGTGCGACCCACCATCCCCGCCGAGGACAACACGTTCCAGATGATGCTCAGCGACCGATGCGGTCGGGCGCTGTGGGAACTGAACGTGGTCGAGCCGGGCGAGCACACCGTCCGCTGCTTCAACGTCAACTTCGCCTCGGACACCGACGTTCCCCCCGGCGATCGCCTCGTCTTCGGCAAGCAGCCCGGCACGGTGGCGCAGGCTCTTGTCGTGCGCAAGACGATCCTCATCATCGGGGCGGGGATCACCCTCCTCCTCGCGGCGTTTCTTTACATCATCCACGGCGTGGCCCTTCAGAAGCGCCGTGCCGCCGAGCCGGATCGGTCCTTTCCCGCGCCCGGCGCGCCGGCCGCGCCCGCGCCGCCGCCGCCCGACTGATCGGATCGCTCACCGCCGCCGTCCAGCTCGAAACGGAAGGCGCCCCGCCATGCGATATCGCCTGTTGGACACCCCGATCGAGCCGTTCGCGATCATCGAGGAAGACGACGGCCGCCTCGGCACGACCTTCGTTTCCGGGCCCGGTGACCGCCGGCTGAAACGCGGGCGGCGCGACGAGACCCTGCGCCCGGAGTTGGCCGGGCTGTTTGCGCAGTACTTTGCCGGGCAGGCGGTCGAGTTTGCCTGCGTTCCCACCCCGGACGGCCCGCCGTTCTTCCGCGCCTGCTGGGAGGCCGCGCGGCGGATCGCGCGCGGCGAGGTGCGCACCTACGCCCAGCTCGCGGCGATGGCCGGGGCGGGCGCCGGCGCCGCCCGCGCCGCCGGGCAGGCCATGCGCCGCAACCCGCTGGGCATCATCATCCCCTGCCATCGCGTGATCGGCGCCGACGGGCGCCTGGGCGGATTCGGCGGCAGCACCGACCCGACCGGCGACGCCCTCACCCTCAAGCGCCGTCTCCTCGCCTTCGAGGGCGCGCTCACCGACGGCGAACCGCCGGAGGCCGCCCGCGCTGGCCGACCGTCCGACGGCGCGGTATTGTTCGACGAAACGGGCGCGAGATGAACCACCGCGGCCGGTCGGGGGTAGTATCGCCCGACGCGGCGGCGCGATCCGGCTCGCCGGGCCGAGCCGGCGGATCGCCGCGCCCCAGAACGAGAAGGACTGACAGGTTATGAGACTGACCATGGTCGGCACCGGGTACGTGGGCCTTGTCACCGGGGCCTGCTTCGCCACCACGGGCAACCGCGTGACATGCCTGGATGTGGATGAAGAGAAGATCGCCCGGCTGAAGCGCGGCGAATCACCCATTTACGAACCGGGGCTGTCGGAGATGATCAAGCGCAGCGCCGCGGCGGGGCGGCTCCGGTTCACCACCGACAGGGAAGAGGCCTATCGCGACGCCCAGGCCATCTTCATCTGCGTGGGCACCCCCGCCGACGAGGACGGCTCAGCCGACCTGAAACATGTCCTTCGCGTGGCCGAGGACATCGCCGAGGCCCTCGATCGGCTGGGACCGGACCAGGAGCCCAAGCTGGTGGTGGTCAAGTCCACCGTTCCCGTCGGGGCCTCCCATCGCGTGCGCGAACTGATCCGCGCCCGCACCAGCGCGCCGTTCTACATCGCCGACAATCCCGAGTTCCTCAAGGAAGGGGCGGCGGTGAACGACTTCATGAAACCCGATCGCATCGTCTGCGGCGTGGAGGACGAAGCCGCCGGGCAGATGCTCCGCGAGCTCTACGAGCCGTTCGTCCGCCAGGGGAATCCCATCCTCGTGATGGACGTCGTTTCCGCGGAGATGGTCAAGTACGCCTCCAACGCCATGCTCGCCTGCAAGATCAGCTTCATCAACGAGATGGCCAATCTCTGCGAGCACTTCGGGGCCGATGTCGCCTCCGTGCGGCTGGGGATGTGCGCCGATCGCCGCATCGGCAAGGAGTTCTTCCATCCCGGCCTCGGCTACGGCGGCTCGTGCTTTCCCAAGGACACGCTGGCCGTGGTCGGCATGGGGCGAAGCGTCGGGTTCGACTGCAAGCTCAACGCCGCCGTCCACGCCGTCAATCAGGATCAGCGCGCCTATTTCTGGCGCAAGGTGGTCAACCACTTCCGGGGCGATCTCACCGGAAAGACCCTCGCCGTCTGGGGCATCGCCTTTAAACCCGAAACCGACGACATCCGCGAGGCCCCGTCCATCACCCTGATCCGGTGGGCGCTGGAATCGGGCGCCCGCGTGCACGCCTTCGATCCCGTGGCGACGAACAACCTGCGCGGCGCGCTGCCCGAGGCCGTGACGTTCGAGGACATGTACGCCGCCCTCGACGGCTGTGACGGCCTCATCATCTGCACCGAGTGGAGCGAGTTCCGCCAGCCGGACTTCGAGGAGATCGCCCGACGGCTGAAGGGCAGGGCCATCTTCGACGGGCGGAACATCTATCGCCCGCGCCAGATGGCCGAACTCGGCTTCGAGTACCACTCGGTGGGCCGGGCGCCCACGGCCGCCGGGGCGCCGCCGACCTGACGAGCCCCCGCGCGGCGCCTTCCGCGTGAGGGAACCGCCCGCCCGGCCGCTCAACGCCGCCGCGGCGACGTCACCTTCACCGTCTCCACCATGGCCTTGATCGCCCGTTGATGAATGCGGTTCGCGTGACGCCAGAAGTCCGCCTCGGTCCGCACCGTCGCGAACTCGGCGGGCTGGTGCTCCTGCAGCGATTGCTCCTCGTTCCAGTAGTAGTGATCGCCGTTCCAGAAGATCACGCCATCGCCCTCCTCGGCCCCGATGACGATCTGGTCGGAGATCAGCTCCTCCGCCGGAAGCACGGCGAGGTTGTACGGCTCGGTATCATTGAAGACCCGATGCGTCACCGCCGCGATCACCGGCCGGTCGCCGGCGATGTCATCGGCCAGCCGCACCACCGCCCGGGCCCACGCCCGATGCGCCTGCCCGACCACCTCATGATGCCGCGCGTTGAGCCCGTGGTCATAGACCGCGGGGCAGAACCAGTCGAGTTCCGCATGGAGGGCGGCGGGCGCCCGCGCCGTGGCGATCGCCGCCTCCCGAACCGCGCGCGACGCGTCAAGCCACGCCTGTTTCTTCCCCCTCGCATCGCGCGGATAGCGGGGAAGCCCCGGCACGCCCCACAGGCTCCACTTCACGTTCGGCCGAAGCCGCTTGCCCAGCCGCACCGCCGCGATGAGATCCGCCTGCGCCCGCGCGAAGTTCCGACCCGATCCTTCCCGCAGCCAGAGAAGATGGGGGCGCTCGATGTCGAGCATGGCAAACAGCCTCGCATCAGGATCGGGGATCCTCTGCTGAATCAGCCGCTCGAGCCGGCGAAAGTCGATTTGACCGCGGTCCCGATCCACGAACCCGGGCTGATAGAACCCCACCGTCCGCTCGGCCCCGAGTTGAAGACCG
>JAXHTH010000092.1:0-16024 GCA_034211115.1 Planctomycetota bacterium | reverse complement strand
CCCGCGCGGACGGGTCCCGCTCGGCCGACCGGGGGGGCGGCGACGGCGGGTGCGCGTAAGCCTATTTTCGACAGTGGCTTATGGGCTCACCTGCCCCCTAGCGGAGCGCCTCGGCGAGAACGTCGGCCACCCGGAGCAGGTTCGCCTCCACCTCTGCCGCCAGCGGGTCGAGCGCCTCGATGCGGCCGTCAATCGCCGCCGCGACCGCCTCCGCCGCCTGCCCGGAGATCTGCGGCTGCACGAAGACGACGTCGATCCTCTCGTTTCGGGCGAACTGCTGGAGCGCGGTCAGCTCGTGATCCGTGGGGGTCTTGCCCTCGATCTCGATGGCCACCTGCTTCAGGCCGTACTCGTCGGCGAAGTACCCCCACGCGGGATGGAAAATCAGAAACGACCGGCCGCGGACGGGAGTCAGCGTCCGACGTATCGCCTCGTCGAGTTCGTCGAGCCTCTGCTCGAGCCGCGTCCATCGGTTCTCGAACACGGCGGCCCGCGCCGGGTCCCGCGTCTTCAGCGCTTCGGCAATCGTCCGCGCCTGGAGCTTCAGCAGCGGGGGGCTGAGCCAGATGTGCGGGTCGAGTCCGTGCGTGTGCCCGCCCGTGCCCGATGCGTTCTCCTCGTGCGCTGCTTCGTCGTGATGATGCCGGTGCGCATCCACCTCGCGCAACGTGATGCCGCGTCGCGTATCGACGACTTCGACGCGCTCCGAGGCGCGGATCGCCTCGAACCAGGGGCCGTTCTCGAACGGGACGCCGATGCGGAAGTACACCGAGGCCTTCATCAGCTCGCTGATCTGCGCATCGGAGGGCTGGTACGTCGCCGGGCTCTCGCCGGATCGGACGAGCGTGGTGATGGTCGCGGCATCGCCGGCGATCTGTTCGACGAGCCACGCCTGGGGCGCGATGCTGACGGCGACGGCGAGGCGATCGGGGCCCTCATCGCCTCCCTCTCCGGCGCAGCCGGCCTGCAGGGCGATGACGAGCGATGTCAGGACCAGCGCGGCGATTCTCATGCAGACCTCGTCGATGATGCGACCGGGCCACGATAGCCGCCCGGAGGCGTGACGGGCAACGCGGGCCGAGTCGGGGTCCGCCGATACCGCAGGGCAGGGAAAGAAAAAGGCCCGGCGGAGGCAAGCCTCACGCCGAGCCCTTCCGGGGGCCTGAATTGATGCCCCAGCCTACCACAACCGGGATGACGGGCCAGTGCGTCGGGGGGCGAATTTGGAGATTCCGTGAAGTTTTTTTGAAGAATGCGCACACCGCGCCGCGGGCGGCTTGCGGGTAGGCTGATGCTCCATGTTCGCGCCCGGTCTGCTCCTGAGCCTCCTCCTGGCGGCCATCCCGCCCCTGACGGAGGGGCAGCGCACGCGCCTCGCGACCGCGCACGACGGCCGGGACCACCGGGAGGATGCGTTCGCCGCCCTCCTGGAAAACGCCGGGACCTGGACGGACGGTCCGGGGGAGGCGCCGGTGCGGCTGCAGCCGGACATCGATGTCATGATCGCCTCGCCCGGGGCGTATCGCGGTGACCTGTGCCGCCTCGTCGGCGTGATCCAGCAGCGCACCCGCCTCGCCCGGCCCTGGGAGGAGGCGCGCGAGTGGTTCGTGCGCGATGATGACGGCCGGCCGATCATCGTCTACATCACCGGCCTGACGGACGAGCAGACGTTCGAGGACGGCCGGCGCATCGTCGTCTGCGCACGTTTCTACAAGCGCATCGACGCCGTCGCACGGGACGGCCGGGAACGCCGCTACGCCGCATTCGTCGGCGCGCATCCAGGCCTCGCTCACGCTTCGGCGGGCGCGGGCTGGTCGATCTCCGGCGTCTTCGCCCTCGCGATCCTCGTTCTGATCGGTCTGGTCGCGGTGATCATCGCGCTGGTCTGGCTGGCCCGGCGGCAGGGGAAACGGCGTCTGGGCGCGCGATCGCTGCGCGTCCTCGAGGCCGACGAGCCGGCGGTGGACGGGGGCGGGCCTTTGCCCGATGATTCCGCCGAGGCGCTGGCCGAGCTCAAACGCCGCGCGGAGGCCGAGCACTGATGCCAACCATCGAGGTCGCACTTCCCAGGCAACGCTACCGGATCCTGATCGAGCCCGGCCTGCTCGAATGCCTCGGCGCACTGGTCGCCGACGCGGCGCCCGCGGATCGGGCGCTCCTTGCGGTGGATCACAATGTGATCGATCCGCACGGGGGAGTGGCGCGGCGATCGCTGCGGGCAGGCGGCTGCGACCTGCTCGTGCACGAGCTGCGCGCCGAGGAGCGGGCCAAGACGCTGGAGACGGTCCGCAGCATGTACGCCGCGATGCTCGACTATCGCCTCGAGCGGAGCAGCCCCGTCATTGCCGTGGGCGGGGGGATCGTGGGCGATGTCGCGGGCTTCGCCGCCGCGACGTATCTTCGCGGCGTCCCCCTCATCCACGTCCCGACCACCCTCCTGGCCATGGTGGACGCCTCCATCGGCGGGAAGACCGGCGTCAACTTCCCCCTGCCGGCCGATTCCGAGGGCCGACGCACGATGGGCAAGAACCTCATCGGCGCGTTCTGGCAGCCGAACGCGGTCCTCGTCGATCCGCTCGTGCTGCGCACGCTCGAGGCGAGAGACTTCCGCTGCGGGCTGGCCGAGTGCATCAAGCACGGGATGCTCGCCGATGCCGGGCTGTTTTCGTTCATCGACTCGAATCTGAACCGGATCACCGCGCTCGACGCGGAGGTCGTCACCGAGCTGATCGCGCGCAGCGCGCAGGTGAAGTCGGGAATCGTCGAGGAAGACGAGCGCGAGGCCGGCCGGCGCGCGCTGCTCAACCTCGGGCATACCTTCGCCCACGTCATCGAACCCATCGAAGCGCTCGATCTGCGGCACGGGGAGGCGGTGGCGATCGGCCTCCGCGCCGCGGCGCGCTGCGCCTGCGAAACAGGCCGGCTCGAAGCAGGTGATGAGAAGGTCATCGTCGCGCTGCTGGAGAAGGCGGGGCTGCCGACGCGCCTCACGCAACCGGTGGATGCGAACCGCCTGATCGATGCGATGGGCTACGACAAGAAGGTCGCCGGCGGACGGTTGCGTCTCGTCCTGCCGACGGCGCCGGGACGGGCGGAGATCGCCGATGATGTTCCGCGCGAGACGATCCTCTCCGCGTGGTCGGCGGTCGGCGCGACCGGGCACGCCTCGAGACCGGACGGGCCGGGCTGAGCGGCGATGGCGCAGGAACCCCCCCCACAGCACGAATCGGCCTCGCGTCTCTCCCCCGCCTGGCGCTGGGTGATCATCATCGCCGCGATGGCGGCGCTGGTCTGGGTGATCGCGGCCCGCGTGCTGGGGCCGTCGGACCTGTGGGACCAGACGCAACCCAAGACGATCGCGTACACAACGGACATGCTCGTGCACGGCCGGTGGGTGCTGCCGCGTGAGCGGGCGGAGGATCCGGCGACGAAGCCGCCGCTGTACAACTGGCTCGCCGCCCCGGCCGTCGCGTTGCTCGGCTTCTCCAGCGAGATCGGCCACAAGCTGCCGAGCGTGGCGGCGATGTGCGTCGGCTGGCTCGTTCTCGTGCGCCTGGGCCGCGGGCTCTTCGGGGGCAACGGTGCGGCGGGCGAGCTCGTCGGCTGGCTGGCGGGGATGATGTTTGTCGCCAACTACGCCATCTTCAAGCTCGGCTACCTCGCCCGGCCGGACATGCTCCTGACGCTCTGGCTGCTGCTGGGCTGGCTGGCCGCGACGCGCCGGCTGATCGAGGCGCGCGGCGAGGTGCCGCTCGGCGGCGAGGATGGCCGGGGCGGATCATCGGCGCGCGGTCGATGGATCTCCCTCGGGTTCTGGCTCTGCGTGGGGCTGGCCGGCCTGACGAAGGGACCGGCGGCGCTGCCGCTGCTCATCTACGCCATCCTCGCCGCGCCGCTCATCACGGGCCGCTGGCGCGCCACCGGCGCGCTGGGCTGGTGGTGGGGTCTGCCGCTGAGCCTGCTCATCGCCGGGGCGTGGGTGTTCGCCGTCTGGCGCCTCGATCCGGTTCACCTGCGCCAGACGCTCTGGGCCGACGAGATCGCCGGACGCGTGACGGGCACCGGCTCGGAAGGGGCGGAGGAGGGCCCGATCGCCCTGCTCACCGGCGCGCCGAACATGCTGCTGTACTACCTCGCCCGCTTCCTGCCCTGGTCGATTCCATCGATCGCGGCGGTCGTCGCGCTCTGGCGAAGGACCGATCCGGGCGGACCGCGCCACTGGCGCGCGCTCGGCGCCGCCGGCGCGATGCTTCACGGGGCGGCGATCTTCATCATCATCGTCATCGCGTTGTACACGCTCAGCGCCGGCAAGCGCGCTGATTACATCGCCGGCGCGTTTGCGCCCGGATCGCTGCTCGCGGCGTGGTGGATGCTCCGTTCCGGCCCGCGTCGGGGTGTGCGCGCGCCGTGGCTGGCGCCGGCGGCGGCCGTGATCGGGCTGGCCGCGATGACCGTGGTCGATGGGCGGCAACCGGGCGCGCCGTGCCCGGATTTCGCCCGGAACATCAACGACTTCGCCGCCGCCGCCCGCGCGGAACTCGAGGCCCGCCCGCTGCCGATCGCGTTCTGGTCCACCGGCACCACCCATCTTCAGACCATGCTCGGCTGCAACGAGCCGGACGGGAAGGAGCCGACCCTGGCGCTGATCGATCGGGGCGGGGCGTGCTGGATCGTCGCCGGCTGGAAGCGGCAGGAGCCGAGCACGTTCCAGGCGTGGCTGCCCACGCATCGCGAGCACGCATCGATCACCGCCGTTGTACGCTCGGCGATGATGCCGAGGGCGGCGGGATGGCGCGAGCAGGTGACGCTGTTCCTCGTTCGGCCGGCCGAGGCGATGGGGAGGAACGACGGCTGACCGCACCCCGGCCCGGCGGATTCAAGGCTCCCGGGCGGCGGTTCCGATAAACCCAAAGCGCAGCGCCGGCTGACCGCCTGCGGTGACCACGGCTCTGTCATTGCCCCGAAGCGCCGAGCATGAGGACTGCGCCGTGCGGACCATCGCCATCGTCAATCAAAAAGGCGGGTGTGGCAAGACCACCAGCGCGATCAATCTCGCCGCGGTGTACGCCCGACGAGGCCTCCGTACGCTCCTCGTCGACGTCGATCCCCAGGCGCATTGCGCGGCCGGGCTCGGGGTGCCGGAGAAGCGCATCGAGTATTCGATCGCGGACGCGATGCTGGCCGCGCCGGAGGCGGGCTTCGATCGAACCGCCCTCGTCTGGGAGGTCGCGCGTCATCTTGATCTCGCCCCGGGCACGATGCGCCTCGCGGCCCTGGAGGCGCCGCGGGGCGGGCTGCACGACAAGCCCGACAAGGACCGGCGCCTGCAGCGCGTGCTGAAAGCGGTGGCCGAACACTACGATCGCTGCGTCATCGATTGCCCGCCGATGATCGGCCTGCTGACGTTCAACGCGCTGCGTGCGGCGCGGGAGGCGCTGATTCCCGTCGAGACGGGGTATTTCTCGCTCAAGGGCGCCGAGCGGCAATGGGAGACGATTCAGCGGGTGATCAGCCGCCTCGGCCGGCCGATCGCCTGTCATCTCCTGCCCACGCTTCACGACCCGGATCACGAGCTGGCACGGGACATCCTGACGGCCCTGCGGCGACGCTTCGCCGGGCAGATCCTGCCCGTCGTCATCCGCGAGCACGATGCGCTGCGGGAGGCGGCGAGCATGGGGCAGGCGATCGTCGAGTACGCCCCGGACTCCGAGGCGAGGCGGGACTATGAAGCACTCGCCGACTGGCTGGAGGACCATCCACTTCAGCCGGGGGCGGAGATCGAGGTGCTGCGCCAGGAGCCCGCGTCGTCGTCGGCGCCGCCTTCGCAACATGAACCGCCGCGCCGGATCGGCGGAGCGCCCTCGGCGGCGCCGGCGCTGGCGATCGGCGTGCCGCGGGAGACTGACAGACCGGCGAGCCCCGCCAAGGATGCCGGTGAGGGCGGCCGGGCGGCCGAACTCGTCGAACGCCTCCGACGGCTGTCCCTGCGCGAGCCGCAGGCGCCGCAGTCGCAGCCGCCCACCGCGGTGCGCGAGCCTCGGACGATCGACCCGCGGCCGGCGCTCGTGCCCGCCGCGGCGCCGACGATCACCTTCGACTCGGCCGAGCCCTGGCCGCGGCGTGGCGTCGCCCACCTCTGCGGCGTGCGCTTCTGCGATCGGGGCGTGCGCTTCATCCAGCCGAGCTCGGGCGGTGAGGCGATCTTCATCGCCGGCGATTTCAACAACTGGTCGCCCACCGCGACGAGGCTGGCGCACGATCCGGCCCTGGGCGTCGCGGAGGCCGTGGTGCCGATGTCCCCCGGCCGCCACGCGTATCGCCTCGTCATCGACGGACACTGGCGGGCGGATCCGTACAATGATCGACAGGAGCCCAACGAGCACGGCGAATACAACAGCATCGTCGTGGCGCCCGAGCGGGAGATGGTGAGATGACCCGGACGATCGATCCGTACGACGAACTGGCCGCCATGTTCCTCACGGAGGCGGAGGCGCCGCAGCCGTGGCACGAGGAGGCGGGGCAGCGCACCATCGAGCTGCTGATGGTGGGCCATCTGCCCGTGCGGGCCGGGCTGTGGCTTCCGCCCTATGCCGACGCCATCGCCCGACGCGTCGGGACGACGGTGCTTGTTCGCCTGGATGGCGAGGAAGCCACGCTCCAGGTGCTCCGCAGCGCCGAAGGTCAGCCGGCGATCGACGACTGCCGCAATCTCCGCGAGGCGATCCTCACCCTCGGTCCCGCGCCGCGGGCGTGGATCGTCCGCCCCTCCTCGCGGGTGGAAGGCGGGGACCTGCTCACCGCGCCGGCCGACCGCATCACCATCCTCAGCAGCGCCGACCAGGCCGCGGTGGTGAATGCCTACCGGCTGGTGAAGGATCTGGCCGAGTCGGCCGATCAGCGCGAGCGCCCGGCCCCGGCGCTCGCCCTGGCGGTGATCGGCGCGGAGCGCGAGGCCGCCGAAGAGGTGGCCAGGCGGCTCGACCGGACGACGCGCGAATGCCTCGACGTGCCGGTGCCGCTGTTGATGTACCTGCCGCGCATCGACGCGGCG
The DNA here is from genome assembly GCA_034211115.1 of Planctomycetota bacterium. Taxonomy (GTDB): domain Bacteria; phylum Planctomycetota; class Phycisphaerae; order Phycisphaerales; family SM1A02; genus JAXHTH01. Next base: position 8,973 of record JAXHTH010000092.1, on the reverse strand, counting down.
GTGCGGTCGAGCAGCCTGAAGAGCTTCCCCGGTCAGGCCAGGCCGGCCCTCGAGGAGGTCCTGGCCTGGATCGACGAGGCGCGGACGCGCCGGCCGGCTGCGACAACGGGCGGAATCGACGGCGTGCGCGAACCACAGCCCACGGCGGAAGAGCCCCGGAGCCATGCGTCACCCGCCGCGGCGCGTGCGATGGAGGCCGAGGAGACCGAGCCGGCGAGATCGGCCGGACCCGCACCGCCCGTCGAGGTCGATTTGACGCCCGATGCCGGGGGCCGGCGCACGATCAAGCTCACCCCTCGCGCGGAGGCGGAGGTCGAGCCAAAGGAGCCTCTTTCACCCGTCGAGCCCGATGAAGGAGGCGGTCCCGTCTCGCTCGCCGCCCACGTCGCGGGGCTGGAGGCGATCGCGCCGCGCTGCCCCGGCCACGAACGCATCGAGCTGGCCGTCGATGCGAAAGGGTGCATTCACCTGCTGGGGCGCGAGCAGGCGCTGCGCGAGATGCCGGTGGTGACCGCGTGGGCGAGGGCGCATCGCGAGTTGCTGGCGATGGCGTGTCCCGATCATCATTTCGATCCCGCCGGCGAGATCATCAGCCACCTCTTCACGGATGAGCCGGCGCGGGTGGCCGATCTTCAGAGCAGCGATCTGCATCTGCACGTCCTCGCGCCCGTCGAGATCGCGGGGAAGCGGGGCTGGTACGCCGCGCCGCTCAACGCGCCTCACGCGCACGGCGGCTGAGGTCGCCCGGACACCCAGGAACAGGGCACGCACCGTTGATCCGGCCCGGGTTCGGCCGGACAATGCGCTCCCATCGCGATGACCGGCCACGACCCCGAAGAGAGCGGCGATGTCCAGTTCATCTCCGAGCCGATCGAGCCGGAGGCGGGATCGTTTCGCACGGAGCTGATGACGGCGGGGCTGGCGTCCCTGCCCGCCGCGTTCACCTGGCGCGGCAGGCGATACGAGATCGTCGAGTGTCTTCGTCACGTCAAACGATCGGCCGCGGAGGGGCACACGGCGGGGGGCGAGCGGTATCTCCGCCGACAGGAGTTCCTCGTCCGTCTCGACAGCGGGCAGACGGCGACAATCTACGTGCAGCGCCAGGCCGGCCGGGGGGCGCGGGGGCGATCGGCCCGCCGGCGGTGGTTTCTCTACACCATCTCGGGCCCGGTCGGCGGGGCGGGCGGCGATTAGGCCCGATCGTTGCCCGGGCCCGATCGGCGGAGTACCGTAACCGTTGATGTCTTCGCAGCCTGTGCCGGTTACCGAACTCGAGGAGAGCGCCCGCGCGCGGGCCGCGGCCCGCCCCGCGGCGGGGGCGACGACCCGGCGGCGACTGGCCGGGTCCATCGTCGCCCTCGGCTCGCTGATGATGCTCCTCGTCGCCGCCCTGCTCGAGCCTTCCGCGGACGGGTTGGGCACCCACCGGCAGTTTCATCTGCCCCAGTGCGGCTGGATCACGCTGATGGACACGCCCTGCCCGACGTGCGGGTGGACGACCGCCGTCGCCCACGCCGCGGACGGCGACCTGCTCTCGAGCTTCCTCTGCCAGCCGATGGGCTGCCTGCTGGCGGTGGGGACGGCGATGGCGGGCCTGGTCGGGGCCTACGTGGCCGTCACCGGCTCGGCCGTGGCCTCGATGCTCCGCCGCCTGTGGGGGCCGTACACCGGCTGGCTGCTGGCGGCGATCGTCGTCCTCGCCTGGATCTACAAGATCCTCTCTCACAAGGGAGTGCTGTGATGCGCCGCCGCCTTGGGCTCATCCCTGCTCTGCTCGTCGCGCCGCTGCTGGGGGGCTGTGCGATCGGGCATCTCGCCGCGGCGATGGGGCAGAACTTCGAGTACCAGAAACAGATCGAGGTCCTCCCCAAGTACGAGGGGCTGGAGGGCAAGCGCGTCGCCGTCGTCGTCGATGCCGAAATGTCCACGCTCTACGAGCATCCCGACTTGGTAGGGAAAATCACGAGCGGGGTGACCGCCCGCATCGGCCGGGATGTCCCGGACACGCAGGTCATGCGGCCGGCGGATGTCATCGCCTGGCAGTGGCGGACGCCGCAGTGGAACGCCATGTCCCGGGCGGAGATGGCCGAAGACCTCGGCGTCGATCGCGTGGTCCTGATCGAGATCTACGAGTATCGTCTCAACCCCCCGGGCAATCGATGGCTGTGGGAGGGCGTCTGCGCGGCGAACGTCAGCGTGATCGAGGCCGACGGCTTCGATCCGGACACCTTTGCCGACACGTTCACCGTCACCGGCGAGTTCCCGACCATCTCCGGCGTCGATCGGACGCAGGCGACGGCGGCGACGATCGAGACCGGCGTGCTCGCGGAGTTCATCAAGCGCACCGCGTGGCTCTTCCACACCCATCTCGAGCCGAAGTACCCGGACAAGTACCAGCCCCCACCCGAGGCGGGAGAATGAACGACCGGCGCCTGGCGACCGCACTGAGTCTTCTGCTGACGGCGATCATCGTGGCGGGCTGCAACATCGCCGGCCCGGTGGCCTACTTCATCGAGGGCCCGCCCTCGGTGAACGCCCAGTACACGCTGCCCGACCGGCCGACCGTCGTGTTCGTGGACGACCGGGCGAACGCCATCGGCACGAGCGCTCCGACGATCCGCCGGGCCATCGCCGAGAAGGTCTCCGAAGATCTGATGGTGAAGAAGCTGGTGACCACGACGATCAGCCCGCGGGATGCGATGGGCGTGGTCGCCACCAGCGACCGGCACGGCGAGCTGATGCCCATCGACGCCATCGGCCGGGCGGTGGGGGCCGAGCAGATCATCTACGTGCAGATGCTGTCCTTCTCCGGCACCTCCGACGGGGCGACCCCGCGCCCCACCGCCGTCTGCCGCGTGCGCGTCATCGACGTGGTCGAGCGGAAGCGGCTCTTCCCGGCTCCGGACAGCGAGGATGCCTCGCGGCTGATGGAGGTGCAGACGCGCGAGATCGATCCGGCGATGCTGCGTTCCGCCGCTTCCCGGCTCAAGGTCTACCAGGCGCTGGCCGACGAAACGGGAGAGCAGATCGCCAAGCTGTTCTACAAGCATGAGGTCAAGGAGCTTGGGGGCAGCCTCGAGCCCAGGTGAGACGCCGCGGTGAGAATCCTGCATCTGATTGATCCCCATTCGCCGGGCGGCGGCGCCTGCACGCTGCGGCTGCTGGCCGAGCCCGTCCAGCGCCTCCGCTCCGTCGAGCAGGACGTGCTGGTTGTCGGAAGTCGGTGGCACGCGGATCTGGCCCGTCGGTGCGGCGTGGAGCCCATCGGCCAGCTCGCCCCGCCCGCGAATCAGCCGGCCCTCGCCCGGCGGGCGCTGGCCCGGGCCATTCGCGCCCGTGAGGCCGCCCTGGGGCCCTACGACGTCATTCACGCCTGGACGGCGAACACGGCGGCGCTGGCGGTGATGGCCGCCCCCACGCGACGGCGCCTGGCCACCCTCGCCGTCGGTCCGCTCACCGGCGCGGCGACCCAGTTGTTCCTCCTCCTGACCGAGCAGCATCAGGTTCCGCTCCTGGCCGCCTCCTCGGCCGTGCAGCGCGAGTACCGCTCGCTGGGCGTGGATCGGCGCTCCATCTCGGTCCTGCCGCCCGCGGTGAACCCCGAGTCATCGCCGGGGGGCAATCGCAGCGAACTCCGACGACGATGGGGCATCGACGATTCCGACTCCTCCGCCTTCGTGGTCGGGCTGCTGTCCGAGCCGGTCAACTGGGCCGATGCGCGGATGGCGGTGAACGCGGTGGTCCGGGCCGCGGCGACCGGGCGCGACTACCGGCTGCTGGTCCATCACAGCGCCCCGCGGCGGATCGAGGCCCAGCGCTGGGCGGCGAAACTCGGCTACCGCGACCTGCTCATCGTCGATGACGAGGTCGCCGAGCCCTGGCGGATCGTCAAAGGCCTCGACGCGGCCCTGCTCATCGGTGGGGAGCTGAACTCGATGGATCTCTCCGGCGCGGGCTCGCCCTTCTCCGTCTTCACGGGCGGCGGTCGGCGGTTGCGCCCCATGCCCGGGGTGATGCCCCTGCTGTGGGCGATGTCCGCCGGCGTGCCCGTCATCGCCGAAGCCTCCGACGCCGTGAAGGACATCATCCACGACGGCCAGAGCGGCCTGCTCGTGAGCCAGTACGACCTCGACGCCGCCAGCGATCGGCTGGTGCGCCTCTACGACGATCCCACCATCGCCGGCCGGATCGGCATGCAGGCCCGGGTCCTTCAGCAGAAGCGCTTCCACGTCAGCGCCTACTGCGTTCGCCTCAAGGACGCCTACCAGCGGCTTGCGGCCGGCCGCGCGGTGCGCATCGTCAGCGATGACGACGAGCCGCTCGTCGAGCATTACCAGCCCAAGACCTACTCCTGGCGCGACATCGAGGAAAGCGTGAAGCAGGCGTAGAAGGGACTGTCCGCCGCGACGATCATCGGTGACAATGAACGGTCATGATCGAGATCCGTCCGGCCTCTGATGCGGATCGGCCGTGGATGTGCGAGTTGCTTGCGCGCCGGTGGGGATCGCCTCGCATCGTCACCCGCGGCCGTGTGCAGGATGCGCTCGCGCTGCCCGGTTTCCTGGCCTGTCTGGATCATGAGCGCATCGGTTTGGCGACGTACGACATCGCCGGCAGGCAGTGCGAACTCGTCACGCTCAACAGCACACGGGAAGGGCAGGGCGCGGGGAGCGCGCTGGTTGAGGCGGTGAGCACCGCCGCGCGGCAAGCGCGGTGCGAACGCCTCTGGCTGATCACGACCAACGACAATCTGCCTGCGTTACGGTTCTATCAGAAGCGGGGCTTTCATCTCGTCGCCGTGCATCGCAATGCGCTGGAGGTTTCGCGGCGACTGAAGCCGGAGCTCCCCCTGACGGGCATCGACGGGATTCCGCTGCGTGATGAGCTCGAGCTGGAGCGGTCCCTGTGAAGATCAGGAATCAGCCATCAGGGATCAGAGATCAGCCAGCAGCCGATCGCCAACAATCAAGAACTGAGAGCCAACGCCCTTGGAACAACGCCGGTGGCGGTCGTCTGCCGCGGCGCGGCTCCGGCGGCCGCGGCACATCACCGGTCGTAACCGGTCTCCCAGGGCGACCATCTGGGCCAGTCCACGGCGAGGGTGTTGATGTCCTCGGTGGTCACCGAGCCGTCGAGGTGCCCGACGGGGAGCCTGGACTGGTCCCAGCGGGCGATGGGCCAGCCGCCGCCGATGGGCCGGCCCTTGGCGTCCGTGGCGCTGAAGTCGCCGGCCGCCCCGATGACGACCTCGTTCTCCTCGATCCGCCAGTGCTCCAGAGGAGGCCCGTCGGGATCTTCCGGATCGGGGGTGATCGGCGGGCGCAGCTCGACGTAGCCGTAGCGGAATTCGGCCAGGGGCAACGGGTTGTCCGGGAAGAGGTTCTGGTCGTCGAAGTGCACGCCGGGCGCGAAAAGCACGAGCGTGCTGGGGTTGCGGACTTCCGAGAAGCGGGTGGCGGCGATCTTGTTGCCCGGATTGTCCCAGGGGTTGTAGTCGGTGAGGAGGTCGCCGCCGTGCACATCGTCGCCGCCGACGAAGACCGAGTTCAGCCCGAATGAGGGGGTGAGGCTGATGCCCAGTTCCTCGGGCACGCCGTCCGAGCCGTCCCAGGCCGCGGTGCCGGGCCCGTAAACGGGTTCGAAGTCTCCGCCCTCGGTCTTGTTCGTCGCTTCCTTCGCCAGCTTGGCGACCAGGTTCGGCGCGCGGTAGTCGGCAAACATCGTCCGCCACTCGTAGTCGAGATACGGCGCCAATCGCCAGACATAGCTGCTGGCGTCGCAGGGAGGATCGTCCCAGGGACTGACGGTGCTGAACGGCACGCCGGTGGGCGTATCGGGATCGATGCCCAGCTGCCGAAGCTTCTCGGCGCTGAGATACCCGGGCATGAGCTGCTGCTGGTTGTCCGTGCAGTAGCTGTTGTAGGCGAGGCACATCTGCCGCAGCGCGTTGGCGCTGGCCACGCGGTTGGCCGAGCCGCGCACGCCGCGCAGCGCGACGATGATGAGCGTGGCGAGCAGAAAGATCAGCCCGATCGTGATGAGCATCTCGATCAGGGTGAAGGCGCGGCGAGGAAGCGGCATGAGAAGGCTCCTTCGAGAATCGGCCGGGCCGGGCGGGCGATGCCTCGCCTCACGCCGGGCCGGCGCGGGTCAATCGCCGCCGAACATCAGCACGTCGTCGTATTCTTCGATGACGTTCTTGGGGTAGACGTCGGGGTCGTAGATGTCATCGACCGGCGTCTCCGGGCTCCCGGGCCCGTCTTCGCGCGAGAGAAAGATGGCGTCGGGGCCGGCGGAGAGCAGCATGAACGCTCCCCGCGCCTGGCCGGGCAGGGACGGGTGCTCGACGATGCGCGCCAGCGTCTGGACGGCATCGGAGGTGGTATTGAGAATGCTCATCTCGGCCTGGTCGCGGTTCAGCCGTCCCAGCCCGCCTGAACGGGTATAGCTGCGAAGCGGCGCCGCGTCGAACTGCGGTCGCAGACTCAGGTTCTCAGCCGTCAGCGGCCCCACCGTGCGCATGCGGCGCAGAAACGCGATCGGCTGGCCCCAGGCGTCGATGACGTCCGGCAGGGCACGCTGCTGCTGCCCGAACCCGGTCGGACCGACCTGTCCTTTGGCGGCGGCGAACTCTTTCTCGCCCGGCGTGAAGTAGGGCGGGTACGCCTTGCCGTTGATCGTCGGCCCCTCGCCGATGTCGGCGAAATCGACCTTGATGCGGTAGAAGCCGCCGCTCGGGGTGTCGAAAACGTAAACCTGCCCGGCGTAGGCGTCCCACTCGGTGTCCGTGACATCGTCCTCGCGGATGTACCCGCCGGTGAGGTGCAGCATCGCGTTCTCGGTCCCGCTGATCCCGGGCAACCCGTCTTCATTGTTCGATGCGTCCCAGGCGAGGATGTGCTCGGGCACGACGCCCGGGTAGAACCCCTGCTCCTGCTGGAAGGCGTTGGAGGCATTGGTGAACGCCTGCATCGTGGCCATCGTGCGCGTCTCCCGGGCCTTGTCCTGCACCGCGTCCAGCGCGGCAAGAAGGAGCGTGATGAGCAGCACGATGAGGGCGATCACGATCAGCAGTTCGGTCAGCGTGAACCCGCGCGGCGCGGCAATGGACCGACGCCGCGCTCCGGACCGGCTGCGGGTGGCTGAACTGGCGTGAATGGCGGTCATGAGCGTGTTCCTTACGGTTCGCCGAAGTGGTCGGGTGCTGGCCGTCGCCTGCACGGCCCGGCGGCACACCGCGACACACCGGCGAACGGGGTCGGGAGGCCCCGTCACGCTCATCCGCTGCATTTCCAGCATACACCGGTCCCCGCCCTTGTCGAGCGGGGGTGCCAAAGAGCCATCGCTTTTCTGTCGGACCCGCCGCCGGGGGGCTTCCGTTTCCGGATGAGTCTGTCCGCTCTCGTCCGAGGGCCTCTACGCCTCGTCCCCCGGCCGGCGGTGCACGTGATCGAGGTACGCATCGAGGTATCGCTCGATGAACAGGTCGACCGCGCTGACCGTGTTGCGGGCGTCGATCCCCCACAGGCACGCGTTGAGCTGGATGTACTCCGGATCGAGCTGGATGCAGTAGTTCTGCTCGATCATGAACGCGCTGGGCAGGCGGGCGGCGAGGAACGCGCTGGCCGCGTTGATCTCCGGCCGGCCGATCGCGATCGCCGGCCTCAGCCGCAGCGGCTGGTTGTTCAGATACCACAGATCGCAGCAGACGACGGGGACGGGGCGTTCGCCTCGCCCGTTCGCCGACGGCCAGTCGAGGATCCGCTCGCGCAGTCGATACCCCAGCGCCCGGTCGGTCATCTCCGCCTCGAGGTGGGCGCCCACGACGATGAGCATGATCCCCTCCGGGTCGATTTCTCGGACCTGTTCTTCGAAGAAATCGCGCATGGCGTCTCGCAGAGCCGGCCGGAGGGTTGCCTGAAGCATACACGCCAAACGATGAGGCACGCAATCGCACCGCGGGGCTGAACGCGTTCCGCCAGCAGGCCGATCAGGTCTACATGCGCCGATATTCCGGATCGTCAGGCACCAGACATGCTCGAAGCGGCGCGTTCCGGTCCGTCCGCGGCAGGGGCTTCACGCTCGTGGAGGTCCTGATCGTCGTGGCGCTGCTGGGCATTCTCGCCGCGACCGTGATCGCCGAGTACCAACGCCTGAAGGGGATGGGCAAGGGCGAGGCGATGTCCATGACCGTCACCCACATTCGGCAGATCATCGAGGTGAAGGCGGCAAAGCGCGAGGGCAACCTCGCCGCCAGCGGCTTCCCCGCGTCCATCGAGGCCGGCTGGTTCCAGATGGGGCGACTTCCCTATCACACCTGGACCAACGATCCCATGATCGTCGAGACCGTCAGCGCCGGCGCCGACCAGATCTACCCGGCCGTCAAGACCTTTGATGAGACCGCCCCGGGCGCGAAGAACGCCTGGTACAACACCACCAACGGCGTGTTCTGCGTTCGCGTGGCTGACACCACCGACGATGTGCGGGATCTCGCGTTGTTCAATATCGCCAACAACGCCCGCGCGACCACGATGGATCAGACGACGCAGTAGCGGGCGAACCCCGCACCGCCCCGGCCGGTCTCGCGGCTCACAGGGCCGCGAGTCGCTGAGCCGTGTCCTGTTCGATCAGGGCGTCGATGACCGGCTGCAGCCGACCCGCGAGCACCTCGGTGAGATTGAACGTCCCCGCCGCCGATCCCAGCCGATGGTCGACGACGATGTTCTCCTTGTAGCGGTAGGTGCGGATCTTCTCCGCCCGGCTCCCGGAGCCGATCATGCTGTTTCGGTGCTCGGCCCGCTCGGCATCCTGCTCGGCCCGCTGCCGCTCAAAGAGCCGGGCCCGCAGAAGCTGCCAGGCCTTCTCACGGTTCTGCGCCTGGCTCTTCGTGTCCTGGATGCGCACGTCGATGCCCGTGGGCTGATGGATGAGATGCACCGCGGTGGCGACCTTGTTCACGTTCTGCCCGCCCGG
>JAXHTH010000091.1:0-16039 GCA_034211115.1 Planctomycetota bacterium | reverse complement strand
GGCTCCGCGAACGACGCGGAGCGGAGCCGCGGGGGATGAACGACGGGGAGATTATTGCCGACCGACCGCGCCGAACAGACAAATCACGCCGTTGAGACCGGTTGCTTAGCGGCCTGCTAGAGGCTTTTCAGCGCAACAACATCCAGGTTCAGCATCTGATGCCCGAGCCTACAGCGGCGGCTTTCGCCTACGCAGTGCATCAGCAGCACGATGACCGGACGTTGCTGGTATACGACTTTGGAGGCGGTACGCTTGATGTGACCGTCGCCCGCACTGATGGCGACGAGATCAGAGTGTTGGCCACCGATGGCGTGCGCCAACTCGGGGGAAACGACCTCAACCGGTGTCTAGAGAAACGCCTTCTCGACGAGCTCGAAGCCAAGTGTGGACAACGTCCTACCCCGGAGGACGATCCGCTCTTCGCGTATGACTTGAGACAGCGCGTTGAACAGGCCAAGATCTCGCTGGCGACGCGGGAGCAGGTACCCGTCGTCCTCGCGTACGATGGGACGCAATTGATCTGCGAGATCACGCAGGATGAGTTCCACGGGTTGATTCGCCCCCTCGTCGATCAGTCGCTGGAGTCTCTGGATCGCGCTGTGGCCGGCGCAGGCCTAACGATCGACAAGGTCGACCACCTCATCCTGGTCGGGGGGACCTCACGTCTGCCGTACATCCAGGACGCGGTGGCGCAGCATACGAGTCTTGCGCCGAAGACCGACATCGATCCCGAGAAGGCCATCGCCTACGGCGCCGCGCTCGCGAGCCTGAGCGAGCTCGACCGACAGGGGCGCCACGCGACCATTCGCGGGCAGGTGATACCGGCACCAAAGATGTTCGTCCGTGATGTCACCGCCCATCACGTCGGTTGCTGCGTTGTCGACACCTCGACCTCTGCCCGTCGCCTCTCGAACTCAGTCATCATCCCACGAAACACGCCGATTCCGTGCCGAAAGACCGACCGGTTCTTCCTGGAGCATGCCGATCAGCCGCAGGCACGGATCGAGATCCTGCAGGGCGATCCCAATGCCGACCGGGACGATTGTCTGTTGATCGGTGAGCTGCTGCTCGACGACCTCCCCGAAGAGGATCGGGCGACCGCCCGCATCCAGGTCGAGTTCGTGATCGACGGCAACGGTATGGCCTCCGCCACCGCGACCGACCTTGTTAGCAACAAGCATCAGACCGTCTCGGTGGACTACAAGAAGGGCATCAAGGCCAGCGAGAAGCCTGCGGCGGCATGATCCGCCCAACCGTCACCGGCATCTCCAAAACGGAGACAACGTCATGCAAACATGCGCTCCCTCATACAACGGTTGCCGATTCGGACCAGCCTGGACATCCCGGCTGCTTGAGGGTGCCCTCGCGATCTGGCCAACAACCGCATCCAGGATCACGTCGTCTGCGAGGCGACTGACGGCGCCAGAGCAGGCGTCTGAGGAGCAGGGACGCACGGTCCCGGTGCACAGCGTTCTGGTGCTGGATGCTTCGGGCTCAATGGCGAGTTTCGACTGGCCGCCGTCCCGGATCGAGGCGGCCAAGCAGGCGGCGAGAGCCTTCTGGCGACGTCGCGCCGAGGCTCTGCCGGACGCGCGCGTGGCTCTCGTGGCCTACAGCACCTCGGCGCAGCTCCTGTGCCAGCCGACCTCGGTTCGCGACGAGCCGGCTCTTGACACGGCCATCGATGGTCTCCGCCCCGGCGGCACAACGAATATGCAGGCCGGCCTGGAGCTGGCGTGGCAGCTCCTTGACGGCACCCGGTCCCAAGGGCCCGGCGAAATCGTCCTCCTCACCGACGGACTGAACAACCAACAGGATCCAAGGCCCGTGGCCGAAGCCATCAAGCAGTTTGCGATCGTGAACACCGTGGGCATCGGCGCGCGCAACGAAGTCGACGAATCGCTTCTTCGCACGCTGGCATCGGAGTATCCCGACGGCCGCAAGCGATACCGCTGGATCGGCGACAAGGAAGGCCTGATTGGTCACTTCCGCAGCCTCGGGGCCGGAATTCGAAAAGCATGATCATCACGCCCCTCAACCTGCTGACGCTGCCTGTGCTCCTCGTGATCTGGGCGCTCGACATCTACCTGTGGATGACCTGCCTGCGTCTCGTGCTCGGACGGTTCATCGGCGTGCAGGGCACTGCACTGTACGCGGGCCTCTGCGAGCTCACCGATCCGGTCCGCAACACCGTCGACCGCTGCCTGGGCATGGTGTGGCGCCGGTCTTTCGCCGGCTGGCTGCTCTGGCTGACCGGCATCCTCGTCATGCTCATCACTCGACATCTCCTCATCTTCACCATCACCTCGACGAATTGATAGCCCCGAAGGAGTTCTCACCATGCCCGACAACCAACGGAATAACCCGCCGATCAAGACGATCCGCGCCGGCCAGGTCGAAGCCGCGATCTGGGCGCAGCAGAAGGAGCGGGATGGACGCACGTACGTCCAGCATTCAACGCGCGTTCAGAAGCGCTACAAGGACAAGGACGGCAACTGGAAGTCCACCGACTACTTCTGGCCCGGCGACTTGGCCGACCTTGCGCTCGTGACCCGGAAGGCCATCGAATTCACGAGGCTGCGCGAGTCCGGCCACGATGACGGTGACTCGTCGAGCTGACCCGGTTAGTTGAATCCGGCCCTCCGACCAGGCACCGTGCCCGCCAGGCTCGAGACTGGCGGGCTTTCTCATCATGCCGGGCCGTCTACGCAGCCCTCATGCGTCCTGTTCCCGGGGTCACGAATCGATGATCCCGCATCGCGGTCTTCTGAAGCCCCTCGATGATCTCGGCGGAGGTGTGCTGAATCCTCTGCAGGGAGTCCAGCAGCCGGTTCCTGTCGCCGTTGTAAAGCTGGATGTAGTCACTGGATGCCGTTCCCGCCTTCAGGCCGATGGCCCGGCAGACCACGAACGCCACAGCTTCGGCCTCGGTTTCTCGGATGACCCGGCTTTTCGCCTCGCCATTCTTCCAGTGCAACATCTCGTGAGCCAGTTCGTGCGCCAACGTCGCGAACCGCTCCGCGGCCGACAGCGAGGCCAGGATCGTCACTTGACCGCCCGTCGAGAGCCCCTCGGCGCCGCCGAGTCGATCCGAATACTGCATGCGAATGCCTCTGTCCAGTACGAATTCCTCCAGCTTCTCCAGGTAGTCCTCCGGATCCCCCTCGACACGACTGGGCCGGGGCAGCTCACCTCCATCGGTCTGGCTGATATCGAAAACATGCGCGGTCCGGAACGCAACGATCGCATCCTCCTCTCGGCGCAACTGATTCTCGCCCGTTTGCTTGTCGCGTCGCACGATGGGCGCCAGGATCAAAATCCCCTTCTCGCCACGCCTCACCTGCCGGCCCAGGCTCTTCCAGGTCCCGTACCCCGCCACGTGCGTGGCGTCGGGTCGCTGGGACAGAATCAAGAGGAGATTGCCGGCGCTGTACCGGTGGAATCGGGCCATGGCCGCCAGGTACCGCTTCAGCCCGTCGCTCATCCCTGCATCCAACTGGTCGCCAAGGCGATCCAACGCCTCGTTGATCATGCTCTTGATATTGCCTCCCGTCACTTCCACCACGCTCCGTCGCATCTGTTCGCAGTCTCGGCCAGCGCATCGCCTGCGAGCTTATCGCAGCGCGGGCAGCATCCGCCGATGCATTCAAGCTCTTGGACTGTCTTCCCACATGTTCTACATCGAGTCATTTCCTTCACCTCCACGAGCATGCCTTTCCTTGACGTGCTCGGTCTCACGTCAGTGACTGAGCACGTCGATGGCGATCGATCAGTTGGCCACGCGTCACCAAGGTGTCAAGCCCGTCCGCAGACCCTGTGGTCTACTACATCATCGATCCCGCACGGGAGGCGTGAACTCCTTCTGAGCGTGCACGAAGAGAGGTGTCCTGTGAGAAAAGAGAATGGCCAATCGCCATCCAGTAAGGTCAAGCGCGATGTCGGTGCGCTGTCTCACGGGCCTGATGCTCGGATCGTCACCAGTCAACCCGCTGCAAGTAGATACCGACAGCTCAAACACCATCCCCTCCTGTTCTGCTGCCGCTGCGGCAAGGCAATCGCCAACCACGAGACATGCCCGTCCTGCGGCTATCGCCAGCAGGGCTCGCCTCAGGCCGCACCCACGCCATAGCACTTCTGGAAGTTCAGGCAATGACCGATGCGATGGATACCAATCAGGCCCAAGCCAAGCTCGTTGCGTTGACCAGGTTCGCGCGAACATGCGAGACCACTGCCCAGGCACTGATCGGAACACAGCGACCGTGGCAGTCGACGAACGTGTTCCATTTGCTCGCATTGCCTACAGAGTACGAACGGCTTCGGGGTCGTGTCATGAGTGAATGTCGTGACCTCTGCGTGGCCGTCGCGCGGCTCAGGCGAAGGACTGGAAGACCAGAGTGGATCCGCCTGCACCACGCCCTCACACGCATGCTCCAGCTCTGTCCCCGATGCTCAAGGGCAAACGGTCAACGACTCAGCCGACGGGCGCCGTTCGTCTGTCTCCTTCGCGAGAACGATCCCGCGGATGCGACACGTGGCTTCCGCTACCGCCTGGACGAAAGGGGGCAACTCGTTGAGCGCTGACAACCACGAATCGCAGCACGGCCGCGTCTTCCGTCTGATCGACACATCGGCCCTTGCGCGCAAGTGCTTCACGGCACTCGGCGCTGGAAGCGCGGGTCAACCGGTCATCGAGCAGATGGCTCGTCACGGCGTGGGGACTCACCCGGATGGGCGAATCCAGGTTGTCGACGGCGACCGTGTCTCACTTCGGAACCTCATCGGGACCGGATACCGCAAGGCACACATCGGCGCCCCCAAGGCGCAGGTCTGTGCCGAGATGCTCAGGGAGATCGATGACCGGGTCAACGCGATCTCCTGCCACCGACATCTCGCCGATCATGACATTCCGACGGTCATTCAGATGGCACGACGGTCGCATCTGCTCGGCCTCTTTGCCGACTCATTCGACCTGATGCTTCGAATCGCCGACCAGTGTCACAGCCTGTGCCCGCAGGTGATGGTCGCCTTCGGACATCGCGCCGACTACGCCGAGGTCGGATTCAGCATCCCCAATCGGACACCTCCGCTATCAACGACGATGGGGAGGCGTCGCCGTCAGGCCATTGAGCAACCCGAGGCACTGGGGTGTGACACGGCGTACATCGCGGACTTCGTCGCGGCGCTCTGTCTGCGGCTGTTGCTCGGCAACTCAAAGGGCGCCGATCTGCTGCCGTGCTACTCGGATGCGCCGCTGTTCGTCGTTGGGCTGCGAAGATCATGGATCTTCGAGCGCCAACCTGAAGACATGCTCCGTTCAATCATTTGTGTGGGAGCACACGAGCTCTCAGAAAGGCAATCACCATGAAGAGAACTGAACCACAGAAGCCGACGATCGTGGGCGAAGAGACCACCGGGATGAGCGGCTCACAACAGATCCGCCTCTCGGCGCTGCAGTCCCAGGAGAGGGCACTCCCCGGCGCCAGCGTGCTCAAGAACCTGGATGAAGCGGCCGCCAGGCTGGCCGACGATGAGACGGCGGCGCGCCGCGAGCCAGAGAAGGAGGTCAGACAGAAGCGGCGAATCATCGACCGGCCGCGGTTTGGATTCGATTGAGTGATCTGATCCGCTGGACGTACGGCGAATCGCGCCAGCGTCCTCTGCAGGCGACGTCTGCCCAGCCTGCCGTCAGCGCCCTCTCTCGAGTCTCCCTCGGAGAAGTGCTTGAGGTGCCCGAAGACTCAATGCGCCAACTTGAACCACTCGCCGTCGACGCCCGGGAGGCCGCTGCGCTGCTCGGTCTGAGCCGGTCGATGTTCTACAAGATGATGGAGGCAGGGCGGATTGGTCCGCAGGGCCGTCGGTTTGGGAAGGCGGTGCGGTTCAGCGTCGCCGAGCTGCGGGCCTGGGCCGCCGCCGGCATGCCACCGCGTCACGAGTGGGTGATGCGCAACGGTGACACCTGACGCTTGCGCTGCCGCGGAAACGCGCTACGCTGGAAGTCGAGCTTGAGGCGCAGCCAGACGCGTCGGCCAGGAAAACGCCTGAAAGGAAGAACGTCCCAAGGCGCCCAGAACAGGAAAGGCATCACACCTATGGCTTGGCATGCGAAGAAAAAGGATGCGAGACGACAAAGATACACCGTCTTGGGAAGGGACCATCTCGGCATCTCACGGCAGATGCCGGCATTCCGAGACGCCACCCTCAGTCGCGAACTCGCCCGGAACATTGCAAGGCTCGTGGAACACCGGGCCGGCAACACGCCTCCTCCCCCGCTTCTGACGGCGTGGTTCAACGAGCTCGCCCCGCCGATCCGAAATCGGCTGGCCGCTTGGGGCCTGCTGGATGACCAGGCCCGACCGCTCAGCGATCATCTGGAAGACTACGAGGCTTCCTTGGCGGCTCGTGGCAATACCGTCACGTACGTTCAGCAGACCATCAGGCGCATTCGAAAGATCATCGAGGGCTGCGGCTTCCGGTACTGGAGCGACGTGACGGGGTCGAGCACGCAGCGATTCATCAACGGGATGAAGGTCGGCAAGAAGAAGGACGCGAGTCCTCGAACGAAGAACTACTACCTGACGGACTTCAAGGGGTTCTGCCGGTGGGCCGTATCCGAGCGACGACTCTCGCAGTCTCCGATTGCCCATCTTCGTCCCATCGAGGCCAACAAGGTAAGAAGCGACCAACGTCACGAACGCCGTGCCCTGTCGGTGGAGGAAGTCCGTCGGCTCCTCAGCACAACGGCGGAAGGACCTGAGCGGCACGGCATGACCGGACGGGAGCGTGCGTTGGCGTATCGGCTGTGCATCGAGACCGGGCTTCGAGGCGGTGGCGAACTGGGAAGCCTCACATGCTCATCATTCCATCTCGATGGGAAGGACCCGTCCGTGGTTGTCGCCTCGGCATACACGAAGAACCGCCAGCAGGCCGTGATTCCGATCCGCCCCGAGCTCGCCGCCGAGTTGAGACTGTTCCTCAGTGAGAAACTCCCGTCGGATCCAATGTTCCGCCTCCCCAGGCCGACCCTCCGCGTGAAGATGATGAGGGAAGATCTCAAGGCAGCGGGCATCCCGTATCGGGACGAAGCCAATCGCATCGTCGACTGGCACGCACTGCGGCATACGTGCGGGACGCTGCTCGCGGCCGCCGGCGTCCACCCCAAAGTGATCCAGCGGATCATGCGGCACTCGACGATCACGCTCACGATGGACCGCTACACGCACGCCTTCCGGTCAGACGAAACGGCCGCGGTCGCCAGGCTCCCAGATCTCCAGACCGACCCCAACAGAGCCCTGCCCGCCACGGGCACCGATGCCAAGGTAGGCCCCGCGATGGGTCCCGCTGCGGGTCCCGTTACGGGTCCCGCACGGTGGACAGAGGTGGATTCAGCCCCCCCTACCGTGGATTCGAGAGAGGGCGGTGATCATGGTGCAAACCGCCCGCAAACCCCTGTGGCGCAAGGAAAAACCGCCATTTCGGCGGCAGGGAAAGCGGCGGGGGGCGAAAGGCCGAGGCGGGATTCGAACCCGCGAATAACGGATTTGCAATCCGTCCCCTTTGTCCACTTGGGTACTCGGCCGGGGGGCAACACAAGGATAACCCGCCCGCGGGTCGGCGACAATCCTCGGCCACCCGCTTCCCGCCCCCGGCGGATCAGTCCTCCGGCGGTGGAGACGCATCGACCTCCGCCTGCCCGGCCTCGTGCTCGGCCAGCGTGACCGCCTCGGGCGGCCGCTGGCGGCAGAGGACGGCCCCGCGCAGGTCGGTGTCCGGCGGCTTGAGTCCCCGCAGCCAGGCCGTGGCCGAGCCCCGCCGCGCCGATTCGATCCGCGCCTGAAGCGGCAACCCGGTGTCCGGGTCATACACGAGGCTCAGTTCGTCGGTCGCGGGATCGTGAAGACAGACAAAGAACTCCTGCCCGCGGATGAGCGATTCGCGCTCATCGGCGCTGACGGTGACTTTCCGGGGGCCGACCTGCCGGACGATACGGAGACGGGGATCGGCGCGGGGGACGGTGCGTTTGAGCATCCCGGCCGCCGCCTCGAGCGCCTCCTCGCCGGCCCGGCCCAGCGGCGTGTTCCAGAACGCCAGCGACCCGAGCGCGATGTTCGCGTAGAGCTCCCTGGTCGGCGTGTCCGACGCAGGCGCGGTGCCGCGCACGTGGTCGGCCGCGATGAGGCGCCCGGTCTGAAGGTCGATCACGTTCAGACGGATGGCGACAACGGCTTCCTTCCTGCGGCTGAACACGCCCCATCGCTGCGCCTCGCGCGGCATGTCCGTCGAGTGATAGAAATCCGTCACCTGGCCGGTGACCGCGTACCGGACGTTCGGATGGTCTTCCGTCAGTTGCGCCAGCCGGGCGGACCGCCGACTGAGCGAGCTGTCGAGGATCGATCGGACATTCCGGCTGAGCCGGGTGTCGGAAAGCACATCGACTTCGCCGCCGTTGATGAGCAGCGCGGCGAGGGCATCGCTGAGGCCCGGGCCGATGTCGCGCCAGCGGAGCGGCGAGCGCACCGGGTTCTCGAACCGGCCGAGCACGATGACACGCCTGCTCCACGGGTCCCGCGCCCCGGTCTCCTGCGCCGAGGCCTGCGTGGGCGGGTCGTTGTACGACCAACGGTTGCCCAGGGAGCTGCAGCCGGCCGGCGCGAGCATCGTCGCGCCGAGCAGGATCGGCAGGGACAGCATGGCGCGCCGGACGGGCCGCATCAGTGATCCCCATCGACCGGCCGATGGGGAGGGCTTGAAATCCACGCGGCCGGAGCCGGCCGCATCGCGCGGCCGGCGATCTTCCCGCCATCAAGGGCCGCGGGCTTTCCGGGGGCCGCGGGCTTTCCGGGGGCCGGGGGCTTCCCGGGGGCCGCTGGCCCTTGCCCGGCCGCCTGACCGATCTATCCTGCGGGGGCAGAGAACACGGCCGTCACGCGTGATCGGCCGACATACCGCCCCCGATGGAGGCCGCGATGATGAAGCTGATCCGGACCCGCGACCGATCTCCCCGGCGATGTCGATTCCGGTCGGGATCCGGGGTGATGATGTCCGCGGCGATTCTCGCCCTCGCCGGCGCCGCCCCGGGCCAGGGCACCGGGCCGGGCGACGTCGAACCGGCCACGGGCGACCTGCCCGAGCTGGTCGTGCCGACCACGATCGAAGAGGACGACGGGCCGCCGATGCGGCCGCCGCTGCTGCGCGAGGGAAGCCATCTCGTTCGCGTCGTGGGGCGCCTGGAGCAGCATCCGATCGATGGATCGTGGAAGTTCATCATCGATCCCGCCGACGAGCACTCGCCGGGCCACGAACTGGCGATGATGCCCGGCACGCTCCTCGCGGAGATGGAGCGGATGATCGAGTCGGCGCCCGATCATCGGCTCGTCTTCGAGATGACGGGCGAGGTGTACATCTTCCGCGGGCGCAACTACCTGATGCCCACCCATCCGCCGCTGCTCATCGGGCGCGAGAAACGACCGGAGCAGGGAGATCCCGCCGAACCTCCGGACGCCCCGGCGAGCGAGGAGAAGAATGCGGACGATGAGACGGAGGCGGCGGAGGACGAAAGCACCGAGGACATCATCGGCGATCTCCAGCGCGCCGTCGGCCCGGTGGCGCGGCGACCGGAGGCCGAATCATCGGCAGCCATGACGGAGGACACCGCGGTGACGGGCGCGCCGCCGGCCGATCTCGTGCGCGAGGGGACAGTGCTCCTGTCGCGGCGGGGCACGATCCGCCGGGCGGGCGACGGTTCGTTCATCTTCGTCTTCGATGCCGACGCGGAGGGGCTCGCCGATCCGCCCATGACCCTCCTCCCCTGCCTGCTGCTGGAGCGCATGGACCGGCGCATCAGGCAGAAGGAAGAGTACGCGACCGTGCTCCTCAGCGGGCATGTCTACACCTACCAGGGTCGCAACTACCTGCTGCCGAAGGTCTATCGCATCCCGACGGAGCGCACCGTGCTCAAGCCGTGAGAGGAAGGAATGTTGCGCCCGAAGAGGCGCGCGAGACCTCCGGAACGGAGCGCCGTCAACCCTCGATCGGGCGGACGGTCGTCATCTTCGGCGGGGCGTCGGGGCGGCCGGTGTTCGGATCGGCCTCGACGGCGGCGATCTTCTTCACGACATCCATGCCGTCCGTGACCTGCCCGAAGCCGGTGTACTGCCCGTCGAGATGCTGGCACTTCTCGCGGGTGAGGCAGACGAAGAACTGGCTGCCGGCGGAGTTGGGATCGCTGCTGCGGGCCATCGACAGCGTGCCCGGCTTGTGCGGGCGCTGGTTGAACTCCGCCTCGACGTTCCACCCGGGCCCGCCGGTCCCGTCGCCTTTCGGGCAGCCGCCCTGGATGACGAAACCGGGGATGATGCGGTGGAACGTCAGGCCGTCGTAGAAGCCGTCACGTGCGAGCTTGAGGAAGTTCTCGACGTGGTTGGGCGCCACGTCGTTCCACAACTCGACGGTCATGTCGCCGAACTCGGTGGCGATCGTCGCCCGGGGATACTCGCTCATGGTCTTCTCCAGTGCGTTTCTGACAGGTTCATCCGGGCCGGCGATGACGCCCGCCACGCCGATGACGAGCCGCGGCCATCCCGGCGCGCGATCCCTCGATCATCGCCGGGCATGGTAGGCGATCGGTTGCTTTCGATCAGTAGGCGCCGGTCAGGCCGCACACAAGGCGTGTCAGCCGCCTCGCCACGCGTCGGGCGGCGAGGCGGAACCGGGCCTTCTTCTTGCCCACCTCCGCCGCGGCGCGGCGGATCAGCCGCCGGTTGTGCACGCCGATGAAGTGCGCCATCTTCGCCGTCGCCTCCCGCGGATGGTCCAGCAGGTCCTCGTACTGCACGGTGAGCGTCTCGATCCCGAGATGATCGACGTGCCACTGCGCGAGGCGTGCATACTCCTCCACGCCCCGGCGGATCGCCTCCGGCGAGCTGCCGAAGTAGTGATTCACGCCGGGATAGCGCAGCGCGCTGCGGGCCACCGCCTCCGGGTCACGCCTGACGTGGACGATCTTCGCCCGCTCGGGATCGATGCGGCCGGCGGCGACCCAGGTGGCCAGCGTGGCGCAGAGGCGGGGATCCTTCAGCCCCCAGCATCGGGCGCGATCCATCCAGCTCAGGTCGACCTCGTCAAAGACGGCCGGGTCCGCCGACGACGCCAGCGTGCCCGGCGAGCCGGGCTCGGCGAAGCTCCGACCCGCCGTCTCCACCAGCCGGCCGTTGAGATGGTTGATGTCGGTGCGCTCGAAGTACCCGCCGGGATTGAACTTGTCGCCTCGCTTGAGCGAATCGGACGGGCCGAAATCGACGCCCAGTTGGGCCAGCAACTGAGAGACGAGCGATGTCCCGGCCCGGAAGGAGCCAAGCACGATGACCCCCCCGACCACGGTCGGCGACGTCGACCGGCGCGGCGATGGGTGGCGCGTCGATGGATGCGCGGCCGTCGATCCCATGACCCTTCAGGTCGGCAAGAAACGACCGGCCGGTAAGTCCGATCGCCTCCTGAGAGGCCAATCCGCCCCGGCAGGGTCCGATCGTCCGATTATCGGGGCACCCGCCCCGGTCTCGCCTCCGCCGGCTGCTCAGCCTCGAGCGGGGCCGGCTCGATCGGCCGATCCGGACGGCCCAGCCCGACCACGCGCGGCGGGGCGGGCACCAGCTCGGCCGACTCGATGCGCGGCGCCTCCACCGGCCGCCCGGCCGCGAGATCGGCCAGCTCGACATCCGCGATGGCCAGGATCGCATCACGCCCCGCCATCGCATAGCCGAAGGCACAGTAATCCCCGTCCAGGCGGGCCGTCCCCTCCCGCGAGAGGCAGATGAAGAACTGGCTGCCGGCGGTGTCGGGATCGGCATCGCGAGCCATCGAGATCACCCCGAACTCGTGCGGCAAACCGCTGGGCTCGAGGTCGATGCGGTAGCCCGGCCCCCCGTCGCCGAGCCCCGTCGGATCGCCCGCCTGGATGATGAACGGCTCGCCCTCGCGGGTCATCGGCACCACGCGATGAAAGGCGACATCTCGATAAAACCCCCCCTCGCACAGGCGAATGAAGTTGAAGACCGTGTTTGGAGCGTGATCCGGCCGCAGCGCGAGCCGAATGTCGCCCTCCGTCGTGTGCAGGATGACATCGCGCTCGCGGTACAGGCGGACGCCCGACAGGAGGCGATGATCGGCGCCGGGCACGGCCAGCCAGGCCCGGGACGGCCCGGCAGCGGGCTCGGGCTCCGCGGGAGCGGCCGAGTCGGCGTCGGTCGCCGTCGCGCCCCCGGCCGGTTCCGGCATCGACGTCTCCTCGCCCGTCTTCGGGTCGTCCGCGTCGTACGCCTCGCGCGGCGCCCGCGCATCGCGCCAGCCGATGATGTGCCTGTAGCCGGCCCCGCCGGGGCTGGTCGCCTCTTCCGTGACGGGGATGAGCCGCGAGAGCATGGGCTGGACGACGAGGGCGGATCCGATCGGCTCCCCCCCGGCGAGAAGCTGCAGGTACGCCGCCCTCCGCAGACGCCAGATATCGGGTATCAGCTCGGCCAGATCGGCCCGGCCGGGTCGGACGGCCGCCGGCCGCACGAGCAGCTCCCCGTGCGCATCCATCAGGGCGAGGGTCAGTGAGGCATCTTCGGCCCCTTCCGGGGGCCCGGCGATGTCGATCATCGCCGGCCGATCCACGCCGTTGTAGATCCACTCGGCCGACGGACCCGGTTCGGGGGGCGAGGCAAGGAGCGCTGCCGTCAGGCCGATGAACACGATGGGGAGCATGGTTGATTCTCCGCGCTTCGCAGGGGACGTATCCTACCTGTCATGGATGATCCGACCCGCGCCGCCCGTCTGCTTCTGGAATCGGCCGCCACGCTGGCCGGGGCGTGCCATGCGCGGGCGATCGTGGTCGCCGCCGACGCGCTGCCGGAACTGGAGGAGCTCCCGCCTCAGACCGTGCTCGTCACCCGCGACGGGGACGACGAGAGGCTGCCGGAGAAGCTCGCCGGCTCCGCCCGTGCCGTGATCACCGTCCCCAACGTCGAGCTGGACCGGATGGGCCAGGTCAAGCTCGCCGCGATCATCGCGCTGTCCAACCGCCTCATCGATCTCAACGACTCGGTCGTGTTTCTCGCCGGCCCCTTCCGTTCGATCATCGATTCGCTGGTCGTGATGACGATCGGCTCGGAATACGAGCTGTTCGACACGACGCAGCAGCCGAGCATCGACGAGCACATCAAGCGCGCGGTGTTCCATCGCGTGCTCGCGCTGGCGCTGCAGCTCGGTCAGCACGGGCGCGAAGGCCACAAGGTCGGGTCGCTGCTCGTGGTGGGCGATCATCGACGCGTCCTCGAGCAGTCCGAGCAGATGATTCTCAATCCCTTCAAGGGCTACGACGAGAAGGACCGCAACATCCTCGATGACAACATGACCGAGACGGTGCGCGAGTTCAGCACGCTCGACGGGGCGTTCATCATCCGCGGCAGCGGGGTGATCGAGACGGCCGGCGCGCATCTCAAGGCGGGGCGGACGGAAGGCCTGCCCTCGGGCCTGGGCACGCGTCACATCGCCGCCGCGGGCATCACCGCCGTCACCAGGTCCATCGCCGTCACCGTCAGCCACAGCGACGGCGCGGTGCGCGTCTGGCGGGCGGGCAAGATGCTCGCGAGCTTCGAGCCCTCACGAAGATAAGATCATAAGAATAGCCTGTTGTAGGCGGAGCGGATCGCCGGCCCCGGGCTGCGACCGCGCCGCGGCCGGATGACAAGATGATGAACATAATATGTTTCGCCGCGCCCGGGCCCGTTGCAAAGCGGGCCCGCCTGTCATGTTAAGTTTTTATTGCCTTTCCGCTTGCACAACAGATTTATTTCGATACGTTCGGACCGACTCTCCAGCGGCGGGCAGGTTCGGTGCGCCGTATCCGTGAGGCGTTCCGCCTCCGGCGCATTCTGCCCGGCCCCCTGACCACAGAGAACACAAGCAAGGAAGGAACACCCCGTGCATCCTCACCGCATCCGCCGCCTGCAATTCCGCCCGGCGATCTTCGTCCGCGCGCCGCGTCCGGCGCCGGCTCTGATCGCGGCCCTGTTCATTCTCGCCGCGAACGCGTTCGCCGCCGTCCCCCCCAATGATGAATGCTCTTCGCCCACCGTCATCACGGGGACCGGCGCCTTTCCGTTTGACAACAGCGAAGCGACCACCGGCGCGGAGGGACAGGAAAGCCAGACCTGCGCGTTCGACGGCGCGACCGGCATCGAGCAGGACGTCTGGTTCTGCTGGACGGCCACGTGCACGGGCATCGTCACCATCGACACGTGCGGCCAGACCCAGGTCGATACCAAGATCGCCCTCTGGCCCGGCTGCGCGTGTCCGACCGAGCCCGGCGCCGAACCACGCTGCTGCGATGACAACGCCTGCGATCTGCAGAGCTCGATCACCTGCGATGTGGTGTGCGGCGAGGAATACCTGATTCAGCTCGGCAGCGCGCCCACCGGCGCGCCGGGCGGCACCGGGACCTTCACCATCACCTGCGAAGGCGAGCCGTGCCCGCCGGATCTTCCCTGCTGCCTCGACTTCAACGACCAGACCACCATGGGCTTCGCGCCGTGTCCCGATGCGCCGAACGTCGACGTCATCGTCAACACACCCGGGCCGTCCGGCGACCCGGATGACTACTACCTGGAGACGCGCGACCTCTCCGGCGGCTCGCGCGCCTGCGGGCCGCCCTGTATCAATGACTGGCGCGTCGCCGCCGAGGACGGCTGCGGCGCCCTGTGCTGGGATTACATCGTCATCGAAGACAGTTGTGTGCCCGGCATTCCCGAGTGCGATGAGAACGGCGGATGGATCCCCATCACCCCGCGCATGATCATCCAGTCCGGAACGATCCGCGCCGTCTTCCGCGCCAACTTCTTCGTCACCGATCCCGACGGCCCGAACCCGGGCTGGCACGAGGTCTGCGCCCCCATCGCGCTGCTGGACGATGACGGCAACCTGCCGGGCAACGAGTTCGGAGCGTGGGAGATGCTCGACGGCGCTCCCAACAGCGACTGGGACGTGCTCCTGTCCAACGTGACCGAGATCGTGCTCCCCGTCGAGTTCACCAGCAATCCCGCCGAGGTCTCCGGATGGGACAACATCTGCCTGCGCGATGATGTCTGCCCCTGCCTGGAGATTCCCAACGGGGACATCCGCTGCGAGATCGACGCCGACGGCCCCACGGGCAACTACATCTACACCTTCGATCTGACCAATCTTTCCGGCGTCACCGTTCAGTACATCCTCCTGCCCAACGATGAAACCGAACCGCACGTGATCGCGCTTCCCTCGCCGCTTCCGGACGGCGACACGACCACGGTGCAGATCCTCCTCACGGGGCTCGAGCCGCTGGAGACCTACTGCTTCGACATCATCCTCGCCGACGAGTTCATCGAGGAATGCTGCTCGTTCCGATGGTGCGTGGAGATCCCCGATTGCGAGTGCTGGCAGATGGAGGAATGGTCCGTCGAGTGCGATCCGGACAACCCGGGCCAGGCGCTGTTGACGTTCAGCCTGACGAACCTCACGCCGGACGTCGTCGAGCATTTGTTCCTCTTCCCGCCGCTGGGCTCGGGGATCACCCTCACGCCGGACTACTTCAACGTCCCGTCGCTGCCGCCGTTCGGCACGACGGCGCTGCTGCAGACCTCCATTGCGAATGCGCCGGCGGGCGAGGAACTGTGCATCCTGATCAGCATCCATGACGAGGATCTGAATGAGTGCTGCGCGCGGGAGTTGTGCTTCATCGTTCCCGAGTGCGGCGGCGTGTATGGGCCGTGCGACCTGAACGGCGACGGGGTGGTGAACACCGCCGACCTGCTGACCCTGCTCGCCGCGTGGGGAATGTGCGAGGAACCGCCCGCCGAATGCCCGGCCGATCTCGATGACAACGGCGCCGTCGACGCGGCCGATCTGCTCATGCTGCTCGGCGAGTGGGGCTGAAGCGGCGGAGGGCAATCGCTGACCGGCCGCGCGGACGTTCCGACGCCCGCGCGGCCGTTTTGTTGCGGGGCCGATGCCCCGCCGATGTCCCGCC
>JAXHTH010000090.1:0-11628 GCA_034211115.1 Planctomycetota bacterium | reverse complement strand
TCGATCTCCCGGAGAAAGCTCGACAGCGGCTGCGCGGAGGACGGGATGACACGGCGACAGTCCGGGGCCATGCGCGCAATCTGCTCGCCGTCGGTCAGGTACGCGCCCTGGAAACTCTCCACGAGGCGGATCTCGTTGTCGGCGAGGAAGAGCAGGACGTGATCGCCCGCCTCAAAAGTCGGCAGCACGGAGACGTGAAGCGTGAGATCACCCACGGTCCCGCCGGCCAGGTCCAGCACCTCACGGCCGGGCCCTTGACCGTAGAGGTAGTCGGCCACCTCGATGGTGATGCGGCTGCGGATCAGGCTGTGATCGGCGTTCCAGGAGCTCGTGACGTCGCTGACGTCGCCGATCACGATCTGCCGAGCCTGTCGCGTGAGCTCACCCACGTCTCGGTACTCGACCACGCCGGCGGCGGGACGGGCGATGAGACAGGCGCACGTCAGAACGACTGATCTCAGAAGCGCGTTTCGCATGATGTCCTCCGATTCCTCGTGCCTTTCCATGCCGGGCGGCCGCGACGGGCGGCCGGCGAAGCGGGCCCTGGTTCCGACGGGCACGAGGGGCGCGACCCGCCGCGAGGTGCCGGCACGGCGGCCGACCCACGGCGGGAGCCCGTCTCACGCGCCGCAACCTGCGGTCGCCCGGGGCTTTCGACGCCGGCCTCAGGAGCCGGCGATCCGATTTCCTCCTCCGTGAAACATAGCATCGACGGGGAGCATGGGAAAGGAAAAAGCGGAGCCCGAACTCGGCGGGATCGGCGAGCGGTAAAAGAAAACCCCCCGGCCACGGGGCCGGGGGGGGTGTTCTCAGCGTGCGAAGACGGCCCAATCCGGGCCGGGCCCGTCCTCCGGTCAGCACGGTCCCCAGTTGGCGAGGAGTTCCAGCAGGTCCGCGGTGTCGGTGTCGCCGTCGCCGTCCACGTCGCCGTCGGGCGTGCCCCAGCCGGCGAGGAGGAAGAGCAGGTCGGCGGTGTCGACATCGCCATCGTTGTCGAAGTCGCCCGGGCAGTCCGATTCCGGCTCGCAGTCGATGGCCATGAGGGTGGTTCCGGTCGCCCCCTCGAAGCCGCCCACGCGAATCCAGTAGGTCTCGCCTTCCTGCACGGGGAAGGAGACGATGGCGCCTTCATCGCCGCAGGAGTTGTCATCGCAGGCAATGGCCTCGTCGGGGCCGGAGGGGCAGCCGCCGGCGTAGATGGCGACCTTGTTGTCGTAGTCGGTGTTGCACAGATCGACGGTGACCTCACCCGTGCACGCGGCGGTGTAGGTGAACCACACGTCCGACTCCACGTGCGTGTAGCCGTTGAAGTCACACATGTTCGGCTCGTCCGGGCCATCGGTGCTCGCACCCACGTTGATGGAGGGGGTCACGCCGTCCTCGACGGCGATCGCGTTCGCGCAGTCGTCGTTCTCGGGGATGGTGGGGAAGCCGAGTTCGGCGACGCGCGTGCTCCAGCGGTTGTAGGTGAAGCCGTGCTCCTGGATGGTGTAGAAGGTCAACTCATCGTCCGGATCGAGGACGGTATGACTGTAATCGCCCCAGCGGTTCCGGCCGTAGCTGTCCACGTGGTTGTACTGGCCGGTGCCTTCCTGATACTGAATCGGTTCCGCCATCTCTCCGACCGGGTCGGTGTGGCGGCGGCCGGTGTAGTAGGCGCCGACCCACTGGTCCTCGTCGGAGCCGCTGAAGCCCATGACGGCGTCACCGGCGGCGTTGACCATGATCGAGGGGTAGTAGTAATGCAGGGACGAGTCCGCGACCGTGCCCGACTCGACGCTGCCATCGTCGGCGTCGATCTTGTACCAGCGGGCGGCGGCGCGTCCGTCCTGGCTGATTGTGTGCGACGTCCAGAGGTACCCGTCCCGATAGACGACGCGCTGGACACGGGCGTCGCCGGTGTCAATGTCGGTGTAGCTTCCGAGGGCCGGGGCGTCGGGGGGAACGCCGAAGGGAGGCACGCTGATGTAGCCGGCCGTGACCAGCGTCGGGTCCGTCAGCGGAGGGAAGCACATGCGCAGGCGAAGACGGTTGCCGCTGTTGACGGAGAGGAAGTACGCCCGGCCGGGATCGCCGTAGGTGAGGGCGGGTTGGATCGAGCCCTCGAAGGTGAGGTCGCGGAAGGCGGTGACGGTGCCCAACTGCGGCGGGTTCTCGAGCAACGGCGCCTTGTCGATGGCCAGCAGGGTCATGCTGTTGCCACCCACCATGTAGCTGGCGGTGTACACGCCGTTCGCGTCCACGCCCAGGGTGGGGAAGTCGGGCCAGCGGCCGGCGTCGCTGCCCTGGGAGATGAGAATGTGCGTCTTGTACCACGAACCGCGCGGGTCGGACGTGTACGAGACGTTGAGGTAAACGCGGTTGTACCAGTTCGTGGCGACCGCGAACCATCGCTCGCTGTCCGGGTCGTAGATGATGCGCGGATCCCCGTCGGCCCCGGGCATGAAGGTGTAGAGCGGGTCGTGTGAGTACAACTGCCCCGTGTCCTTGTCATAGATCGCGAAGTTGCAGTTGACGATCTCGCAGTAGTAGTCGGGACCGACGGCCCCGTGGCTGTCGGGCGGGAAGTAGTTCTGGCCGAGATTGCCGTAGATGACGCCCTGGAAGGTGTTGTAGAGTTCCGGCGGGCTGCCGCGGCCCTGCTGCGGGGCCGCCGGGGGGCCGTCCGGTTCCTCGCCGGGATACTTGTCCATGCCGGGCGGGACCTTCGGGGCGTGGATGGCAATGCCCTCCTCGGGCACGCCGGTCCCCGTCTCCCAGGTCAGGCCGGCGTAGCCGGAGCCCGTCAGCGTCTGGCGATAGCGGCAATCCTCGAAGTCGACCACCGTCTCCCGGGGGCGGTTGGCCTCGTCCATGGCCACGTAGGTGAAGTCGTCGATGGCGTACCAGCCCGCGCCGCGAATGACGGGCCGCGCCTCGAAGACGATGCGATCCACATCGCGCAGATCGATCTCCAGCCAGGCCGGTTCGTCGGAGATGTCCTCGAACCACGCCGTGCGCCCGACCTCGCGCGCGCCGCGATAGCCGATGACGCGCAGTCCGCTGGTCCAGGCGCCGGAGGCGGCCTGGCCGGCGACGTAGGTTCCCTTCACGGTCACCATCTCCGGGAAGGCGATGCCCATGCGGGTGTCGCCCCACTTGTTGGTGGCGTAGTGCTGACCGGAATGGGGATAGAAGGTCGCGCCGCGAGAGGGGACGACCCAGAGGCCGTCGCGTCCGATGTGGCCCTCGTCCCTGCCCGGCCGCGGGGGAGTGGTCCGCGTGCGTTCGGCGACGTCGGCCATGGTCTCGGAAACCCCCTCGCCGAGGGCGTCGGGGGGGAGTTTCTCGCCCTTGTGCACCTGAAGATACGCAGGCTGGTCGGTGGCGTCCGGGACGGCCTTACCCGCAGATAAACCCTTGCCACCGCTGGAGATAGCAGCAATGCTCATCGCCGCCGCCGCGCCCAGCGCCACCGCCGGAACGCGCCACGTGTTTCTGCCTTGCATTCGTCAGCTCCTCTTTCGCAATGTCTGGATGCGTATGTAGAACACCTTATCCGCCATGCCGACCCCTCTCTAGAAGAAATAGGTCGACAAACGGCGGACTTCTGCGCGACCGGTATCGCACGTGGCTGGCCGGATGACCGAATAGAATGCGAACGGGCTCCGAGCGTGCTCGCGTCCCGCGAGGCCGTGGCGCCGTCTCACTGTCCACTGCATGACCGGTCTCGTACCCGTCCTCCGCGTCGGGCGTTTCCCGTCTGTTCGCACCGGGACCGACGGCAGTTGCCTATCTTCCGGATACCGATGTCGATCGATCGATGTGCCCTCGGCCGCCGTCGGCGGGCGCGGCGGCACCGGCCGGGCGGCGGGAAGCGGGCTGCGGGGCCAAAAAGACGCCCCCGATCGCGTTCGATCGGGGGCGTTCGGTTGCGGGAAGTGATCCATCCGACCCGCTCTGGCGGGTCGATCTCAGCAGTCGCCCCAGGCGGCGAGGAGGGCCAGAAGGTCTTCGGTGTCCACGTCGCCGTCCTCGTCGATGTCGCCGTCCGGACCGGCCGTGCCCCACGCACCCAGAAGGGTGAGCAGGTCTTCCGTATCGACATCGCCATCCTCATCGAAGTCGGCCGGGCAGTCGGACAGGGGAGCCATGGTGATGTTCATCAGGCCTTCACCCTCTTCCCCGCTGGCCGAGCCGATGCGGACCTGGAGATTGAACAACTGCGGGGCGACGAAGGTCACCTCCGACTGCTCACCGCAGAAGTCGTCGTTGCAGGCGATGACCTCGCCGGGTCCGTCCGGGCAGCCGGCGTAGACGGCCAGGGTCGTGTCGAAGAGGCTGCCGCACAGGCTGATCGTCACCTCCGCCTCCTGAAGCGGATTGAATCGGAACCAGATGTCCGACTCGATCTGGGAGCCGCCGACGAAATCGCAGCCGGTCTCGGCGGGTCCGTCGGTCGTCGCTCCCTCCGTGGAGAACACGGTGACGCCCTCGAAGACCTCGATGTTGCTGCCGCAGTTGTCGTTCTCCGGGCCGTCCGGATTGCAGAGCTCCAGGCACCCGGCGATGCTGTTGCGGAAGCTCACGATCTCCGGGATCGTCGCGTTGGGCTGGAACCGGTTCGAGCAGGTGAGGGAGGGGTTCATCGTGTAGGTGCTGCACGAGCAGTGATCGGCGCTCCAGTTGTGTCCGATCTCGTGCGCGCTGAGGTCGGTGGTGCAGCCGAAGCTGCCGCAGCAATCCGATTCCACGAGGCCGAAGCCGTAGCTCGTGCAGATCGCCGACAGCCAGGCGATCCCGATCACGTTGCCGCTGAGGTTGCGGCCGGTGAAGAGGTGGGCCACGTCGCGCTGCACGTCGCCGTGGTAGGTCAGCCACCGCGAGCGGAACTGGTTCAGCAACTGCTCGGGACCGTTGGTGGTGTAGGTCTGTGACGTGCGCACGATGATCTCGGTGATGACGTGGCTGATCTGCACGTCGTCCTGGTACTGCGTGTTGACGGCGTTGATCACGGTGTTGATGCGATCCTCGACCGCGGCGACGCTGCCGTAGTCGAGGAAGTAGTAGTAATCCGCATCGCAGGCGATCTCGGCGCAGTAGTACTGGTTGGGCAGCGGCCCGGGGGGGAGATGCGCGCCCTCGTGGCCGGCGTGTTCATCGTGGAAGGGAAGCGCGCCGCGCCCCAGTGCGGCCTGCTCGATCATCCACTCGTCCGTCACCGCGCACTGGCCGCCGGTGGGGATGATGTCATCGCTGTGATAGACCGCGTGATGGTCGGGCCGCGCGCCGGGGAGGGCGGCGTCGACCGGCTCGATCCAGTACGTGTCGCCGTCGGGAAGCACGATCGTCGCGTACAGCCCGTCGTCAAGCAGAGAGGCGCCGACCGTGCTCCCGGGGACCTCGCGCACCGAGCCGCGGAGCGTGCGCTCGACGCCCGGCGCGGCGGGAACGATGGAACCGTCTTCCAACTGCACCCTGAGGCGATATCCCGCCGCCCGGACCGAGTGCGGGTCGAGATCGATCGTGTACGTTCGGCCCCGGATCGGCACGGCGACGCTCAGCGGCTCGCCGGGCCCGGCATCGAGCGGAAGCTCGACGACCTCGCTGCCGTGCAGCCGCAGTTGTTCACTGACGAGTTGGGGCAGGCTCTTCGCGGGCGCCGCGATCCGGCCTGTCTTCTCCGCTCCGATGGCGCCGGGACCGGCGGAGGGATCGCTCCTGGATCCCAACATCATCGCTGTCCCCGCCAGAACGATGCTCATCGTCGTCACGAACAGACCGCGCCGTGACTTCGCGCCTGTTGCCGAACTCAACCGCATTCGCTTGCTCCTTGTTTATGTAGCGGAACGCGGCCCGCCGCGTCAGTGCGGTGAGCACACCGTCTGCGCGCGACGAACCGCCGCACCGGGCTCGTATGTCTGCGAGATGTTCGGGATGAACACCTGCCCTCTTACGCCTTTCCGACACCGCCCACCGACCTGAAGAGCGGAATATTCCGCAAAGCGTGCGGAAAAAGGCGCGAAATTCCCGGTGGCGGCGCTCAGTGCGCGCCAAAGACGACAATCCGGTCCGTTCCCGTCAAGGCGTCGTGATAGCTGCGGCGCTGCTCGAGGAGCGTCCAGCCCGCCGCGTCGGCCGCGTCGACGAGGGCGGGCGTGGGATGATCGATCAGTGCCTCGGTGAGCTCATCGAGGAGCTCGCCGTCCGCTTCGCGCACGATGATCCTCAGGGTCGCCGCGGCGGGTTCGGACGGCGCGAGCGGTGTGAGCTGTTTCTCGATGGACACCCCGTCCCCCTCGCGCTTCAGGTGACTCGGGCCGGCGGCGCGCAGCGCTTCGTAATCCAGCGTCTGGATCGCCAGCCTCGCCTCGTCGGCCGCGACGCGGCGCAGCGCGCCCAGCGACTCGGCGGGCGAGGCGAGCAGGCTCAGCGTGTTCCCCAGCAGCAGAATGAGATCAAAGGGGCCGGGCGGCGGTGTCGCGGCGCCCGCGTTCACCCACCGCACGCGATCGCCGTGTTCCTTGCGCGCGGCGACGGCGAGCATCGCGGCGGAGGGATCGGCGCCGACGACGGCCGCGTTCAGGTGCGCGGCGAGATGACGGGCGTGGAAGCCGGTGCCGCAGCCCATGTCCAGCACGCGGCGGCGCCCCTCGCTGGCGGACTCCAGCCAGCGCCGCAGCGTCGGCGCTTCGTTGGCCCAGCGCTTCGGCTCGTTGACGAGCAGGTCGTAGGCGCGGGCGATGCGATCGAAACGCGGAGCATCTTCCATCGCGTCGTTCATGGCCGGCGTTGTCCGCCCGGGATCGCGATGACTCAGCCCAGCCCGCCCTTGAGGTCGCCGCCGAACTTCCTGCGCATCTGTTCCTTCAGCTTGCGCATGTGCGGGTCCTCATGGCGATCGAAGGTTCTTCCTTCCTCTTCGGCGCGGGCCGCCTTCAGGGAGAGCCCGATGCGGCGCTGATCGGCGTCGACGGAAAGCACCTTCACGGTGACCACCTCGCCGGGCTTGACCACGCTGCTGACCTTCTGCACGCGCTCGGGGCTGAGCTCGGAAATGTGAATGAGGCCCTCCACGCCCGGCGCGAGCTCGACGAAGGCGCCGAACGCCATGAGTTTCGTGACGCGCCCGGAGACGGTCGCGCCGACCTCCAGCCGGCTCACTTCGGCGGCGTAGGGATCCTCCAGGGTCTGTTTGAGCCCCAGCCCGATCCGCGGCGGATCCTGCTCGCGGTCGATCTTGAGGATCTTGACGTTGACCTGATCGCCCTCCTTCACGGCTTCGGAAGGATGGTTGATGCGCTGATAGCTGAGATCGGAGATGTGAATGAGGCCGTCGATGCCCCCCAGGTCGGCGAACGCGCCGTAGTGCTGCAGCGAGGTGATCACCGCGGGCATGGTCTGCCCGACCTCCAGCGTTTCCAGCAGTTCTTCGCGGAGGCGGCGTCGCTCGGTCTCCAGATGCGCGCGCCGGCTGAGAATGATGCGCCCGCGCTGGCGGTCCAGCTCGATGATCTCGCAGGGCATCTTCTCGCCGACGAAGACGCTGAGATCCTCGATGTGCCGAAGGTCGACGTGCCCGGCGGGCATGAAGGCCTGGTGGTGGGCGATCTCCATCTCCAGCCCGCCCTTGTTCGTGCCGGTGCAGCGGGCCTCCACGTGCTGGCCCACGTCCAGCGATTCCCATTCCGCCCGCCGCACCACGCCCTCGCGCGAGAGGATGAGCAGACCCTCGTTCTCATCGAAGCGCTCGATGATGAACTGCGTGCGCTCGCCGACCGTCGGGGGCTCGGCGAACTGCTCGAGGGGGCAGACACCCTGGGCCTTGGGCCCGAACTCGACGAGCACGTCGTTGCCGTGCACGGCCGCGATGACGCCGGTCTTGTACTCGCGCTCGACGCCGCCGGGCGCGGCGCGGGAGCGGTCGGCGTAGTCGAGCATGTCCTCGACGCTCAGGTCGCCCAGCGCGGCCTCGATCTCGGCCTCCAGCTTGGCGTCCATGTCGATGGGCGGATTGGTTTCTTCGTCGGGCATGGCACTGTCGTCACGGATGCGCTCGGACGGCGGGGGCTAACGACGCGGCGGACACCCCGCCGACGCAACATCGCAGGCGCCGATCGGGACCCCCATCGTCCGCGTCGGGGTCACTTCGGTGATCCGCACGCGTACAAGGCTACCGCGCGGACGCTCGCTCCGCAGGTGAATCAGCGCGTAATGATCGCATCGG
This sequence comes from Planctomycetota bacterium, assembly GCA_034211115.1. Taxonomy (GTDB): domain Bacteria; phylum Planctomycetota; class Phycisphaerae; order Phycisphaerales; family SM1A02; genus JAXHTH01. Next base: position 3,422 of record JAXHTH010000090.1, on the reverse strand, counting down.
CCCGTCATCAGCGTCGAATCGACCCGGTCCGGCTGTTCGAGAATGATCCGCACGGTCCGGCCGAGGAGACGGCGACGGAATCGCATCGACAGGCCCTCCTCTGACTGATCCTCCAGATCGATGAGCGTGCGGACGCGGGCCCGGATGACCGGCGCGGGCACGAATCGGTCCCGCCGGCGGGCGGCGGGCGTGCCCGGCATCGCCGAGTACGGAAACACGTGCATGTGAAGGTAATTCACGCGGCGGGCGACGGCGAGGGTCCGCGCAAAATCCTCGTCCGTCTCGGTCGGGAAGCCGCAGATGATGTCGGTGGTGATCGCCGGCGGCAGCGGCTCGGCTCCATCGCCGGTCGTCAGCGCGGCGTTGACCCGATCCACCATCTCCAGGTACTCGCCCACCCGGTACTGCCGGTTCATGAGCCGGAGAATGCGGTCCGAGCCCGACTGGAGGGGGAGGTGAAGATGCGGAACGACGGTGGGGGCGTGGGCGGTCATCGCCGCCAGCAGCGGATCGGTCACGTCGCCCGGCTCCAGGGAACTGAGCCTCAGCCGCTCGAGGCCGGGCACCCGGGCGACGGCGCTGAGCAGATCGGCGAGGGGATCGCGGGAGGTCCGATCGGCCTGCCGACGCCGCAGGGCCGTCCTCCGGCCGTAGGCGCCCAGGAAGATCCCCGTGAGGACGATCTCCCGATGTCCCAGGTCGACGAGTCGGCGGGCCTCCTCGACGGCATCGGGGATGGACTTGGAACGCAGCGTGCGGCGGATGGCGGGGATCACGCAGAACGTGCAGCGGGCGTCGCAGCCGTCCTGGACCCGCAGCTCGGCACGGATGTGGCCCCGGGCCGATCGAACCGGGATGGACGCGGGAAGGCCGGGATCGGCGGTGGAACTGCCCGGCGGCGCGATGCGTATCGGGCGCTGAACCTCACCGCGGGCCAGCCAGGTGTCAATCTGCCCGGCGAAGCGGTCCATCAGGCTCGAGCCTTCCTCTGTTTCGTGCGGGAAGACGCAGTGCCGGTCGCCGGTGAGGGTCGCCGCTTCCTCGCCGTGCGTCGCGGCGTAGCAGCCGGTCACCAGCACACGGGCGGCGCCGCCCCGCGGCCGGAGAGTCGATCCATGAGCGTGCGTTCCCGGACCATCGGAGCGTCCCGACCCCGCCTCGGCGGGGGCCGACTGACGGCGCGCCGCCCTGCGGATGGCCTGGCGGCTCTTGGTGACCGCGGCGGAGGTGACGGAGCAGGAATGGACGATTTCCAGGTCGGCCGCCTCGCTCGGCGACGCGGCCCGCAGCCCCCGCCGGTGGAGCAACGTCTCCATCTCCCGGGTCTCGGCGTGGTTCACACGGCAGCCGAGGGTCGTGATGCGGTAAGTCAGCGGCGACATCGTGGTCACGAGCGGGCTCGGGGTGCTCTCCACGCCTCGGCGGGGTGTGCGTCGGCGGTTCATCGTATCGATCATCGGCCCCCGAGTCATGGGCCGATTCGCGTCCCGCCCCGGCCGTTTGGCACGTCCCGAACGTCCGAGGGAGCGCTGGTGTATCATCGGGGGCTTGTTCTTCGCGGGTGATGAGGACGGCGACCGGCCGGTCGCCCTTCCTCAGGGCCCGATTCTCTGATTTCTGGAGCTCAGAACCGATGCCAACTCCCAAAGCGGCCTGGGGTATGGAGATCGGCGCCCACGCGATCAAGGCGATGCGCCTGGAGCGCGAGGGCGAGAATGTCCGCGTCTCGGACTTCGCGGTCATCCCCCACAAGAAAGTGCTCACCACGCCGGACCTGGACCAGGAAGAGATGATCCGGCTGAGCCTGGGCCAGTTCATCAGCCAGAAGTCGCTGGAGGGCGAGCACCTGGTGATGAGCGTGCCGGGGCACGCGGCCTTCGCCCGCTTCGCGAAGCTGCCCCCCGTCGAGCCGAAGAAAGTCCCCGACATCGTCAAGTTCGAGGCGGTTCAGCAGATTCCCTTCCCGATCGAGGAGGTGGAATGGGACTACCAGACGTTCGCCTCGGAGGACTCGCCGGAGATCGAGGTGGGCATCTTCGCCATCACGCGCGATCGCGTGCAGCAGCGTCTGGCGCTCTACGGCGAGCTGGGCATCAGCCCCGAATCGCTGACGCTGAGCCCCGTCGCCCTCTACAACGCGATGGCTTACGACCTGAATCTGGGTGAGCGCAAGGGCCCGGTGGTCTTCCTCGACGTGGGCACGCAGGCCACGGACGTGGTCATCGCCGAGGAGGGGCGCTGCTGGATTCGCACCTTCCCCCTCGGCGGGACGCACTTCACCGAGGCGATCGCCAACGCGTTCAAGCTCAGCTACTCCAAGGCGGAGAAGCTGAAGAACGAGGCCTCCACGAGCAAGTACGCCAAGCAGATCATGCAGGCGATGCGCCCCGTCTTCAGCGACCTTCTCCAGGATCTGCAGCGCTCCATCGGCTACTACCAGTCCCTGCATCGCGAGCAGGAGCTGACGCACATGGTCGGCGTGGGATCGACGTTCAAGATCCCCGGCCTGCGCAAGTTCATCGGCCAGCAGCTCCAGATCAACGTCACCCGCCTGGACGAGTTCAAGCGCATCGCGGTGACCGGCCGGCAGGCGTCGGCGTTCGCCGAGAACACGGTGAACATGGCCACGAGCTACGGTCTGGCGCTGCAGGGCGTGGGGCTTGCGCCCATCGCCGCCAACCTCGTGCCCCTCCGCACGCTGCGCGAGCAGCTCTGGCATCAGAAGACGAAGTGGTTCGCGGCCGCGGCGGCGATCATCGTCATCGGCGCCGCCACCAGCCTGTATCACCCGCTCACCGATCGCGGCAAGATCGAGGCCGGAGGACTGCCTCAGACCGTCGAGAGCACACTGAGCACGGGCAAGGCGCTCAAGCAGCAGTTCCAGACGGCGCAGACCGCGGCCAACGTCGGATCCACCGCCGAGAACATGACCCGGCTCGCCGACTACCGCACCGTCTGGCCCTATCTCGTCAACGACGTGGCCCAGGCGCTGCAGGCGACCGAGCCGCAGCCGGCCCTGCTGGGCGCCGATCCGAAGGCGATCCTCGAAATCGATCCCGGAGAGCGCCGGCTCGTGATGCTCAACGATCTGTACGGCAACTACTCTTACATGCCCCAGGAGGAGAAGCGGTACATCACCGTCAGGATGGAGGTCGAATTCAGCCACGAGGGTGAAATCGAGTTCCTCAACAACACGGTCGCGAAGTGGCTGCGTGAGCACGCCGATCCGGAAGGCGAACGCGCCGGCGTGCCCTACCGAATCCTCCCGGACGAGGTGACCTGCAATCCGACCGCGCTGACGCAGTTCAAGGTGAGCCCGGAGGGCGAAGTGGGCGAGGGTCGCAGCCGGGGCGGCGGCGCCGGCGGTGGCGCCGGCAGCGGCCCGCCCGGCCGCCGACAACCGCCCTCCCCGCCCACCGGCG
>JAXHTH010000089.1:0-7643 GCA_034211115.1 Planctomycetota bacterium | reverse complement strand
GCGTCGGATGCCGCTGAAGACCTAGAGGACGCGATCGAGATCGCAGAGTTAATGCTGAGGAGGTTCAAATCACCTGACCCCCTGTATCGGCTTGCGGGTACTGTCTTTCGCGGATTGGCCTCGTCGTATCTTCTAGAGGATGAGGAGTGAAGCAGGGCCGAACGGCCTAGACCGCCACGCCCCAATCACTGAGGCACAGACGGCCTTTGAAGCTCTCCCGCCCGCGGCGGTCGAGGCGGAGAAGGGCCCGCCCACCTCACTCGTCATCGAACCGGAACGACTGCTGTGCGGCTCAGGCTCTCCGACCGTGACGGGGATTGCGCTGCCCCACCGAAACGGGGCATCGCCCTGAAAGCAGCATCCCCGCCCCTCTCGGCCAGAGACGAAGGCGGGGACGAGGATCTTGACATGAAGATCGTACCGCAAACCGACGCCAATGACCAGCGCGAGCTTGACCGCCTGCGGGCAGTCGTCAGACGTCTTCGGGCCCTCGGCACGCCGTCCGCTCTGGCGAGTGCCGAACGACTGGAGCGGGACATCGAGGTCGCGGTGGCGTCGCTGGAGATCGATTCACCTGAACCGCTGCGTCGTCTCGCGTTCAAGTCTCGTCTGCTGCTCGCTGCGAGGTGCTGGCAATGAGCAGGACGGCGAACGACGAGCTCCGCAAGGATCGGATGCGCGCGGAGGTCGGGCTCCGGCCGGACGGCTTCACGATGCTGCCCAATCGGTTGCTGCTCGATCGTCGGTTCTGGGCGATGCTCAATTCAGATCGCTGCGTCCTGCTCGTGCTCCTCGCACATCGCAGACAGAGCACCGGCGAGGCGTTCCCCGCGCAGCGGACGATCGCCGCGTTGACAGGGCTGGGCGAGCGTACGGTTCGTCGAGCCGTCGCCCGCCTGAGCGATGGCGGCTGGATCAAGAGCAAACGCGGCCGGGCCGGCGCCGGTCGGGCTGAGGCGGCGCTGATGACGTACCGCTTCCCCTGCTTTGATCCGGCCACAATGATGGCCGGAACGGCAGACGATGAAGCGGCCACCCTGGGCTTTGTTCCGGACACCGATGTGACCGAATCGTCGGACGACGGACCGGCCGTTCATGTGACCGGATCATCGTGCGATGATCCGGCCATCCGGGGTCGATGTTCCGGCCATTCCAGTCCAATGAACCGGCCAGAGTTGTGGCCGGGGAACATACGAGGAACAGAAGACGGAACAAACTCACCGGCTCCGCCGGGTCGGAGCCGACGATCGCGCCGGGATTACCCGGCGGCGTTCTCCGCCGCTTGGGAAGCCTACGGTCGTCGCGGAGCAAAGTGGCCGGCGTGTCAGCAGTACGCTCGGGCCATCGAACGGATCAAGGCCGGCGACGATCCTCCCCAAGATCCCCACGCTTGGCTGCTCGGTCAGATCCGCGCCTACCGCGCCGCGGCGGACGCCGCCGGCACCGAGGAACGCTACATCGTCCATTTCGAGCGATGGCTCCGAGACGATCGCTGGGATGCCGACCCGGCAACGTGGGAGCAGCAATTCGCCGGTCGTCAGAACCGGGCATCGCCGGCGCAGCAGCCGGCGGGCGAGGTCGAGGGGACCGAGCAGACGGCGGCCGAGATGGAAGAGCTCAAACAGCGCAGGGCAGGAGGCCCTACGGCACGATGATGAGAACGAACACCAAGCCGATCACTCCGGGCGAGGCGCAGCAGCTCTTCACGTCGCCGCCGCCATGCAGCATCGAGGCCGAGGCTGCGCTGCTCGGTTCGATCTTGGTGGAGCCCGCCGTTCTGGATGACGTGGTGCAGGTCCTCCGCGGTGAAGGGGACTTCTTCAAGTCGGCGCACAGCGCCGTTTATTCGGCGATGGTCCAAATCCACGATCGGCACGGTGATCTGGACATCGTGCAGCTGCACCAGCATCTGGTCGATCGTCGCACGCTCGAAGCGGTCGGCGGGAAGGCCTTCCTTGTCGAGTTAGCCAACTCGATGCCGAGCGCAGCCAACGCCCTCTCCTACGCGCGGCAGGTGAAGGACAAGGCGATCCTGCGGGACACCATCGAGGCGGCCAGTCTCGTGCTCCGTGATGCTCACGACAATCCCGATGCCCCAGCTGACGTACTCGACCGCGCTGAGCAGGCTCTGTTCGACATCGCACACCGTGCGGAACAGTCCGCGGCGGTGCGGTTGCCGGACCTCTTCGGCCGGGTCATTGATGAGCTCGGACAAGACGCGTCAGGAGAAGCGCGGATCTTCACCGGCTTGGCCGATCTCGACGCTCATACGGGTGGTCTGCGGGCCGGTGATTTCATCATCCTCGCTGCCCGCCCATCGATTGGAAAGACGGCGCTCGCCCTCACCGCGGCGTGCAACATCGCCGCCAACGGGACGCCGGCGGCAGTGTTCTCGATGGAAATGACCGCAGCGTCCTTGGCACAGCGCGTGCTTTCCGCCGATTCGGCGGTCTCGTCGAGGGTGTTGCAGGCCGTCATGCTCACCGTTGCTGACTTCGAGGCGTTGCACCGCTCTGCAGCGCGCATGATCGACCTGCCGCTCTTCGTCGATGACACGCCGGGACTCACGCCGTTGCGCCTCCGCGCGAAGGCGAGGCGCGTCGTAGCGCGATATCGCGTCAGGGCGGTCTTCATCGACTACCTGCAATTGATGACGCTGGCACGGCGTGTCGAGTCCCGCCAAATCGAGGTCGGCGAGCTGAGCCGGCAGATCAAGGCACTGGCCCGTGAGTTGAACGTGCCGATCGTCTGTCTGTCCCAGTTGAACCGCGCCGCCGAATACCGCGAAGATCACAGGCCCCGTTTGAGTGATCTGCGGGACTCTGGCTCAATCGAGCAAGACGCCGACATCGTCCTGTTGCTTCACCGGGAAAGCTGCTACCACCGCGGCGATTCCGCTTGGGCGGCCGCGAACGAGGACAAGCTGAACACGGCGGAACTGATCATCGCCAAGCACCGCAACGGGCCGACGGGGACGATCAAGCTGAACTGGGACGCCTCGACAATGCGGTTCCGTGACCATGCCGGAATCAACTCCGGGGCGCCCGGAGAGGCGGGATCGTGACCGCTCAGGGCCGCCAGCTCGACGGCATCACGGTCCGGGCCGAGTTCTTCCCCGGCACGACCGAGCCCGTACCGCCGCTTCTGACGCCTCTGGAGGCCGTTCGATTGCTGCGGCTGGACCTGAGGACCCTGCCCGATGGGACCGAGGAGATCCGCGAGCCTGCGGACGCCCTGAAGTCCCTCGATCACCTCTGCCGCCAGGGCCGCCTGACCCCCATCCGAATCGGGAAGTGCCGCCGGTTCGCCCGCGCCGAGCTGCTGCGGCTGATCGAGGAAAGGGGGCCGGCGGGATGAGCATCGGTTCACCAAACCGCTGCCACCGAGAGGAGATCGGCCCGGAAGACGGGAAGAGGGCCGATTTCAGCCCTTTGCCGTTCCGGTTGCGCTGCGGATTGCGCAGTCAGCTCTTGCCACGAGGAGTGATTTGGGTAGAGTATTTGTGGTCGGACCCACTACCACCCCGACAGACAACCTATTCCGTGGAAATGGCGTCCGTGCGCCGGCGACTCGTTGGTAGTGGGTCCCGCTGGTGGCGGGCGCCACGCGCCGAGCGCTGGATGCCAAGTCCATGGAGAGAGGACCCACTACCATGAGTCTGCAGAACGCAACACCTGTCTGGCTGTGCCGGCGGCGCGTCCGCCTCAAGGACGGCACAGCAAAGAGCGGCGGATCGAAGCCGCGCTACGCCACCTACTGGACCCTCCGGTGGTACGGCCGGGAAATCGACCCGGAGACCGGCCGGCCGAAACTCTACAGCGAGTCCCTTGGCCGGTGCACGAAGACCGAAGCCGAGAGGGCCCGGAGGCAGAAGATCGCGGACCTCGCCGGCGGCGCCGCGCTGCTCGATCGGCCCGGCAAGATGACTCTCGGGCAGTTCCGGAGCCTCTACAAGGCCCGGCGATCAAGCGGGGACGCAGTGCCTGTTCACCGTCGGCATAAGCGGTTCAGGAACCTCAGCGACGCCACGATCCGCGACCACGACATGACGCTCCGGTACCTCGTGCAGCACTTCGGCGAGGATCGCCTCATCGATCGGATCAGCCCCGTTGATGCCGAGGGATTCCTCGACGCGCTCGAGGCCGGCAGCCTCGCAGAGGCCCGGGAGGAAGCCGCTCGTGGGTACAGCCTCGGGGAACAAGCCATCCGCCATCACATCCGCAACAGCAAAGCGATCTTCACCTGGGCGAAGGTTTTTCGGCTGGTGAGTAGCAATCCCTTTGCCGACTACTGCGGGACGCCGCTCCCGAGCAAGCCGAACCACTATTTCTCGATCGGCGCCTTCGAGGCACTCGTCATGGAGGCGCCCTCGCCCGGCTGGCGGGCCCTCTTCGCCCTCTGCAGGCTCGCCGGACTCCGTCGCGGTGAGGCGCTGAAGCTCCCCTGGTCCGGCACATTGCAGGATCGGCAAGGGATCGAGCGCTGGGTCGGCGTAGATTGGGAGCGTCACCGGCTCTGCGTCGTGGCAGTCAAGACCCGGATCTACCGCGAGGTCCCGATCGGTCCGAGGCTGCATGAGATCCTCTCCGAGATTCGTCCGCGCGAGGTGAACGATCACGTGTCGATCTGCGGCCTTTCCGGCAACAACCTAACGCGGCTTGGCGAGAAGACCGCGAAAGCCGCCGGGCTGGAACCCTGGCCGAAGTTCTACCAAGCGATGAGGTCGAGCTGCGAGAACGACTGGAAGCAGCAGGGACTCGCCGAACCGACCTACGCCGCGTGGCTGGGCCATTCGCCGACCGTCAGCCGGAAGCACTACGTGTCCCCAACGGAGGCCGAGTTCGCCATCGTGACCGAGATGGCAGCCTGAAACCGAGCCCGTAAGCCGGAGTCGCACCAGCACCACCTCCGATCGAGCCCGTCACGTCGGCGGGCTCGTCGGGCTTTCGATCCGCACGGTTTGCGCACCGCACGAAAGGCCGGGGCCCCAGCTCCGCGCAGGATTTTTACCACACCCCCCGGGGCCAGCTTGACTACCTCCTGCACTTACCTCGCTCGCCGGGAGAGCAGAATCCGGTGGACACGGGTGGAACGCTCACCTACGGGCAGTCTCCCCATGCTCCGAGCAGGGCCAGGAGGTCGGCCGTGTCCGTGTTGCCGTCACCATTGACATCGCCGCAGGGCGTCCCCCAGCATCCCAGCAGGTGCAGCAAGTCGGCGGTGTCAACGACGCCGCTACCGTCGAAGTCGGCGGGGCAGGGGGGCTCCGGGGGCAGGGCGTGGAGCAGGACGAGTACCGAGCCTTCGTCCTCCATGCCACACGGCTTCATCATGCCCTCGGGCGGCGCGTTCACTGCGATGATGTCCGGCAGATCATCGCCGTTCAGATCCTCAGTCACCGTCAGCCTGAGGTTCGGATCCGGCGCGAAATCGATGACCAGCGTGAAGTCGATGTCCGCGGCGTCCCACTCATTCCGCAAGATGCGCACCGCACGGCTCTCGGGCGTGTCGGCGACGACGAGAATGTCCTGATCGCCATCGAGGTCCAGGTCACCGAAGTCGATCGAGCTTGGCCCCTCGCCGATCGTCAGTCGAATCGGCTGGAAAGTCGCCTGACCATCGGTGTTGACCAGAAGGTCAATGGTGTCGGATCCTGTATTGCCGACGACCATGTCGATGTCCTCATCATCATCCAGATCCTCCGGCTCTAACACACCCGGTCCCAGATCGACCTCGATGGTGGTGTGATGCTGAAACCCCCGCGCGCCGGTGTTGAGGAAGATCATCACCGTGTTGTCGGCTTCATTGGCGACGGCCAGATCGATCAGTTCGTCGCCGTCGAAGTCCGCCGCCGCGAGGGCGCTCGGTGCGTTGCCGACCTCCAGCAAGTCGGCCGGGGAGAATGCGCCCGATCCGTCGTCGTTGGTCAGGATCCTGACGGTATTGTCGTTCTTATTGGCTACGGCGAGATCGAGGAAGGCATCGTTGTTGAAATACCCGGCCGCGATGGCGCTGGGGTGGTCACCGACATCGACTACGGCGGGGGGAAGGAACTCACCGTTGCCTTGTCCATCATTAAGGAGGATGGTGACGGTGTTATCGCCGGCGTTGCAGACCGCCACATCCGGGCCGTTGCTGTTGCCCGGGTCGAAATCGGCGATCACGAGTGCGCTGGGTTCGCGTCCGATTTCGGTCACCTGCTCTTCATACTGAAGGCCTGAGCCATCCTCGTTGCGCAGCAGGACGAGATTGCCGTTCGCATCCGGCGACGGGCCAAGCTCCGTGATGGCGATGTCGTTATTGCCGTCGCCCGTGAAGTCAGCGGTATCCGCGTCCGTCGGTTCGGCCACGGACGCCACCTCTTCGGGCGGGTCGTAGATGAACCCGCCGAACTCGAAGGCGCCCATGTCCACGCAGGGATTGCCAATGCCGGTGTCGAACGTGTTTGGATCGTCGATGAAACGCGGGTTGCCATCCAGATCGACTGTGATGTCCGGCGGTACGGCGTCGCTGTTCCCGGCGTCGATGCACGGCGAGCCAATCTGAAGGCGAAGATCGCCGCCGCCGCCATCGACAAAGACCGGATCGGTATTGATGTTCCCTTCGCCCTGGTAGCCGTCCTGCACGTTGCAGTAGGTGACGATTGGAGACCCCGGCTCATTGAGGATCGCGCCGGGCGTATTGCCCCAGAGGATGCAGTTCGTCACCGTCGGATCGGCATAATCGTTCGCCATTCCGCCGCCGGCATCGGCTGAGTTGTTCCAGAACGTGCAGCTGATTACTGCCGGATCATCGTCGCGGTTGAACACGCCACCGCCTTTACCGGCCGTGTTACCTCGGAAGAGGCAGTTGACCACCGTCGGACTGGAATCATCATTGATCATCCCGCCACCATCGTCGAGCGCTGTGTTTCCGATGAAGGTGCAGCTGACGATGGTCGGATCGCCGCCATCAACGTTCGCCATCCCGCCGCCGGAGTCGGCGGAGTTCTCCGTAAACACGCAGTTGCTGACGGCAGCGAAGCAATAGTCGTTGCAGATCGCCCCGCCCCAGGGCGCGCTATTCCCAGTGAACGTGCAACTGGTGATTGTGCTTGCGTTCTCGGTATTCCAGATTGCGCCACCATGGGCGTCGGCCGTGTTGCCGCCGAACCCGCAATCTGTCACCGTTGCATCGCTGAAGTAGTTGTAGATGGCTCCGCCGTCGTAGAGGGCGGCATTACCGGTGAACGTGCTGCCGGTCACGACGGGTTCGCCGCCGTAGCTGAACATCGCACCTCCGTACACAGCGCCGTTGCCTGAGAACACACAATTGGCCACGGTCGGGCTGCTGTAAAAGTTGGCGATGCCTCCGCCGAAGTCTGCGCTGCCGTTCGTGATCGTGAGGCCGTCCAGAATGGTGTCGTTCGATTCCCCTGACTCGCAGAGGACAACCGTACCTGCACTTCCGCCGTCAATGATCGTATTGGCGACCACGTCGAGATCGGACGGGTCGGTGCTGCGAACCGTGATGGCCTTGCCCAACAGGTTGATGCGCTCAGAGTACGTGCCTTCATGCACGATGATCACATCGCCATCTGCCGCATCATTGATGGCCGTCTGGATCGAGTCCTCCGGATAGACGTGGATCTCAGCGGCGATGCC
>JAXHTH010000088.1:0-11145 GCA_034211115.1 Planctomycetota bacterium | reverse complement strand
AGACTCCGACAGCCTCCCGGTACCTGGGAAGGCTCATCGTCGGTGATGACGGGCCGGACCCGCCGGGCCCGACAGGGCCGGCGCGCCTTGCGCGGGCTCCATCTCGAAGCCGGCATGGCCGTTCCCATCGGAATCGACGCCGGCGCAAGGGCCTTCGTTGATCGTCAGGTTGTCATCACCAGTTCTCATTTCGAAACCAGAAGTAAGTGTTTGTCTTGTCTTACCAGATGGTCACCGTTGCCGGTGTCCTTGACGACCGTCCAATCGCCGGGGATGCCGCCTTCGAGGTCCTCGAAGTACCGGTCAAGCGCGGCACTCACCAGCGCCGAAAACGGCCGCCAATCAGGGTGTTTTCATACGGCTTTCCTCCACACATCACGACTGTCCGGCCGTCATGGGCGATCCGTCCGATTCGGTTTGAGCCGCCCGGCCGGCCCAAGGCGGCTGTTGTGCAAGGGGCCGAGTGAACCGGACGAACGGACCCTGACGAACCAGGGAACACGGAACACGAGAGAAGCCCGTCGCCTCGCCGACAGGCGAGGCTCGGTTCCGTTCCGAAGAGCCGTGAGCGGCTCCTCGACTCTCTCTCTTCATGGGTCCCCCGGCGAGGCCGAACCGCAGCCGCCCGGCTCGCCGCGACGGCAGCGGATCCACGTACCGGCGACCCGGCGTGGATTCGCGCCCTGAGCGGCGCGCTGCCATCACCGGCCCGGTACGCGATCATGATGACCGATCGTGGGCTCCGAATCAAGTCGGTTCTTCAGATAACGGGGCCCTCAAATCCGGATTTGAGAGTCGGCTTTTGATCGCACCAGTCTTCGCCAGCCGTCTCGAAGCGGCCGCGCCACCGCTCGGGGCCACACGTCCTTCGCCGGCGGAGAGCCGACAATCCGAGCGCAGAAAAGAACCGCGCCGGCGCGAGCCGGCGCGGTCTTGGTTCAATCAGAGACTCAAAGAGCCTTGCGGCTCAAGGTACCTTACCGACGACGACGTCGGGCGAGTCCGGCCAGACCGAGCAGCGCCAGGGCGCCGGGAGCCGGGACGAAGTCGATGGTCACGTACTCATAGTTCAGACCGTCCGTTCCATCCGGATCGGACATCCAGAAGATGCTGCTTCCATCCGTATCGACGGTTCCGTAAGTGGTGGTGACATCGGAAATCGAACCGCCGAATTCGGCATTGATGCCGAGGAAGTCCATTTCGATCACGTCGTACCAGTCGGGGTCGAAGTTGAAGCTCGTACCCTCATGGGTGCCGTAGAACCTCAGCTCGATCGACATGTCGGACGTCTCGACCTGCATCCAGTACGTGTAACCGGCGTAGTAGTCATCCTCGTACGTGGACACGGTGCCCCAGGTGTGCTGGAGCCCATTGTCCATGTTGCCGAGGGTGCCGTTGGTCCCGAACACCGTGTCGTTGTAGGGACCGGTCGCGTAGCCGTTGAAGTCGTAGGACCCGGCGAAGGCCGAGCCGGCGACGAACAACGCCGCGGCAGTCATCAGAAGCATTTTCATAGCGCTTTCCTCCATAACTTTGCCCGGCCGTCAAAGTCGTTCACCCGACTCGTTGGGAGCCGCCCGGCCGGCCCGAGGCGGCTGTTGTGCAAGGGGCCAAGTGAGCGGATGAACGTCCTCCGACAAACCAGAGAAACGAAACACGATAAAACCCGTCGCCTCGCTGCGGGGCGAAGCGCCGACCACCTCCGAAGAACCAAAAGAGGCTCTCCGGCTCTCTCTCTTCAGGGCCATCCGGTCGCGGTACCGATCACCTCTGCCGCGGCGGGCATCGGCGACCGCGTTCCCTCACCCTCCACCGGCCGCGCACGGCCTCACCGGCCTCGCCCGGGAACGGTGGAGTACCCACACGTTGACAGCAACGGACCCGCACGTCAAGTGATCTGTGCCGGATCTCCCGACTTTCGGGGCGATTTTCGGCACGGCACGTCCCAGAATCGGCCGGGGCGGGGCTGATCGAGGCGCGGCGGCGGCCGAGACGACGTCCAATAATCGTCCCATTCGGATCGATGGATGACGATGGTGATCGGCCTCTCCGCTCCCCTCCGCCGGATCCGTCGCCGGGCGGCACGGCCCCCGGAACCGGCCTCGAAGGCCCTTCAGGCCGTACACTGCCGACATGCTTCCCCTCGGATCCATCCGGCTGGCCACGCCCCTGCTGCTGGCGCCCGTCGCCGGCTATTGCGACCGGCCGTTCCGCCTGCTCTGCCGCGAGCTGGGTGGCGTGGGACTGACCAGCACGGCCCTGCTCAATGGCCGGGCGCTGCTCGGCGCGGACCCGGCGTGCCTTGCCGACCTCGACCCGGCGTGCCTTGCCGACCTCGACCCGGCGTGCCTTGCCGACCTCGACCCGGCGTGCCTTGCCGACGTCGACCCGGCGGCCGAATCGGACCGGCCGCTCTGCGTGCAGCTTTACGGCCGTGCCGACGATCCGCTTCCGGAGGCGGCCCGTCGGGCGGCCGAGCGGGGGGCCGCGGTCATCGACATCAATATGGGCTGCCCGGCCGACAAGATCATCAACGCGCGCGGCGGGGCCACGCTCCTGCGGGATCCGGAGTCCGCCGTCACCCTCGCCCGGCGCGTGGTCCGCGCCGTCGAGCCCGCTCGCGTTCCCGTGACGGTCAAGCTGCGGCTGGGCTGGGATGAGCGGCACGTCGTCGCCCCTCGCCTCGCCGCCGATCTCGAGCAGGCCGGCGTCGCCGGCGTCATCGTGCACGGCCGCACCGCCGTCCAGCGCTTCCGCGGACGCGTCGATCGGGCCGGAATCGCCCAAGTCGTCGAGGCCGTGCAGTCGATCCCCGTCATCGGCAACGGCGACATCCGAACGCCGGAGGATGTAAAGGAGATGATGGATGCGACCGGCTGCGCCGGGGTGATGATCGGCCGCGGCGCGCTGCGCGCGCCCTGGCTCTTCTCGCAGACCGAACAGCTTCTCCGTACGGGACGTCCGGGAGTCGAACCAACGCGGGCGGAAAAGCTGCGCATCATCCTCCGCCACCTCGATCTGCTGCTCGAGCACGCCGGCGAGGCGGCCGCCGTGCACTGTCTCAACCGGCGCATAAGCTGGTACGGCCGGACGATGGGGCACATCAAGCCGCTCAAGGAGGCCGTCCGGCTGGCGAGGACGAGCGAGGAGATCCGGGCCGTGCTGGAGGAATGGATCGCGGGCCCGCCGGCGCCCGCGGCGGTCTGCGCCTGACACCCCTGGACCGGCCGCGCCGTCTTCCCGCCGCCTCGGGACGGCGGGACTTCCCAACCGGCCGGTATGATGAACTTGTCACCCGATGGATGCGCACCGTCCGCGCCGGCAGCGGTTGCCGGGCCGGCCGCGTGCGCGAGCTTCGCCGGGAGTCCGCCGCGATGCCGATTCTCTCACGTTTCCGCACGATCGGCCGGCCGGGGGCGATCATCGCCGCCGCCGTTGTGCTTCTCCTTCTCGCAGGGCGCGGGGCTCGTGCCGACGACGATGGCGCGCGCCCGCCGAACATCATCTTCATCCTCGCCGATGATCTCGGCTACGGCGATCCGAGCTGTTACGGGCAGTCGAAGTTCGCCACGCCGAACCTCGACCGGCTCGCCGATGAAGGCATGCGCTTCACCGACTTCTACGCGGGGTCGACCGTCTGCGCGCCGTCGCGCTGCGCGCTCATGACCGGCAAGCACACCGGGCACTGCACCGTGCGCGGCAACGGGTCGGGCATGAGCCAGTCCCTGCGCGATGAGGACCTCACCGTCGCCGAACTGCTGAAACGCGCCGGCTACACCACGGCCGTCATCGGCAAGTGGGGGCTGGGCGATGTCCGCAGCGCCGAGCCCGGCCTGCCCCTCCGCCAGGGTTTCGACCACTTCTTCGGCTATCTCAACCAGGTCCACGCCCATTACTACTACACCGACCATCTCTGGCGCAACACCGAGCGCATCAACCTGCCGGGCAATCGCGACGGCCGGCGCGAGCAGTACACGCATGACCTGATCGAGCGCGAGGCGCTGGAGTTCGTTCGATCTCACGCCGACCGGCCGTTCTTTCTCTACCTGGCGTCGACGATCCCGCACGCGGAGATGCTCGTGCCGGAGGACTCGATGAAGCCGTTTCAGGGTCGGTGGCCGGAGAAGCCGTACGTCAACCGCCGGCCGTACGGGAACGGATACGCCTCTTCCCCCATGCCGCGCGCTGCGTTCGCGGGGATGGTGACGCGGCTCGACCGCACGGTGGGCCGGCTGACCGACGCGCTGCGCGAGCTCGGCCTGGATGATCGCACGCTCATCATCTTCTCCTCCGACAACGGCCCGCACCTGGAGGGCGGGGCGGATCCGGACTTCTTCGACTCCAACGGCCCGCTGCGCGGGTACAAGCGCGACCTGTACGAAGGCGGCATCCGCGTCCCCACCATCGCCCGCTGGCCCGGGCGCATCGAGGCGGGCGCGGTGAGCGATGAGCCGCTGGCGTTCTGGGATTTCCTCCCCACCGCGGCGGAACTCGCAGGTGTCGACGTTCCGGACGGGCTCGACGGCGTCTCGTTCCTGCCCACCCTCCTCGGGCGCGACGATGAACAGACCCATCACGAGGCGCTGTACTGGGAGTTTTACGAGCGCGGCGGCCGACGGGCCCTGCGCGCCCGCTCCTGGAAGCTCGTGCAGAACGGCCTGCCCGACGGCGCGCTCGAGTTGTATGACCTCCACACCGATCCCGGCGAGACGAAGAACGTCGCCGATGATCATCCCGATGTCGTCCACCGCCTGGCGCGGATCATGAACGAGGCTCATGTCGACAACGAGCACTGGTCGTTCGATCGGTTTGACAACGCCGGCCCCCGGAACGGGGAGGCTGACGGGTCGTGAGCGGCACGGCGTGACCATGAATGCAGACCCCGGCACGTACGCGCTGGTTCTTCGCTCCGATGCGGCGGCGCGGATCCGCGTCGGCCGGCTCGGTGAACTGGACGCCCGGCGCGGATATTACGTTTATGTCGGCAGCGCGTTCGGCCCCGGCGGGCTCGCCGGGCGGCTCGCGCATCATCAGCGCCCGCCGACGCGCCCGCACTGGCACATCGACTACCTGCGGACGCACGCGCCGCTCATCGAGATCTGGTTTACGAACGATGCGCACCCGCGCGAGCATAAATGGGCGGACCTGATCGGCTCCGCGCGGGGCGCGACGATCCCCCTGCCCGGCTTCGGCTCTTCGGACTGCACGTGCCGGTCGCACCTGTTTCATTTCGCGCAACGGCCGTCCGTCTCCGCCTTTCGCCGGCGGGTGCGCGGCACCCGCGGCGATCGTCGGCTCGGCGATGACGCCGCGATTCGCCATCTTTCCGCAGTTTCCTGTTGGCCTGCCGGACGCGTTGATGTAGGTTAATGGGTGAATCGGGGCGGGGCGAAGCAGCCGGGAGAGTCCCCGGCGATCGCGGGGCTCGAGATGACACGGGTCGCACATCAATCAGGATGCCGGAACCGGATGCGGAGGGGCGGCGCGCCTTCGCCTCGCGCGAATAGGGCCGACGGTCGCGCAAGGTCAGGGCTGTCCTGCCGTTGCGAGCGGACGAGAGGCCGGCGTGACGGGGGGTGACCGGCGATGAGCGGAAGGAGCCAAACGAAGATCGCGGGCCTGGTGCGGGCGCTCGCGCTGATGGTGGCCGCCGTCGGCGGGCGCTGCCTTGCGCAATGTCAGTATGAAGTCACCGCGATCATTGAGGGGGAGGAGATCTGCGGGTTCTGGGGCCGGCCGCACGTCAACGGCTACGACCTCTCCGACAACGGCATCGTGGCCGGCGCTTGGAACTGCCTGATCGGGCCCAACCACGCCTTCATCTGGCGTGAGGAAGGTCCACCCGTCGACCTGCCGATGCCCGAAGGAACGGTTGAATCAGAGGTCGCGGGCGTGAATGACCTGGGTCATACCGTAGGCTGGCTGCACAACGGCGTTCCCGGCAACGGGGGCCATGCCTTCTTCTGCGACGGCCAGACGACGATCACTTTTCTTCCTCCGCCGGAGGGCAACTACACGAGCGCTAACGCCATCGGGCCCGACGACACCATCGTCGGCTGCTGGGGCAATACGGTAGATGGAGACGTGCCTGACCAAGCGTGCCTGTGGCGTGATGGTCAACTCGTCTCCCTCGGCGCGATCCTGGGGACGCTCAAGAGCGACACCTCGGACATCAACGACGCGGGCTTGATCACGGGCTGGATGGGCGAGGCGATGATCCACGATGCCCACGGCTTCATCCTGGATGGCGAGGAGGTCCTGGACATCGGCGTCATCGCCGGGGGCTACACCGCCGTGCCCGCTGCAATCAACAACTGCGGTGAAGTGTGCGGCCACGGCAAAGTGCCCCACGAAGATCCGCCCGGCTGGCAGAAGCACGCCTTCCTCTGGAGCGAAGCGGAGATGACGGACCTGGGGCTCCTGCCCACGTTCACGCGCAGTCTGGCCTATGACCTGAACGATTGGAGGCACGTGGTCGGTGCGTGCACACGCTCGGATCAGTACCATGACACGGCGTTTCTCTGGCAGAACGGCGCGATGTTCGATCTCAACGATCTCGTCGTGCCCGGTCTCGAAGTGCACCTTGAATATGCTTGGGCGACCAACAACGGAGGGCAGATCATCGCATCAGGCATGAGTGATTCGGCGCGGTCGGTGACCATTCTTCTCACGCCGATCGACCGGCTGCCGAGCGATCTGGACTTCGACTGCGACACGGATGTGAACGATCTTCTCATCCTTCTCGCTCACTGGGGCGATCCCGGCGGCCCGGCGGACATCAACGACGATGGCATCGTCAACGTCGCCGACCTCCTCCAGCTCCTCGCCAACTGGGGTTAGAGATCCTTCGGCCGCCTGCGACGCGGCAAGCCGCACCCGACCGTTAGCCCCGGGCTCCGCCCGAGGGAAGTTCATCTGCGGTCTCGGTTCAATCATCGACCCCCGGCGCGGAGCGCCCCACCATCATTCCCATCGACGCGCCGCTCGGACGCGGAGTCAGCCGGGCAGCAGGCCCGCGGCGCGGAGGACGCGCACCAGGCCGGCCTCGTCGCTCGCTCCGAACGCCCCCACATCGTGGCTGTCCAGATCGAGCACGCCCCAGCACACATCGCGCTCGTCGATGAGTGGGATGGCGATCTCCGAGCGGTCACGCGGGTCGCAGGCGATGTAGTCATCGCCCAGGTTTTCCGTGTCATCCACGATGCGTGCGGTGCGGAAGCGCAGGGTTTGGCCGCACACGCCGTGCAGGGCCAGGGGGGAGCAGGCGGGGTTGGGGCGATGGGGGCCGATGGCGAGGCGTCGATCGTCCGGCTCGCCGGGCTGATCCGTGTAGAAGCCGACCCAGGAGACGCCCTTGTCGGCCAGGGCGTCCCAGAGGGCGTCGACCACGGCCTGCATGCGCTCCTCGCGGCCCCCGGTGACGCCGCGGCCCCCGGCGACGCCGGCGCCCCCGGTCTCCGCCAGCTTCGCCGCGATCGACTCGTAGTCCCGTTCGTATCCAGCCATCTCGCGCACATCGTAGGCGGGATCGGCCCACGACGCACGCGGCCCCCGGCTCCCGGGCCCCCGGCCCCCGGGCCCCCGGAAGGGGGAGTCGGCCTTCCCGCCCGGCGGCACTCGTTCACACCGTCGATGCGCCCGGGGGCCGGGCCGGGGGCCGGGCCGGGGGCCGGGCCGGCACACCAAAAGCAACAGGCCGCTCCCGAATGGGAGCGGCCCGTCTGGTGGCGTCAGTCGGATGACTGCGTAAGTGGGTGCCGACTCAGCGTCGGCGACGGCTCGCGAGTCCAGCGATGGCAAGCAGACTCAACGCGCCGGGGGTGGGGACACCGCGATACCAGGCGAAGCCGCCCTGGCCGCCCTCACCGCCGATGGCCCAGTAGTCGCACAGGATGTCGACGTAGATGTCATCGGAGATCAGGTGGACCACGCCGGGCGTGCCTTCGAAGTAGTCGGCGGGCCAGACGTCGAGAGCGTAGACCCAATCGTCGAAGACCAGGTCCTGATACTGCTCGGCGCCTTCACCGGCGTTGAACGTGATGTTCCCGTTCAGGCCGGAGAACGCCCACTCGGTGTCCATGGGGCTGACGTCCCAGCCTTGGTAGGAATCCTCCTGGGCGATGTTGGAGATTCCCATGTTGTCGGCGCGGGTGAGGATGACATTGTCGGTGAAGTAGTCCTGGTTCTCCGGCAAGGTCCAGTCCGCGCCGTCGGGCTTCTCGAAGTAGTAATCGAGACCCGACCAGATCTCGACGGCGGATGCGGCGGTCCCCAGATAGAGGAACGCGGCGGCACCCACCGCCATCACAATCAGCTTCTTCGTTCGTTTTCCTCCACAGTGCTCGATGGTTTCAATCATGGTTCAATCAGCCAGAGATCATGAACACGGAGGCAAAAAACAAAGAGAGCTCGCCTCAAGGCGCTCTCTCTCATCAGCAATGCCTGTCTGCGGGCGGCGCGGTACCAAGACGCGCCCGCAATCCGTGTCCGAGTCAAGTGTAGCGGGAGGCGGGGCGATCACAAGGTCTTGAAGACATCTTTCCGCGGCGGGGCGCGTACAGGTCCCTAATCTGCTTCGGTGCAGCGCGGCGGCGGGGGGAGATCGCCCCGCGGATGTGAAGATGGGAAATGGTGCGAATCGCCGGGTTTTCAGCCGCCGGCCATGATGTTGCCCATCTTGAAGATGGGCAGAAGCAGGGCCATGGCCACCCCGCCCACCACGATGCCCATCAGGATGACCATGATCGGCTCGATGTAGCTGGTCACCTGCTTCACCGCGCTGTCCAGCTCCTGCTCGCTGAACTCGGCGATCCGCTCCATGACGTCCCCGAGCTGCCCGGAGCGCTCGCCGGAAGCGATCATGGAGGCGACGTTGGGCGGGACGTGCGGGGACTGGCTGACCGCATCGCTGATCTGCCGGCCTTCGCGCACGCCCTGCTCCATCTCGTCCCAGAGCCCGTCGAAGCAGACGTTGTTGGTCACGCCGCGGCAGATGTCGATGATGTCGAGAATGCTCACGCCCGCGGGGACGAGGGTGGCCATCGTCCGCGCCGCCCGCGTGACGTAGAGCTGTGTATACATCACGCTGAGCACGGGCGCGTTGAGGCGGAGCCAGTCGGCGGTGCGCCGCCCGGCGGGTTGTCGGAGGAAGAGGTACAGGCCCAGGCCGACGAACAGGAGCACGGGCCCGTAGTAGATGTACTGGGTGGTGAGGAACTCGCTGATCCCGAGCAGCACCTTGGTCGGCGTGGGGAGGGCGGCGGCCCGCTGCTCGTAGATCTTCGCGAACCGGGGCAGGATGAACACCATGAGAAAGACGCTGAGCACGAGGCCGGTGCCCATCATGAACATGGGATAGCTCAGCGCGCCCTTGATCTGCTTGACGGTGCGGCGCTCCTTCTGGAGGTAATCGCCGATGCGGGCGAGCATGAGGTCCATCGTCCCCGATGCCTCCGAGGCCTTCATGAGGCTGATCATGAGGCGGGGAAAGACGCGGGGCCACTTGGACATCGCGGCCGAGAAGGTCTCGCCCCCGTAGATGTCATCGCGGAGCACTTCCAGCACCGCGCGGAACTCCCGGCGCGTCGTCTGCCGGCAGAAGGCGTCCAGCGCCTCGGCGAGGGGCACGCCGGTCTCGAGCATGACGGCAAGCTGCTGGCAGAAGGCGATGACATCCTCGCGGCGCACGCGCTTGGCCGCCTCGCTTCGGCGGACCTGGGCGGCGTCGAGGGGGGCGTCGGACCGGAGCGGCTTGTCGTCCACCGCGAGCACGTACTTGCCCTCGGCCCGCAGCCGCGATCCCACCTCCTCGGCGCTGGCGGCGACCATCGACCCGGTGACGATCTCACCGCTGCCGGATCGGGCGCGATAGGCGAAGGTGCTCTGGGCGGTCATCGAGGCTCGACCTCCGGGGAAGTTCAGGTGACGGTGACGTGGAAGACCTCTTCGGCGGTGGTGAGGCCGCCCTTGACTTTGGCCATGCCGTCGGCGCGAAGGGTCACGAACCCGCTGCGGCCCAGAAGCTCGCGAAGCTGCTGGAGGTTGGCGCCGCCGGCGACGGCGGCGAGCAGCTCCTCGTCGGGCAGCAGCAGTTCGAAGACGCCGATGCGGCCGGCAAAGCCCGTGCCCCGGCAGCGGCTGCATCCCTGCCCGCGGGAAAGCGTCTCGAACGGCCCGCTCAGCTCCTCGACCATGTCGCGGGTGATCTGATCCGGCTCGTAGGCTTCCTTGCAGTGGGGGCAGATCTTGCGGACGAGGCGCTGGGCGAGCACACCGCGGATCGTCGCCGCCACCAGGTACGGCTCGATCCCGATGTTGACGAGGCGGGTGATCGCGCTGGGGGCGTCGTTCGTGTGCAGCGTGGAAAAGACCAGGTGGCCGGTCAGGGCGGCCTGGGTGACGATCAGCGCCGTCTCCTCGTCGCGAATCTCACCGACCATGATGATGTCCGGGTCCTGCCGCAGCAGCGACCGCAGCGCGCTGGCGAAGGTGAATCTCGCCTTCTCGTGGACCGCCGACTGGTTGATCCCGCGGATGTTCGCCTCGATGGGATCCTCGACCGTGCACACGTTGAGGTGCTCGGAGTTGATCATGCTCAGGACGGAGTAGAGGGTGGTGGACTTGCCCGAGCCGGTGGGGCCGGTGACGAGCACCACGCCGTTGGCCTGATCGATGACCGTCTTCCAGGCCTCGAGCATCTCCGCGGAGAAGCCGAGCCGGTCGAGGGAGACGATGGCGTTGCGGTTGTCGATGATGCGGATGACGACCTTTTCGCCGAACTTTCCGGGCATGGTGGAGACGCGAAGATCGATGGGGCGGCCCTCCATCATCACGTGGATGTCCCCGTCCTGGGGGACCCGCCGCTCGGAGATGTCCAGGTTGCTCATGATCTTCACGCGGCTCACGATGGCCGGGTGCATCTGGTAGGGCGGGTTGAGCTTCTCGAAAAGCTGTCCGTCCACGCGGTAGCGCACGCGGAGATGATGATCATCGGGCTCGATGTGGATGTCGGAGGCGCCGTCCTGGACGGCGGAATAGACGAGGTAGTTGACGAGCTTGATGACGGGGCTGTGGCCGGCGACTTCCTCCAGGTCGGCGATCTCCGTCACCTGTTTCTCGATGACGGAGACGTCCGCATCGTCGATG
>JAXHTH010000087.1:0-21065 GCA_034211115.1 Planctomycetota bacterium | reverse complement strand
GCTGGACTTGGCCGATACGTATGGGCCGACAATCAGTCATGTCGCCGCCGGGACTTCGCCCGGATTATCTCCGAGACGCCTTCCTGTGTCTCGCCGGTCCATCGCCAAACCTGGGAAATGCCCCTATCGTGGCGGCCCCTTGCACGTGCTGCGAATTCACCTCCACCGATGCAATGCACACGCACGCGCGCGGGGCAGCCTCGCGCATCCGGCCAAGTTAGCTTCACCCCCGCTGAGGCATCAGTAATCGACGTTCGGTAGCGCGTTGCTTGAGGGCAGCGTCAAGCAACGCGCGATGCCGTCACCGTTCACTCTCCGGCCGCGAGGAGGCGATCAAGCTCGTCGAGCGTCTTGGTAATCTCCTCGCCGAGGTGCCGGGGGCCATGGGACCGGAAGATGTCCGCGATCGCGCGGAAGTACCAGAGCGTCCCCTCTCGACCCCCCTTGAATCGGGACCACAGCCCCTCGCCCTGTTCCCGGTAGTCGGCGAGCACGCACCGGATGTTGTGCAGCTTGTCGGCGGCGCTGATGAGGCGGACCTCGTCGCACGCTTCTGGGAGATGCGCGAGGTACGCCGTCTTCCGCTCCCGCCACGGCGGCTTCTCCTCGCCGGGGAGCGGGGCGGCGTCGGAGCAGCCGTCGACGAGCGAGGCGACCCGATCCCCAAAACGCCGGCGGATATCCTCCAGCACCGGCTCTCCACCCTGATCCTCCACGGCATCGTGCAGGAGGGCCGCGATCGCCGTGTCCTCGTCGGCGCCGTGTTCGAGGACGGTCGCCGCGACGATCATCAGGTGGGTGAAGTACGGCACCCCGCTGCCCTTCCGCTCCTGCTCGCGGTGAAGGTCGGCGGCATAGACGAGGGCGTCATCGAAACGGGGCGAGAGTCGCATGGATCCTCATCCTCCTGTTCGGGTCTCAGTTCAGCCACGTCGAGGCGAGGCGCTGGGCGATGGCGTGGGCACGCACCTTCTGCTTCGCGCCCTGTCCGAACCAGATGTTCCTGAGCCGGCGGCTGCCCGTGTACCGCGGCCGGCCGTAGTCGATGTAGCCCGTGACGCCGTTGTAGGCCGCCCAGAGCGTTCCTTGCACGTCCTTGGCGTCGTTGCCCGGACCCTCGGCAAAGTGCCTCGCCGCGGCCTGACGGTGCTCCAGCACGTGCCGGAGTTGGGTCTCGTCGTCGCGATTCCTCGGATCCGGGAAGACCAGTCGCAGGTAGTCGTCGAGGCGGGAGCCGGTCATCGGGACCTGCGCCAACCGCTGGAACGACCGCTCGATCTCCCCATACCGCCGCTGGATCAGGCCCAACGCCACCTTGGCGTCCCGAAGGCCTCTGAACAGCTCCGGAGTATGGGCCACGCTGACGCCGGCGTCCCGCTGGAGAGCCATCGAGAGCGTGTTATTGCACACGACCCTCACGGGCGTGAAACGCAACTGGACGCTCGTGCGGCCGTCGTGGCCGGTGCTCAAGAGCAGGTACTTCTCAGCGATGTCGTCCCCGACGACCCGGATCTCGTCGGGCAGCTTGGCGAGGATCCACACCCGCTCGCCCTGCCCGAGGGCGCCGGCGGTGTGATAGATGGCCGTCTTGTTCCCCACGAGGGAGTCGAAGAAGGCGAACGCCTCGGCGTTCTGGAGGGGCGTGTAGCCCGCGTACACCACGCCGAACACCGGGCAATTCGCCTGCCCCCACAGATCCTCACGGACCACAGCTAACCTCTGCTTGGCCGGGGCCGTCCCGGCTTCGTCGAAGGCGAGCAGCGGCTTCAGCGTGACCTGCCAGTCGAGGTTGGCGGCCTTGATCGCCTCCGCCGAGGTCGCCGGCTTGTCGAGGCGGGTGCCCAGCCCGTGCCACGGCGGATCGCCGTAGTACATCATCGATGCCTTGCCGTTCTGGATGTGTAGTTCATGTGCCATGGCGTTTGGCCCTCCTCTGCTTCGGTGGGACGTAGGGGACTTCCAAGGGCACCGATCGCGAGAGATCGCGCCGCTTGGCGATCGACTGGTACATCGCGGTGGTCATCCAGCTCGCGTGGCCTACGCGCTTCTGGACGGTCTGCAGGTCCAGATCGGAGGCGATGAGCGCCACCACGAACGTGCGGCGCAGGTCGCGGGCGGTGATGTGCTCGACGCCGGCCCGGGCCGCGAGCCGTTTGAGGATCTCGTAGATCGCCTGATCGGTGAGGCGGCGGAAGCGGATGATGCCGCCGCGATCGACCGGGAGCAGCAGCGGACCGGGCTCGTCACCCCGGACATCCAGCCAAGCATTCACTGCTTTCCGCGCCGAGGCCGGCAGCTTCACGCGGCGGTCCCGTCCCTCAAGGTCCGACCGGATGTGCAGCGTTCCGGTTGACCGCTCGTAATCGCCCACGTCGAGGCTGACCGCTTCGGCACGACGCGCGCCGGTGATGAGGATGATGGCCAGCAGGGCCGCGTCCCGGCGGCCGGCGGCGGTGTGGTCGGCCGCGCACGCGGTGAACAGGGCCCGGAGCTCGCCGGTCTCAAGGGTCCTCGTGGCGGGGTCTTCGACCGGGCGAATCTGCCGCAAACGCGCGGCGCCTTGGTACTCCTCCTCGCTCAGGAGTTCCAGATCGCGGGCAGCCCGCAGGACGCCGCGGAGGGCGGACAGGAGCTTGTTCGCGGTCGCCGGGGCGTACCTCTCGGCGAGGTCGTGCCGGAGCCGGACGGTGTCCTCCCGTCGCAGCCGGTCCCAGCGGAACCTGCCGGGGTCGATCTCCGCAGGATCCGACCGGCTGAGAATGTGGGCGGCGAGGGCTCGCAGGGCTTGGTGCATGGTCCGCCGTGAGCCCGGGCTGAGCCTGTCGAGGTAGGCATTGGTGGGATCACAAGCCCGTGAGGGCGGGTGTTGCTCCATCCAGTAGGCCTCGGATTCGCGGCTTCCAGTGCGTGGCATCGGCGTGCTGTCCCCATCAGACAAATCTACATTCTCATAAGTAGAGTAGCCGCTGGCATGGGGCCCGTCAAGCGGAATCCGCCTGCTCGTGCCCGAGCAGTGCGTCAATCCACTGGATCTGGGTCTTTCGTTCCCGGCCGTCGCCCAACAGCTCCCTCGGCCTTGGCGACCTGACGGGCGATCTTCAGCGTCCTCGACTGCCGGAAGACCTGCTCGTAAAGCCCCTCGCCCATCGCGTGCTCCTCGGGGCGCTTGGGCTTGTTGGAGGCCGGCACCTCCGTCCGATCCTCGGCCAAGAGCTCGGCCGCCCCCTCACCACACGGCTCGCCCTCCGTCTCCTCCTCCTCTTCGTCGGGCTCCGGCACCGTCGCGAGCCCAGCCTTCTTCCGCAGCAGGTCCGCGAGCACCTCCATTTGCAGGGAGAGGCGGATCGCGTCCGACACGCAGCGCTTCCACAGCGCCCCGATCGCGTCCCTCGGATCCGAGTCCGCGCCCCGATACTGCTCCGGCGCCGCCGCGAAGACCTCCACGGCGAGGGCGGACGCCATCGTGTCCAGCTCCGTCGCCCGTTCAGCCATCTTCTTCGGTCGTCCGGCCATTTCCCGGTCCCAGTTGCGGTGGGGTCATCACGCTGTTGACATCACCAATGAGCTGGATTCTATCACTCTCGCCATTGCTCGTCGGGCCGGCTAGATCCCGCGCTCGACACAACGTCCGATGAGATTCATCCTTGCGGTCGCGTAGGAGGTCGGGCAGTTTGACATCGACGGGCCAGTCGCTCATGCAGCGCCGCCATCTCCGGTACTGACCGCACTCTCAACTCGTACCCAGCACTTCAACCAGTTCCGCAATGATCGCGACCTCCGTCTCGTCATCCACCTGCAGCGTGATCGGCTCGAACTCTGCGTTGAACGGCTCGAGCACGATCCTCACGTGCCTCCACGATCCATCCTCGGACTCCACCTTCTCACTGCGATAGCGCTTTACGGTGTAGCGGCCGCCATGCTCGGGATCACTGATGTCGTGATGCTGAACCAGCACGATTCGACCATTCCGCGAGCCCGCAAGGTTTGCCCTGAAGAGGCCGTACGATCCGTCCGGAATGCGGGGCTCCATCGATCGCCCGACGATCCGTGCGACGAACATGCCTCGTTCGATCCGCCTAGAGCCGTCGAGCTCGACCCAGTCGTCGAACTCAACCTCGTGCGACTCTCCGAATGCTCCGGCCGCCGCCTCGAGCGTCATTAGCGGAACGCACGTGCTGAATCGGTCGGCTTCCGTGGGCGTGACCCGACGGAACGGCAGCGGTGCAGCGCCTGAAGCGGCGTCGTGACCCCTCTCAAACCAGCTATCGTCCTCGCGAATACGTGAACGCAGCTCCCGCTCGTGCAGGTAGCCGGCCAAGCGGCGGAAGTGCTGTTGCATCTTCCCGCTGTCGTACAGATCCGAGGCGGCGATCTCGATCACTTCGTAGCCGTTGTTCCGCAGCCAATCCCTGATCTCGCGATCGCGGCCCGCGGTTGTCGGGTTGCCATGGATGTGGCCGGACAGACCGTCGAGGTAGATACAGATCCCCTCGTCATCGTCATGGTCGGGGCCGCGGTAGATCACGTCCGGTGTCGTTGTGCCAAGCACGCGATCGAGCCGGAGCTGCTCGCCCCCTGTCCCCTCGGGGAACCCCGCGGCGATCAGCAGCTCCTTGAGCAGCCGTTCGGCCTGGTTCACCGGAAGCGCTTCGCCCCCGGTCTCCGCTGGGCTGGGGAGTCGCGCCGGAATCTCATGCGAAACAGTGAGCCGATCGCCCCACGCCCGTAGCCGCTCGGCAACAACGATTCGGTCGAGATGCTTGTGATAGAAGGAGTTGCGGTAGGTCTGAAGGCAGTCGATGCACGAGCGATCGCACGCGGCCGGGCAGTTTTCCACAAGATCGAGCGCGGACTGCACAATCTCCGGGAACAGCTCGATGAGCCTTTCCAGAAGCCCAGACCCACCGGGCATGGGGTCCCACAGCAGCCCATCGACCTCGTCCCGATCAACATACCCGATGACCAGGATTTGGAGGTCTTCGAGAATCATGTCGAGCCGATCGGCGGCCGCGAAGCGCAGGGCCTCGAGCACGCTGTACGCCTCTTCCCGCGACGGACAGGCGGGCAGCGTGATGGCGTCGGCGACGATGTCAGTAAAGAAGCCGATGTGTTCGACGGCTCGCCCACACCGCTGTCGATGATCGTCGGCGAAGTGCTCGCGCTGCCGCTCCGAGGAGAGCGGGGAGACGCTCTGCCCGCAGACGGTGCAGACCGGGTAGCCGTAGCGATCGTGCTGTCGGATCGCCAGATTGGCGCCGACGTTGACAAGAGTCAGGTGTACACCCCGGCGAAAGTGCAGAGCACGCTCGCCCCACTTGTGGGCCGTTCCGCCGTTGTGCAAGCCCTTGTCGCGGCCATACACCGACACACCCATCTGGAAGCGGTACTCCTCCTCGTCGGAGATGTGCGACGAGTGCGTCAGGTCGACGTCACAGATCGCCACGGCCGGGACGACCACGGATGATACGCTCGACGTCGCCGCCGCGAGATTCGTCTCCGCGACGGCTTCGCGCTCAGTCGAGACCTCGAAGTGCGGCATGTCGATCGTCCGTTCATCGGCTTCAAGGCGGAATTGCCGAGCGACGAACTTATTGCCGTTGGCGTAGATGAGGTTGCCGGGCACGTACTCGCGGATCGCCATCGATGGCGGCCGCGGCAGCACGAAGTCCCGCGGCCCTTCGACCCAGAACGGAATCTCGGCGAAGCCCACGACTTGCCCGGACTCGAGGCCATACCCAGGCAGGAAACCCTCGCGGGCGAGCACGCCGTACGTGTAGACGTCCTCGTAGCCTTCCGGCTCCTGGCGTCTGCGGCGGAGCGTCCCTTTCATCTTCTTGATCATCCGGTCGCAGCGACGGTACTGCGACTCCTCCTCCGGGTTCAGGTCACCTTGGTTCTCGCGAATCCGGTTGAGACGCCTGATCTGCTCCATCGCCCACAGCAGACGTCGGCGAAGGCGAGTCACGACGCGCTCGAGCTCATCGGCGGCGCCGGTGATGTGACCTGTCAGTGCGTCTTGCTCCACGACTTCCGCGTCCGTGTCGGGCCATCCCTGTCGGAAGGCGCTCTCGACGTACGTGATCAAGTCCGCCTCGTTGGCATGAATCGCGTCGCGAAAAGCGGACGGGTCGAACTCGGTCGTCCGCACGGCGCCGGACTCATCGAAGAGGTAGCTCGTGATGGTTGTGGGGAACGTCTCCTTGAGCATCTGGTCCAGGGCCACGCGTGTAGCCTCTGGCAACGACGCGTCACGGGTGAGCTGCCCCAGACGCGTCAGCGTCGTCGCGTGCACATGCTTGGCGACCATCACGTCGTTGCGCAAGTTAAACGCCGGCGGATCGATTCGCCCCGCGAGCATCTTGAGGGGATCATGGTAGTAGGCGTGGTCGTGGCTCGACGCCTGGCAATACGCGACGTCGACGGCCATGCGATGGCGACGTCCCGCGCGACCCGCGCGCTGCCAGTAGTGCGCAGGCAGCGGTGGCACGTTCCGCATCAGGATGGCGTCGAGGGCGCCGATATCGACGCCGAGCTCGAGGGTCGGCGTGCAGACGAGGCAGTTCACGACGTCCGAATCCGGGTTCTTGAACTGACGCTCGATCCGCTCGCGATCCTCCGGGGGCACCATCGCCGTGTGCTCCTCTGGACGGACCATCGAATAGCTCTCGTCGAGGAGCTGAAGGTCGTAATTGTCCCGCTGGTCGCGCACAAACTCGAGGGTTCCCTCGCATCGATAGCCGGGGCACACGAGATTCGGCGTTCGTCGCGCGACGAGACGGCGGCAGCGACGGCACCGGAACGCTCCGCGATGCGGCGTCAGGGACATCCGGTCGGCGTTGACCTGGTAGAGCCCGGCTGATCCCGGAAGCCGGTTCCCATGCCAGCCCGTCAGGCGCGCAGGAATGAGTATCTTCACGTCATCGGACTTGAGGAACTCGAACAGCTCGGCGAGGAAGTCGTTGACGTGGTCCGGCTCGAGGCCCCACTTCTTGACCATGTTTTGGAAGTTGGTCTCGCCGCCGGAACCGATCCACCGGCGCGTCTGGCAGGGCCCTTCCTCGATCTCGCCGCTCAGCTTCGTGCCGACCGGAGCTCCATATTGAGGCAGGTATCCCTGCATGATCTCAAGGTCGCCGTCGCCCCAGTACTTGGAGAACGTTCTCGTGTCGGGATCGAACAACACACGATTACGGCGCAGATAATCCAGCAGTGTGGCGATCCCGTCGCGCAGGTCCTCCGCCGGTACGCCCAGGCGGTCGGCATAACGCTGGATCAGCGGCACCGTGGGCACAAGGACGTCGTAGTCGATGCGCAACCGGCCCCACGGTTCCAGGCCGATCACCTGACGAGGCGATAGCACCAGCTCACGGAGAACCTGCATCCGCAGGAACTTCCGCCGCTCCTGCCGGTGACGTTGCCCGGTGCCTTCCTTCCTGGCGACGCGCCATACCTCGGGGGCGAGCGTCTTGGAGAGAGCGTCGTCGCGCTCGAATAGGTCGTCCAGCGCGTGGGTGAGGTCACCGATCGCGACGCCCTCCGGCCTGAGCTGCTCCGCCATGAGTGCACGGAGGCGGAACCGCCGCGCGTGGTCCTTCATCCAACCCGCCTGAAACGCCGCTTCCTGCCGGTTGTCCGCGAACACGAGCAGACGTTTGCGCTCGGCGTTGTGAACCATATCTTGTCCGAGCACGTGCACGTCGGCCACGGTCGTCGCGCGCACCGGACGGGCGGGCTCGCGGTAGCCATTGCCCCAACGCCGACCGGCTGCCTTGCACGCCAGGCAGCTCGTGAGGTAGCCCGGGGTCTCCTTCTTCTGCCTGATGGCGTACAGCTCCACCGGCTCCACGGCCATCCCGCAGCCCAGGCACCGGTCGAAGGCCTCTGGGTGCGCAGCCCCGCAGTGGCGGCAAAACCAGAGCGGCGCGGTTCGCGCACTCGGCGGCTCCTCCTCGTCGTCGGCGCCAACGATCTCATCAACGAGCACGACGCGCCTGCCACCGGCCGCTTCGTCGAGTGGCTCCCAGAACATCGCGCTGCCCTCAGCCGTGCCCCCGGACGGCGCGCGGGCGATGAACTCGAAGTCCTTCAGCCACGTGACGTAGTAGTGCTGGCCGCACGTCGTGCACGTAGTAAGCGGGAGTCGCAGCCTCGCCGAGTCGTCGCCGGCCGCCTCGATCTCGTCCTCGGCGGCAAGCCACAGCTTCGGCCCTTCGTGCTCCTCCGGAAACGTCACGACCGCGCCGGCAATCCCCCGAATGAACCCATGCACGACGGGCCGCAGGAGCGGCCGACCGTCACGTCTCGCCGCCGCACCGAGCGTCAGCCAGCACAGCAGCTCCTCCTCGGTCACGGCTCGACCAACCCGCTCGGCGAGATCGTCGAGCAGCTCCCGCAGCGCCCTTGGTGAGTCGAGTGCCTCGTTGATCTGGTACACGAGCTCGTTGCTGGATAGCGCCTCGTGCAGGGCCGCCTCCCAGTCACCCGAGGGAAGATCGACGCCGGCGAGCAACCGGTAGGCGTCGCGAACCGCCGTATCGGGCTCGTCATCATCGACAGCGGCCAGGCATCGTTCAAGGACCCGCCCGGGTGCGTCTGAGGGTGGCGGCGGCACCGTCCTTCCCGACCGCCAGACCTCGGGCTCATAGGCCTCGTTGACCGTCTCGACCCGACCTTGGGGCACACCGAAGAAGCGAGAGGCGAACTTCCTGGCGGCCTGCGGATCGCTCTCGTCCACGATGGTCGCCGAGGTCGCGACGCACACGGTGTCCTGTTCGCTGCGCCCACAGAACTGGCGCAGGCGCCGGATCAGGCACGCCGTCTCCGCGCCTTGGGCGCCCGTAAACGTGTGCGCCTCGTCGAAGACCAGATGGTCCAACCGTGCGTCCGCGAACAGCTCGATGTCCACCTGTCGGGTCAGGAGGAGCTCGAGCTGCTTGACGTTCGTGAGCAGAATCCGCGGCTGGCGGCCTGCGGTGCGCATCACCTCGCGGGAGCAGACTTCTTCGGGGGGATGCACAGCCACGCCGCGCTGCTCGCGCCGGACCTCTTCGAGCCTGGCCAGGTACTCGGCCCGCGAGGCCGTGGCCGGCAGACGGACACCGACGACGTCGCGTTCGTAGCTCGGCGTGCTGCCGACGTACATGCCGAACGTGATGCCCGTGCCGGCCAGCAGCTCGCGCAGTCGGGCGAGCTGGTCTTCGGCCAGGGCGTTCATCGGGTACACGATGACCGCCGAGATGCCCGGCGTCGCGCCGTCATCGCGCAGTTGAAGGCACCGGCTGATGATCGGATAGAGAAAGCACTCGGTCTTGCCCGATCCGGTGCCTGTCGAGATGAGCGTCGTTCGGCTGTCGTGGATCGCCCGCAGCGCCTGCTCTTGGTGGCCGTAGACGTGTTCGAAGGGAATGAGCTGTCGGAGATGCGTGTGCAGGACGCCACCCTCGACGAGCGCCTCCACGGTCGCGCCCTGGCGAAACGGGCGCGACAGCGACACGTATGGCCCCTGGAGCAGAGGCGTGTCGCGCGTTACCTCAAGCGAGAGTAATTCACGCAGTTGCCGATGCAGGCGCTCATCGGCAAAGGGATACGCTGTGACCTGGTACTTCAGGAAGCTGGAGACGATCTTCTCCGTGTAGGTAATCGGGTTCAGGGCCATGGCTCATGCTCCCTGCCTGCGGTTTCTTTCCACGTATTCGCGGACATTCTTCAGCTTCCACCGGATCTGCGGGTGGCTGCTCAACCGCTCGGCGAGTGAACGGTCCGCTGGAAACAGCAGTTCAGGACGATGGTCTCCTGCGTAGCTCGACCGAACGTATTCGGCTTCCCCATCGCTAAGCTGAAGGAATGGTCTAATGATCGCCCAAGCCCCGTCAGTCAGCTCCTCGCTCGTCGGCCGTTCTGCCTGCGTCAGCATGGGATGAAGCTGCGTTTCGATCATCTTCTGTGGAAGCTGTCTCTCGAATCGCGCGCGGCTATACGTATCTACCGGGTGATCGAGAATGACTGACATCGCGAGAAACCAGCGACGGAACGAACTCGATCGTCGAACCTCGTCGGCGATCGACGGCATCCGCGCAATGTCCCACGCATCCCGCGGTGCCGCACGATCCAGCATGGCGAGGAACTTGCCAACCCAGAGTTCCTCGTCAGAGACGACAATCACCCGAGGCCGATCGAGTTCGCCTGGTTGCCACAGCTCGGTCGCTCGAATCTCTCCCAGCGGCACGCGCCACATGAAGTTGACATCCACTTCGATCCGATCGTCCGGGCCGAGGGCCGATCGGTAGGTAGCGTAGATCTTCCGGCCCGCTGCGGCGTCGGCCGACAGTTGCACCCGGTACCCGAGGTGCGTGACGAGTTGTATGATCGCCTCCTCGATGCCAGGTCGTTCGCGAAGCATCGAGGCGCGATCCAACTGCCCAATGTAGTTATAGTCCAGGTCCACCGACATCCGTGGCGGGGCGCCAAAGCGAAGGTTGATAGCCGTGCCGCCCTTCAGCGCAAGGGCGTCCTTCAGCACTCGGTGGCGATTGATCTCCGATGCGATCTCGCCGAGGCGCGTGACCTTCTCAAGTGTCGCGGCTTCGTAGCCTGTCTCGCTGGCGCAGCGATCGAGGAACTCAAGACTCACGGCCATCGGGATCTCCCCTTGTGACACCGGGTGGCAGCACGATGTTCCAGCGACCGACAAGTGGGCCACCCCGCGAATCGCGGACGAGGTATTGCGGCGCGCGAGGTCGATGCGCATCGAAGGCCGCGAGCTCCTCCTCGGTCACATGGAATCTCTGCGCGTGCGTCTCGAGAAACCAGCCCGCCGCCGCCCAGAGGCGACGCATCCCGTACCGCTTGAGCACTTTCCTGAGCAGATCAACGTCAAGTGTTCCGAAGCCCCCGGCGGACGTGACGAGTTCTGACACCCCCCCAACGAGGTTCGGCCGCCGGAAGCCCTCGACGAGCGTCCGCTCGCGGCCGGTGGTGCGCAGCAGTCGTCCTCTGCGTTCGACCTTCTGCGTGCCAAGCTCAACGTCGTCATGCTTACGCAGGGGCGTTGGGTGGGGGACAATTCGGACGGTCGCACCGTTGAGGCGGAACGACAGCCGAGACGCACCGGTGAACGCCGTACAGGCACTCCAAGTGGAGTGTGCAGCGCCGAGCAGTTCCAGCGCGCTGTGGTAAGAGAATGTTGCGTCGGGCCGCGCTGCCTGCGCTGCGAGGAACGGATCCGGTCGAAACGACTCGGCGGACTGTCCCGTTGGGACCACCGCGTAGATCCCCCGCGCGATCGACCGCAGCCGCCCGGTCTCCACGTGGTGCCTCAGCCGTTCCTTCACTCCCTGACGGCCGCCTCGGGACTGGAGCGTTCGTACCGCCTCATCCAGCGTGAAGACGGGATGGCGGGCGAAGAATGCATCCGTATCGGCTTGACGTTTTTTTGCCATGATGGGGGTATAATCCCCATTTTCTCGCTGAAATGTCAAGTGAATCTCGTGTCTCGCTTGACGTTTTTTGGCGATGGATGGGGTCAAACCCCCATCAACCCGCCGAATCGTCAAGTCAGTCTCCGTTCCGGGGGGGCACTTCTATCGCTCCTGCTGGAATAGCGGAGCGTCTTCGACATCGATCAGCATGCCGTCTGGCTCGCCGACGGCAGAGCGGTGGTGCTGATCGGTGGCGTCCTTGCCCTCGATCTCGGCGAGGAGGGCTTGGTAGCCGGCTTCGCCGAGGAGGTTGCGGGCATGAAGGTGGCACTCGCGCCAGGACTCCTCGGGAGTTTGGGCGAGGTGCCAGTCGTAAAAGCGCGGGTTGAGCAGATGGGAAACGGGCTGGTGCAGGTGCGCATCGGCGAAGGGGTACGCCGTGAGCTGCTACTTAAGGAATCTGCCGACGACTTTCTCGGTGAAGATATTGGGGTTGATCGCCATGTTGCTTCTACTCCGCCATACCTCTAATCATCCACAACATCCAGAAGATCACGAACCAAAGGCCATTCTGGAATCCGACCGCTTCGCGGCAATATCAAGGACAATCCCCGCCGTGCCCGACTCGCTGATACGTAAAGAGCATTGCGATCGATATCGCTAATATCTTCTTCTTGCTGACTC
This sequence comes from Planctomycetota bacterium, assembly GCA_034211115.1. Classification (GTDB taxonomy): domain Bacteria; phylum Planctomycetota; class Phycisphaerae; order Phycisphaerales; family SM1A02; genus JAXHTH01. The sequence continues at coordinate 8,964 of JAXHTH010000087.1, read as the reverse complement.
CACAATGATGCGAAGTCAACGAGAACAACGGCGTCGAACTCCAGCCCCTTTGTCGCTGCCACGGACGCTATTAGCGCGCAATCCGTTCTTTGCAAGTGGAAAGATCCCTGTTCATCCTCCACGTTGTATACGGGCGTCAGAGTTTCTTCAAGATAATTTTCGAGATCGGAGGCGAGACCCTGCAAATCGTAGCTCTCGACGTTGTAGTGCAATATCCCAACCGTGGCCCCTGGGATGACCTGCCGCCATTGCTCGACTTCCCTCGCAAGCAGACTCACAATCGCCGCTGGATCGTCGAAGGTCCGGACTCGTGGCCGTGGACCTAAGTTATCGGTTGTGGGCTGCCACACCGGCTCTTCCTGGTACAGCTGATGGTGGAGAGCATGAAGGAACGAACCCAGTTCGGTTGACTGGCGGAAGTTGATCGTGAACGCGGCCCGCCGCAGATCGGGCAAACCCAGTTCATCCCAACTGTCCAAAACACTGACCGAAACAACCCTTTGACGCAGATCGCCTACAAGGGTAATCGTGCCGCCTTGATCAACAAGCGTATCGAGCGTATGAGCAAGCACCGGTGTGACGTCCTGCGCTTCATCAATCACCAAGTGTGTCATTGCCTCCGTACGACCACCAATCGTCAGTGGGCTTTCGCCTGCCTGCATGAGAGTGATCTTCGTTCCCAACCATGCGCACAATGCGATATCCTTGTCTGAGTGGTAAGCCGTCTTGCCGCTGAGCTGATCTGCCCATTCGTCTAGCGCCTCCTCGACCTCTCGCTGCCCCATGCCAACGTCTGATGTCATCTGGAGCAACTCATCTCTGCGCCCGCCAGTCAGCAGGTTCTCGATAATGCCCGTCCTGTCTACTACTCGCCTCGCGAACCCTTTGAGTTGGCCTTCCAACTTGCGCAGACGTTCTCGCATTTCAGTCCTGCGTTTTCTATCAGCCACGGTCAGCACTTCATCAGGCAGTTGGCGGTGGGCGCGATCGCGCCAACTCTCAACAAACACGGCGAGATTGACATTTGTGGCACGCCTCTCAGGCGGCGCTTCGGCTGACCGTAACGCCGAAAACCAGCGATCAAGCGTCTTCATCAAGTCCACACCAAGGTCACCGCCCACCTTCTCCAAGTGCTCACGAATACCCTCCCGGTCTCGATCCCACACGCTCAAGGCATGTTCACGAAATGCTCGCCAATACACGGGGAGCAACTGCCGTCGCGACTTGATTCGGGCGAGAGCATCCGATTCGTCCCTCAGCATCCGTCCGGTCAACGTCCCGGCATCTCGCACGATCCGCCGAAGATAATCGGTCATGGTGCCCACGCGTACGTGTTGAATGCCGATTGAGCGAGTCAACTCCTGCAAGTATGGCACCATCTCCTCGTTCATGACGAGGATCCGCATCGTTGATTCCTTGTGAAAAGCCCTATGCTTCCCGGGATCGAGTTCTAGTTCCCCCCACTGCCGGTCAATAAGACAAGGAATCCGCATGATTCCAATACTTGTCTTTCCGCTTCCTGGAGGCCCTTCGATAAGCACTCGCTCTTTGAACGGCAAGTGCATTGCTGTGCGCTGAGTCTTGTCCGCGAGTTCAATGATCTCCGTCAGCGCCGTCTGCTCTGGCGCCTTGTACTCCTCCTGAAGTAGCGCCTCCTCGGCGAGATCCAGCACCTCTCCGAGTTGATTCTCGTGCAGTACATAGAACTCACCTGAATCGAGCATGTATGTCGTGTCAGTGATATCCGGAATCACGGTTCCGTAACGGGCCGCTGCGAGAATCTCGAATGTTCTGGCCGGGCGACGAGGGGGTTGAAATTCAAATCGATGTCCGACAGGCTTATCCAGCAGGTCCACAGTGATCGGCGAGGTCCAACTGACAACGAACACATCGTCGCCACCAACCGCCCCTCCGACTCGTGCCTTGCAGATAAGATAAGTCAGATTCTCAGAAGCGCCAGAGCGTTTCTCCCGTCTTGTTTCGGCCTTGGCGAAGAACAACTCGTTCTTCAGTTGGGTGAGACCGCCTGCAATTTCGAATCTATAGGAGATCACCTCAGCCGGCACGGCAGCGGCATTGTCCCGACTCATCCGATTCCTGATCTGCTTGTCAATCTGATCCAGAATCGACGATGCCAGGTCTTTGTCACGGCTAATATGCTTCTTCAACTCATTGATCTGCTTGGTCATATCTTCCCTTCAATCACTTTATCGTAGTTCCTGCCTAGACAGGCGCAGCGCCTCGGGCCGCATCCAGCCCTCGTCGTTGTTCTGGATCAGGAGCGCCTCGATGCCCTTGTTGCGGTCGCCGCCGCAGGCGTCGATCTTCTGCTGGAGGTCGTGAAGGCGTCCGCCCGCGAAGAGATAGGCCGTGACCTGATACTTCAGGAAGCTGGAGACGATCTTCTCCGTGTAGGTTATAGGATTCAGTGCCATGGCAACATTGCCCACAGTTGCGCCGATCTATCACACTCGTCTCTACACATTCTTCGCCTCACGACCCGTCACGTTCCTGTACCCCTCGGCTGTACCCATCTCACGAACAAGCATTTCGATCCATGGTCGCGTATAGAGGTAGTCCCCGTGCACCTTGTTGTATACACAGTATTCGCTGCGAGTCCGTTCTGGCCTCCCTGCGCCGGCAACCGGGCGCGCAGAGAAGTGGTGCCAAGCATCAGTGTGATCCGCCATTGTGAACCGGTGCGACACCCGAAGTTGAACTTCGTCGACGACCTGTTGTGGGCGAAATAGATCAAGGTTGGCAATCGGAATGTGCTTCTCCTTGATAAGCACGTTCAACTTCTCGAGACGCTCCACCTCTTCGTCATCCGCTTCGTCCGGTCGCAGAAACGTGACGGAGGCATCAGCGGCACTCTCGCGATTCACGACCTTTGGCACGAGATACACGTTGAACGAGTATCTCATACTGTTCAGCACAGCCGCTGGCAAACTGCCTCGAAACTTCTCCACATACTCGCGAACGCTGTTTGCTGAAGCACTCGCGAGGGAGCGTGCAGCTCGCTTCTTCTCCTCTGGAATCAATTGCGAGAACTGCAGTGAGACGGCTAGTTGCTCAGCCAGCACGTATTTTGCCCCGAAGCGGTCTGCGAGCAGCTGTTCAAGATTCAGGAGCGCTGCTTGGCACTCGCCGTAAAGGGGCGCGTCGAACTCTGGAAGATGCCGATGTTCGATCTTGTTCCGGAGACCGATGAGGAATTCGAGATTTTTTCGCTCAGGAGGATGTCGGTCACCGAAGAACTGTTTCAGGCACTCAGCCAAGTCCCAGTGCTTCGGTTCGCCGTCAATTCGCTGATAACGGATGCCTCTTCCGGAACCCGACGTCCGCGTTCGATACCACGGACGTCTGCTCCTGTGATAGAAGATCGCATGAAAGAGCGCGGTCCACGCGATCATGATCAGGACGATGTAGTGAGCAGTGCGGAAGCGTGGTCCGGGTCGGTTGTACACCTCAACCCCTGCGATCGCGGCCGAACGGCATTTCTCAAGATTATCCCTGACGTTCTGTGGCAGTCCCCGGGCCATTGCTTTGGCTCCTTACCAGGTAACGCACGTGGCGCTTGGACTACTAGTGCCGTGTGTCCTTAGACAACGAAGTCTCTCCGGTCTGGAACAGGGTTCCGGCCGAATCATCGATGAGGTCGTCAGGCTGTTCGAGGTCGCCTGATGCAGACTTCTCGATTTCTGCAAGCAATCTCGCGTAGGCGGCTTCGCCGAGGAGGTTGCGGGCGTGGAGGTGGCATTCCTTCCAGGATTCTTCGGGGGTCTGGGCAAGCTGCCAGTCGTAGAAGCGGGGGCCGAAGTGGGCGCGGACCGGCTGGTGCTCCTTGGCTCGGTCATCGTGGCCGAGGCCGTAGTCGGCGAGGCGCAGCGTCTCGGGGAGCATCCAGCCCTCGCCGTCGTTCTGGGTGAGGAAGGCCTCGATGCCCCGGTCGCGGTCGCCGCCCGCGGCGTCGATGCAGCGCAACAGGTCGTGGAAAGCGACGAGCGTCAGAACGGTATGGCGGTGCTCGGGGTGCTTGTCCTTGTCGACGCGCCAGAGTCCTTTCGGGGGCAGCTGCTTGCTAGAGTCTATTTCTATATCGCAATTTTCCAAGATGGCGGACAGCTCATCGTACGTGACTGAGCATGCTGCGGCATGCAACGCGTCTAGTTCGCACTTAGAAGACAGTATGCGAGCTTTTGTGCGTCTCCACATCGTACGAAGAGGCCGGCCTGTCTCATCACCCATTCTCAACCACGCCGCGGAACCACGGCTGGAATACTCCATGAGCCCATGTACCCTCTCCGCAACATCTGAGAAGACCGCGTGCGTGTCAGTCGGCCAAGCGCTCTCGGAGATGAATCCCCAGGTTACGTTTGTGCCAACTATGCGGAGTCGCATTTGCCAGTCGTAGACAAGACTGTTCGCGTGCATAGTACCGAGTAAGCGGAGATCTGCTCGCCTAGGATTCACATGATTGATTGAGTGACCGGCCGGCAAGTCGTCGAGCAGACAAGCAACGATTGTTCGCTCGTTTGTTGCGTTGGATAGAGAACGAAAGCTTAGCTTTGTGCCTTCGATCGAGCTGGGCGACACCTCGTAGGTGCTGCTCGCAATCAGGAACTGGGGCGAGATATCATCTGCTCGGTGCGGGCGATCCCATTTGGCCGAATGCCCCGCCCCCGAAACGTGTCGCTTCACATTCGGCTGAAAGCCGTAAAACATTAGACCCTGATACAACGGCAGCGCCACAGCCGGCCCGCGGACTGTGATTTCCTCCTTCTTCCCTTCCTCGTTCTCCACCTTGATCTTCAGCGGCTTGCCGCCGGCGTCGGTGAAGGTGACGACGGGGATGTCCTCTTCCCGGATCCACGCATCGCCTTCGCGCGAAAGGATGATGCCGGCGGGTATTTCGGCGCGGGGCATGGGCAGCGTGTCGTAGGGAGGCTGGGCGCAGCGGACGCGCCAGTCCGTGCGCGCGACATCGCCCGGACGGATGGTGAGGCCATGCAGGCGCAGCTTCGTTTGCTCACGCTGTTCGGCGGTCGCGTCCTCGTTGAAGACCCAGGCGGGGATCTCAACCTCGATCGGCTGCGGGCGTGACGGATCGACGCCAAGCTCACGCCACAATTCGGCGATCGGCTTCCACGGCCCCTTAACCCAGCGGCTGTACTCGTCCGGGCGGTAGCCCCACTCCTCCCACTTCGGTCGTGGCGGAAAGAGGCTCGAGTCATTCGTCATGTGGAATTCGGTCGCGTACCGAATGCCCCAACCGTCCTCGCTCTGGTCGCCCAGCAGGACCGAGTTGTCGTAAACCTTGGTGAGGATCTCGAGGTCGCGCTGCGACTGGATCTCGAGCAGGGCGAGCGAGCTGGGGCTGAACTGACGGATCTGCTCGCGCGGGTACTCGGTGGCGTGGCGCTCGCCTTCTTCCCAATCTTCGATACGACGACGCATGAACGCCGTCCGAATCGTCTCCGTTCGCCCGCCCTTGGCGACTACGATCGGGTTGTACTTGAAGCGGCTGTCGATGTCGAAGACCTTGTCGCGATTCTCGAAGCCGAAGAGCCACTCCCAGCGGCAATGATCGATGAACAGTTCGCGCAGCGGGCGCGTGCCGTGATCGGAGTAGAGGCCGGAGGGAACCATCAGGCCGAGGCGGCCGTCATCGGCGAGGAGCGAATGGGCCTGCTCGAGGAACGTCTTGTAGAGGTTTATGTCGCCGCCGCCCTGATGTCGAAAAGGGTGCTCGGCATCGGCGTAGCCGGAGGACTGCTCCCGCTGGTGCTTCCAGCGGGCGTGGCGAGCCTTGGACGAGTCGAAGGAACTGCGACCGCGGTCGCCGAGGTTGAAGTCGTGGGACGGTCGGCCCTGGCTGTTGGTGGTGACGCGATCGCCGAAGGAGAAGCCGACGCAGCGGACCCAATTGGACATGGCGCGGAAGCTGGCGTTGTAGTCCAGCCAGCGGCGCTCGTGCGCCTCATCGCGCTCGAACCAGCGGGTCTGTTCGCGGATGGCGTCCTGTTTGCCGTAGGCGCGATAGAGCGGGTCGAGGTTCGAGAAGAACTCCTTGCTGTTGGGCTTGGCGATGTCCCAGGGCGGGTTGCCGAGGACGGCATCGAACCCGTCGCGGCCGGCGTGGAAGACATCAGGGAACTCGAGTTCCCAGTGGAAGAAGCGTATCGCTGCCGCGACCTCACGAGCGACGGCCCGGGCTTCCTCCGAGGGCGAAGCGAACTCCGTCGGCAGCGGGCACAGATCGATGCGGTCGCCGGGCCAGAACCAGATGGCGCACCACAGGTCGAAGGAGTCCCTGAGAGCCTGGAATTCGGGTGAGTCGCACAGCGCCCGGTACCGCCGAGCGCGCTCGGCGGCCTCGTGGACGGGCAGCTCGTGGAGAGCGCGAAGGGCGCGCTCGGCTTCGTCGTGAACGGTGGTGACGCCGGTCAGATCGGGCTTGAAGAGCAGCTCGGCGTGCTCGATGAAGTCGATGAGGTCAGGCTTGACCTCGCCGGTCTTGCGGGACCGGATGGCCCGCGTGATGGTCTCCTTCTTGTGGTGAACGCCGTTCGTGTGGTTCTTGTCACCACCCTCGCGCTCCCAGGCCATGACGGGGTAGTGGAGGAACTGGTCGAACCAGGCGCCGACAAGGGAGTTGCCGCAGCGGATCTTGTGGTCGAGGAACGAGAACGGCAGGTCGCGATCCATCGTCTCGATCCAGAGGGCGAGGCGGCAGAGTTCGGCCGCGAGGGGGTCGAGATCGACGCCGTAGATGCAGCGCTCGACGACATGGCGTCGGAGGACAGCCTTGAAGCGCTCCTCAAAGCGGTCCTCCTCGGGGCGGCACGGGAGCTTCTCCTCGCGGAGCGGTTCGTGGCCATTATCTGCGGCAGGTGGCGCGGGCAGGCCGAGGATCTCGCGCAGGGGTCGGCCGGGGTCGCCCTCGAGGCGCTTGTGGTGCTGGACTGAATGGTAGAGCGCATCGGTGAGGAAGCGCAAGGCGGCGAGGAGGAACGAACCGGAGCCGCAGGCGGGGTCGCAGACCTTCAGGGCGAGGATCTCCTCCGGCTTCTTCGGAGTCCAGCGGTGCGGCGGCCCATCGAGATCGGGCTGATCGTCCTTGCCCGTCGGCGGGTCGAAGGCCAAGGGGCGGAGCGTGCGATGGGCGGTGGGTATGGCGAGCTGGGGCTTGGTGTAGAAGGTGCCGGCGCCCTTGCGCGTGCCTCCCCATCGGACGAGATACCACTCGCGGGGGAGGATGACGCGATCGACCAGCCGGCGGGCGACTCGGGCGAGCGACTCTTCATACTGAAGCTGCCGCTCTGGTGTCATCCGACCGCGCGGCTTGCGCACGAGGCTCGCGATTTCGCAGGCCCGGCGGGCCCACGTCTCTGCGCGCGTGCGTGTGGTGTAGCGGACGCCCTGGTCCGGCTCGCCGGCGCCGTCTTCGTCGGCCCCTTCATCCTCCTCCGCCTGGGTCTCGTCGTCATCCGTCTCCGCGGGTCCCTCGTCGGCGTCTTCGAGGTCGGCGGTGTCATCCTCCGCATCGACTTCCTCGTCTTCGTCGGCGGCCGAGCGGCGTTCCCTCATCTTCTCGAGCAGCGCCTTGAGTGCCTTGTCATCCATCTGCTCGAGCGTGGCCAGCGGCAGGGCCGGCTGGTCGCCGACGTTGAGAAACACCACCGGTTGGTCATCGGGCGCAGCGCGCAACTCGTAGTCGAGCAGGCCCTCGTAGAGGATGCCGATGTACTCGTTGTCGAGTTCAGCGAAGTTCACCGGAGCCGCGACGAGCGTCGAGCCGCGTCCCTGGCGGATGCGCACCTTCGTACGGGTGAGCAGGTCGAGCATTGCGTGCACGTCGCGATCGGACATGATCTCGGCGTCGAAGCAGGCGGTCTCGAACAGGTGCACGGCACGGGACACGCCGTCCTCGGCGCCGGCATCGCCCGGCTCGAAGAGCTCGCCGCCGTAGCGGGGCACGGGCAGGGCCTCGTGTGAGCAGCCGTCGTGGATGAGCCGGAAGAGCGCCAGCAATCGTGGCCAGGCCGAGTACGACCGGGCGAGACGGGCCGGCGAGCGGATGTGGTCGCGCTCAAGCTGGTCGCGAAGGCCGCGGATTCCGTACGCGGTGTGGTAGATCTCATTGTCCGCGGGGAGGAGTTCGCGTGCCTCGGCAAAGAGCGTCACCACAAGGCGCATGACAACGCGAACAGCTGCTCGGTAGAGATCGGCGTTGTCGATGTCGGCGGCGCGTTCGTGCAGCATCTGCTCGTGCGCCTGGGCGAGGATCTCGACTGCCCGGCGGACGCGCTCTCCGAGAATGGCCGAGAGGTCCGACTGGCCCTTGCGGCTGTCAAGGATCGCGCGGACGAGCGGCGCGGGCTGATCGGCCTCGGACGGTGTCCAGAGCTCGGGCCGGAGCAGCGAGCGCAGGCCGATGAGACGCCGCGATGGGGCGCCTTCCTCGAACCACGTGTCGATGTCCCATTCGACCGAGGCGTGGAAGTCGAGACCGGCGAAGAGGAGGCGCCACTGGCGACCATTGGTGAGCAGCGCGAGGCGCTCGCCGCCCGCGCGGAGCCAATGGAGCACCTGACCGACCGTCCGTCGGCCGCGACCGATGCCGACGCGCGGCGCCTGATCGATGAAGACCGGCAGCACGACGCCCCGGGGCCCGGTCCAGAGATGGCGCGGCCGGATTGTCTCGCCCGCGGAGCCCGGCCGGGACCATTCCGTGGGCACGGCGGACCCGCGCTGCCACCGGCCGCCGCCACCGGTGAAGCCGCAGATCTGCTCGAGGACGAGTTCGACGAAGCCGCCGACACCCTCGCCATCGCCGTCGATGAGCGTTGTGATGGCTCGGCGGAGTTTGCGCTCCTGGAAGCCGGGCAGTGGGTCGGGGTCCTCGCCGACGAGGTCACGCAGGCGCTGCGTGTCGAGGAAGAGCCCCTCGTGCCGCAGATC